>JACKFF010000004.1 GCA_020632595.1 Nitrospiraceae bacterium | reverse complement strand
GCAAAAGAAAGGATGCGATTGGCGTATCGGTAAGTGTCGACAGTCCAATTGTCCTTCCTGCCGGGAAGGAGGTCCTGCATCGTGTGGATGGTGTTCCGGAGTTGTCGGGCAGCCAGCAGCTTGGGAAGTTGCCCTCCGAGCCATTCCAGCTCAGGACAGAGAGAACAAGAAGCGAGAGGGTCGGGGACAGGCAAAAATCCACGCTCCTCGGACATCTCAAAATGTGAGAACGAATGTCGTTGAAGGGGTGCAGGTTGCATGATTCTTAATTTTTAAGTCGCCGGGTTTCGGCCCGGCAGCCGAGGTCCTTTTCTTTCGGGAAAAGGACCCAAAACCATTGCCGCCCCACCTGGCTCATCAGATTGGACGGACGCGACGACTAGAAGGGCGGGCCAACTCGCGGAGTTTATCCTGAGTCTTACCGAAGGGCTCAGACAAGGCCCGCCGATTGATTCCAGCGTCCGCCCAGAGGCTAGGTGGCAGGCGTCCGACTACCAGAGGGAACCAGGAGCGGAGTAGCCAATAGATCCAGGAACCACGTCATTGTCTTTCTCCTGTCTTCCGCCAACACAACGAGTTCGAACCTAATGGATGCGCAACCCAAGGGAATACGCACGTTCAACCGGAAACGGGGGCCGAAACTTCAAGGGACTGTTGATGGCGGGTAATGGCCTCCACCAACGATGGAATGCCTTCTCCGGTTAGGGCGGTCACCAGCAACACCTGTGGCACCCATTCTCGCAACGACTGAAGGGTTTCGCGGGCGCCCTGATGATCGGCTTTATTCACGATGACGATATGGGCCACTTCCAGGATTCCGGCCTTCATGGCTTGCACGTCATCGCCAAGACCGGGAGCGACGACGTCCACCACCGTTTGGGCTATCTGGGCAATTTCACCCTCTTCTTGTCCCATCCCGATGGTTTCAATCAGCACGACATCAAACCCGGCCGCGTCGAGCACGCGAATCGCGTCCCGTGTCGCCATCGCCAGGCCACCCCGGTGTCCTCTCGTGCCCATGCTCCGGATGTACACCCGATCATCCAACGAATGATGCTGCATGCGAATGCGATCTCCCAGAATGGCGCCGCCGGTTAATGAGCTGCTGATATCCACGGCCAGCACGCCGACCTTTTTCCCTTGAGACCGGTACGCCGTAATCAATTGATCGATCACGGTACTTTTTCCCGCGCCGGGATACCCGGTGATCCCGATGACGCGTGCATGGCCGGAGAAAGGCTCGAGCCCTTCCAGGACCGCTGTTCTTTCCGGCCCATTCGTTTCCAGTAATGTAATGGCACGTGAAATTGCCCGCATGTTTCCTGTTCGGACTTCCTTGAGTAAGGAAGGAATCGTGGGAAATTCAGGTAGGGTCAATGGGTTCGAACCAGACATCGGTCACCTTGAATGTGGGGGTGTCGGAGAATTGTGGACGAATCGGGAGTCCAATGTGAACCTCATCCAATGGGATGCCTTTGAGCCGGGAGAGAAAGAGGGTATTTACCTGATCAAATTCCACCAGCACCAACAGAAAGGGGGTTTCTTTCAGAAAACTCTCCCCGCCGTAATAGCAGACCGTGAAGGTATGCACGCGTCCGGTTGGCGGAAGTTCTTCCCACATCGTGGGCGCCCCGCATTCCATGCAATGGGCCCGTGGTGTCGCATACCTATACCGGCACCCCGTACAGCGCGATCCCAGCAAGCGGCCTTGACTCAACCCCACAAAGAAGGGGGAATCCTGGGCATAACTATGCCGGTAGTCGATTTCGTAATGGTCCTGGATGAACAACGGGGCGCCTTCCGGCAGATTCGTCTCCTGGCGTTTCTCCAAGGTTTCCCCCGTTATTTCGGTGTGTTTCATGGTGTGGCTATATCCTCTCCAGGATCGACACGGTGATATAAGTCCCGGTGCCCGCATGACTATGGATGAGTCCACGTCGAGGATCGCGAAGTTGTAATGCCGGACTGCCTAAATGTTTCTCGATCGTGCCTTGTAATTGCCAAAACGCAAAGACAGCTTGCATCAAACCTGTGGCTCCGATCGGATGGCCGCAGGCCAGCAGTCCCCCGGATGGATTCACGGGAAGTCCCCCTTGCTCCGATAACGATAAGCCATACTCAATCCCCGGCATGAACGGGATACCCTTTTCAATAAACCTGCCGCCTTCCCCATATTTACACAACCCCAGGTCTTCATAGGTTTGAATTTCAGAGGAGGTATACGCGTCGTGAAGTTCGACAAAGCTTAATTCTTCCAATGGATTCCGAATGCCCGCCATTTCGTAGGCCAGCTTGGCTGCCATACGCCCCCCGCGAAAGGAATGCACCCCGGGGTATTTGAGCCGGGCATAATCGGATTCCTGCTCGTGTGGAAGCAGTGGAACTTTTCCATGCGGCCGGTCAGCCAGGCGCATGGATCCTGATCCTGATCCTATGCCGGTGATGTGGACGGGCCGGTCACAGACCTGTTCCGCAATGGTTTCGTCAGCCAGAATGCAGACGGCTGCTCCATCGGACATGGTGCAGATATCTTCCATGGTCAATGGGCTGGCCACCATGGGCGATTCCCGAACCTGTTTGACGGTGAGACGTTTCGCCTTCTGTGCATAGGGATTGTACAAGGCATTCAGATGATTTTTGACGGAGACCATGGCCATCTGTTCAACCGTGGTGCCGAATTCATGCATATGGCGATTAACCATCATGGCATAGTACCCGCTGTAAAACCCGCCGACCGGAAAGTCGAAATTCGTATCGGAAGCCAACGCAATAAATTCGTTGCCCTTCCATGTGTTGACCCGTGACATGGTTTCAAATCCATACGCCACACAGCAATGCATTCGCCCAGAGGCGATCGCTTCCCAGGCCGATTGAAAGCACAGGCCTCCCGTCGCTCCGCCCCCTTCGACCCGTTTTGACGGTTTGGGGCACAGTCCCAGATAATCATGCGCCATGCTGGCGGCTTGGAGCTGTCGGGTGAAATGGTCTGAAAAATAGGAGCCGACCCCACCATCAATCATGTCTTTCGATAAGTCGGGCACGTCCTGGAGGGCGGCGTCATAGGCTTCTTTGACCATCAGACGAAAATCTTTATCCGGATGGGCTTTGGCGAATTTGGTGATCCCGCCGCTGATCATATAGACCGGTCTCATCGGGGCAGTCCTTTCACGAATTCCACAATGCGTGACATCGAGGTGCCGGGAGGGAACAAGGCCCGCACACCGGTTTCCATCAGAGGGCCGACATCATCAGAGGGGATAATGCCTCCACCGAAGACGACGATATCCTCGGCATGATGCGTTTTCAGCAATTCCAGTACCCGTGGAAACAGAGAGGTATGGGCACCGGAATGAATGCTCAGGCCTATCGCGTCCACGTCTTCTTGAATGGCGATATTGACGACCTGCTCGGGGGTTTGATGTAACCCGGTATAAATGACTTCCACGCCGGAGTCTCGCAGGGCCCGGGCTACCAGTTTCACCCCGCGGTCGTGGCCGTCCAAACCAACCTTTCCGATGAGGACTCGAATGGGCGTCGTCGCTGTGGTCATGCTGTTCTCGCTTCCTCTGCAGGTTTCAGGAAATATTTGCCTTCTGGGTCTTTGTGGATATACCCCATCACAATCCGGGGGTCATGTTCGAAAATCAGGAGCCATCCTTCTTCGTAGGCTTGGTCCAGAATCCATCGTTTGGTTTCGAGCGTCTGTAGCGGAAAGAGGTCGTAGCCCATGATATAGGGGAGGGGCAGGTGAGAGACCGTGGGGATACAATCGCCTAAAAAGAAGGCCGTGTGGCCTTCGGATTCAATCTTGACGCTTTGGTGGTATTTGGTATGGCCGGGGGTGACCACCATCGAGACACCGGGCAGCCACTCGGTCGTGCCTGTGACAAATTCACACTGGTGATGTTCCAGAATAGGAATGAAATTTTCCTGACGGTAACTGGCCTTGGTCCGTTCATTCGCCTTGATGCCATCTTCAAATTCTCCGCGTTGCACCAGATAGCGGGCCATTGGAAACGTCGGGATCGTCTGTCCTTTTTCATCACACCGCGTGTTGCCTCCGGCGTGATCGAAGTGCAAATGGGTGTTGATCACCATATCGATATCCTTCGGGGCAAGGCGGAAGTGGTGTAAGGAATCAGAAAGTGAGGAGGCTTGTTCCACGGCAAACATCCGATGAAATTTTTGGTCATGTTTTGAGCCAAGTCCCGTATCGACGAGGATGTTCTTCCCGTGTGCCTGGATCAGCAGACAGGTCAAGCTGAGCGGGATGCGGTGGTGATCGTCGGCCGGACAACATTTCTCCCAGAGCACCCGGGGGACCACCCCGAACATCGCTCCGCCGTCAAGCCTGAACCGGCCGTCTGTCACAGGATAAATGTTAAATTGTCCGAGTTTCACAGGATTGGTCCCTTCTGTTTTGAGGAAAGGTGGTCTCGGCTACAGGAGCATTGGTGAAATCCGTATACCGGTTTGCACTGGTACCTCCTGGCAAATGGAGTCATGAACGCCAACATGCCTTGTGGTCCTCGGTTGCGACAACATTTCATAAGACAACCGGTTCACGATAGGTTCCAAAAACTTCCTTTAGGGCTCCACACATTTCTCCCAATGTGGCCCTGGCCTGGACGGCGTGCATCAGATGGGGCAGAAGATTTTCGCCGGATTGTGCGAACCATTGAATTTCATGCAGCGCTTCAGACACTTTCTTGGAATCCCGTTTGGCGCGGAAGGAGCGCAAGCGTTCCCGCTGATACTCTTCGACTTCCTTGCCGATTCGCAGGGTGGGAATGGTGTACTGCTCCGATTCAACGTACTCATTGACACCGACGATGATGCGTTCTTTCCGGTCGATTTCCTCCTGGTAATGCTGGGACGCTTCCAGAATCTCTCGTTGTGGGAACCCCCGTTCGATAGCGGCCAACATGCCTCCCATGGCATCCAGCTTGCGAAAGTATTCGCGGGCACCTTCCTCCATCCGGTTGGTGAGATGTTCAATGAAATAGGAACCCGCCAGAGGATCAACCGTGTTGGTGACCCCGCTTTCATGGGCAATGATCTGTTGGGTGCGTAACGCCAGCGTGACGGCTTCTTGAGTGGGGAGTGACAGTGTCTCATCCATGGAATTGGTATGGAGCGATTGAGTGCCACCGAGCACGGCTGCCAGCGCCTGGAGGGTTGTGCGCACCACATTGTTCATGGGTTGCTGGGCCATGAGGGAACACCCTGCTGTCTGGGCATGGCAGCGAAGTTGGAGCGAGCGGGGATTGTTGGGATTGTACCGGTTTTTCATTTCCTGCGCCCATATGCGTCGTGCAGCTCGAAACTTGGCAATTTCCTCAAAAAAGTCGTTATGCGAATTAAAGAAAAAGGACAGTTGCGGGGCAAAGGCATCGATCGGCAATCCTGCCCGGACGGCGGCCTCGACATAGGTCAGCCCGTCATACAGGGTAAAGGCCAGTTCCTGTACGGCGGTGGATCCTGCTTCACGAATGTGATACCCGCTGATGCTGATAGGGTGCCATTTCGGCACGTGTTCACTGCAGTAGCCGATGGTGTCCGTAATTAACCGCATATGGGGAGCAGGCGGAAACAACCATTCTTTTTGTGCGATATATTCTTTGAGAATATCGTTTTGAAGGGTGCCATTGAGCCGGTTCAGCGGGATGCCTTGCCGTTCAGCCAGGGTGAGATACATGGCGAATATCACGGCGGCCGGGCCATTGATCGTCATGGAGACCGATACCCGATCCAGAGGGATGCCGTCGAAGAGTGTGGCCATATCTTCCAGTGACGAGACCGCAACTCCACAATAGCCCACCTCCCCAAGAGCCTGCGGATTGTCGGAATCAAGCCCCATGAGGGTCGGCATATCAAATGCGACGCTCAGACCGGTTTGCCCCTGATCCAGGAGGTATTTGAAGCGGGCATTCGTGTCCTGAGCCGTCCCGAATCCCGCAAATTGCCGCATCGTCCATAGCCGACCGCGGTACATTGTCGGATGAATCCCACGCGTGTAGGGGAAGTCTCCAGGATGCCCGAGGTCACGTGCAGGGTCCCAATCTTTGAGGTCATCCTGCGTATACCGATCGGCAATCGGCATTCCGGACAAGGACGTACCGGAGGTCTTTCGATCCTGACCATGGTGAGCGACAGGACCTTCTTCAGTCGAACCTTTCTGATGGACCACCGGTGATTCGTGAGCAATCTTCATGGCGTCATATCCTGACAAGGGGATCAAGGTTGATAGGTGTAAAATCCTCTTCCTGACTTTCGACCCAACCAACCCGCCTCAACATATTTTCGGAGAAGCGGACACGGGCGGAACTTTTGATCGCCGAATTCTTGAAATAAAATTTCGCAAATGTTGAGCACGGTATCCAGACCGATCCGATCGGCTAAGGCCAGTGGCCCTACGGGGTGGTTGGTGCCATGGGTCATCGCCTTGTCGATCATGTCGGCGGTCGCGATGCCTTCGGCGAACGCAAAAATGGCTTCATTGACCATCGGCATGAGCAGGCGATTGACGATGAATCCCGGAAAATCTTTGGATTCCACCACAACTTTTCCCATGCGGTCGGCAAGGCCGGCGAGAAGCGAGATGGTCTCATCGCTGGTTCGCAACCCTCGAATGAGTTCGACCAATTTCATGACCGGGACAGGATTCATAAAATGCATGCCGGCCACCTGAGCGTCCCGCCCCGACATGGCCCCTAATTTTGTGATGGATATCGAGGAGGTATTGCTGGCCAGGATCACATCCGGTTTGCAGATTGCGCCAAGCTGTCGGAACAGCTCGCATTTCATTTCCAAATTTTCGGGGGCGGCTTCCAGGATCAGGTGACGATCAGTCATGTCTCCAAGGGATTGGGTGGTCCGGATTCGTTTGAGGGCCGCCTCGCCCTTCGAAGCCTGGATGATGCCCTCCTGAATTTGTTTGGCGAATCCCTTGTGAATGCGTTCAAGAGCGGCTTCCAGAGATGCGGTGTGGATATCGTAAAGGAAGACCTCACAGCCTGCGAGCGCAGATACGAACGCGATGCCCGCACCCATTTGGCCGGCTCCTACGACCCCAATGGTTTGAATGGGCTGTGATGGCATGTGCGCTTCTCCTTCAGTTCAAACAGAAACGTGACCGGGGTCGCGAATTCCATGAGCTAGGTCATGCGTTCGATCACGACAGCCAGGGCTTCGCCTCCACCAATACAGAGACTGGCAAGTCCCAAGCGGCCACCTCTGGCTTCCAGGGCATACAGCAGGGTGGTCATCATTCGTGCGCCGGTGGCTCCGATTGGATGGCCAAGCGCCACCGCGCCTCCGTTTACATTGACTTTCGCCGGGTCCAGGTTGAGTTCCCGGTTAATGGCAAGAGACACCGAGCTAAAGGCTTCATTGATTTCAAAGAGATCAATCTGCTCGATGGTCAGACCTGTCTGCTTCAGAACTTTTTGGATGGCGTGAACCGGGGCGATGGTAAACCACTCGGGTGCTAATGCGGCGCCGACATAGCCGATGATTCTTGCCAACGGTTTGATGCGCTGGCGTTCGGCCTCTCTCTCTTCCATCAGAACAAGGGCTGCCGCACCATCATTGCAGGATGGAGAATTGCCGACTGTCAACACGCCGTCTTCTTTGAACACCGGCTTCAAACCGGCAAGTTTTTCAAGATTCACGCGATTCGGTTCCTCATCGTCTGTGACGAGAAGGGGGTCACCTTTTTTTTGAGGCACTTCGACGGAAACGATTTCCGGTTTGAATGCGCCGGTCGCAATGGCCATGCGGGCCCGGCGATAGCTTTCAATCGTAAAGTCATCAAGAGCCTGCCGGCTCAGTTGATACTTTGACGCACAGAGTTCCCCACCCTGACCCATGTGAAAATCGTTATAGACGTCCCAAAGTCCATCCTTAATCAGGCTATCCACCAGTTCCCCATGGCCCAGTCGATAGCCTTGTCGGGCCCTGGTCAGGAGGTAGGGGGCACCGGTCATGCTTTCCATGCCTCCGGCAACCAGAATGCGGGCTTCCCCTAATTTGATGGCTTGAGTCGCCATGATGATGGCCATGAGACTGGATCCGCAGACCTTGTTGATGGTGGTGGCGCCAACCGAGTCGGGCAGACCGGCTCCAAGGGCGGCTTGCCTCGCGGGTGCCTGTCCAAGGCCGGCAGCCAGCACGCACCCCATATAGACCTCGTCCACCAACGCTCCTGACAGGTGAACGCGACGTAAGCTTTCGGCAATGGCCAGGCTTCCGAGTTTCGTAGCGGGAACCGGGCTGAAGACGCCCTGAAAGCTTCCCATGGGAGTGCGGACGGCACTCACAATGACCGCGTGTTTGGTCTCAGTCATGGGGCGACCTCCCAGGAGGGTTGTTCCAGAACAGATTTCACCATGAGCATGAATTGATCGGCCGTGGCTCCATCGATGACCCGATGATCAAAGGCCAGACTCAAGTAGGCCATGGGGCGAATTTCTATGGACTCGTTCACGACCACTGCTCGCCGCTGAACAGCGCCAACGCCAAGAATGGCAATTTGCGGTTGGTTGATGATCGGGGTGCTGAAGAGGCTGCCGGTCCCTCCATGATTCGTGATGGTGAAGGTCCCTCCTTGGACTTCCTCGGGCTGGAGTTGTTTGCTGCGTGCCCGTTGAGACAGATCGGCCACTTCTGTGCCTAATTGCCGAAGATCTTTTTGATCGGCATGTTTGACAACGGGAACCAATAATCCTTCCTCGACAGCGACAGCTACCCCGATATGCATGGCATGTTTGATAATCAGGCCCTTGGCAGACCAGGAGGAATTGAGAATCGGAAATGCGTTGATTCCCTGCGTGACCGCCTTGATCACAAAAGGCAGATAAGTCAGATGGAGCTCCTGTCTGGCGGGTTCGATGGTTGTAAAGTCGGCTTCAAAGAACGTCACCACGTGGGCTGCGGTCTGTCGACTTTTGATCATGCGTTCAGCAATCGTTCGTCGCATGGAACTCAGGGGAATCAGCTCTTCTTCAGGGGAAGAAGGCAGTGCTGCGGGCTGTCCCGTTAGCGGATTGCCGGACTCTTTTCCGGGACGGCCTTGCTTATCCAGAAATTCCAGGACGTCCTTCTTGGTAATCCGTCCATTCATGCCGGTTCCGGTGATGCGGCTGAGGTCCACCTGGTGCTTGGCAGCAAGGTCTCGAACAGCGGGTGAAAGGAGATCCGGGGATCCAGAGAACGTTGCATGGCCGTGACCAGATGATACCGGTGATTGAATGGTGCTTGTCGCGGAATCACCGTTTCCGGTTTCGGAAGAGTAATCGAGTCGCGCAAGGAGGGTGCCCACCGGGACCGTTTGCCCTTCCTGAATCAAAATCTCGGTTAAGGCTCCGTTCGCCGGGGAAGGAATATCCAATGCGACTTTGTCTGTTTCCACCTCTAACAGGGATTCATCTTTTTTTATCTGTCCCCCCAGCGGAACCAGCCATTTTACGATGGTGCCTTCGGCAATGCTTTCACCTAATTGCGGCATGACGATGTCGGTGGCCATGAATTGCTCCCATGTTTGAATCAATAGGCCGCCAATTGTCGGGCGGCGGTGATAACATCATGAGCTTTCGGAAGAAAAAAATTCTCCAGCGGGGGACTGTAGGGCACGGGAATATCGGGGGCTGCGATCCTCATAATCGGTGCATCAAGCGAGTTGAAGCATTCTTCAGCCAGCATTGCGGCAATCTCACCACCGATGCCTCCGGTCTTTGTATCTTCGTGGAGAATAATCACTTTGCCCGTTTTTCGAACAGAGTCTTTGACCGTATCGGTATCAAGAGGGCTCAGGGTGCGAAGATCTACGACCTCCATGTCGATTCCTTCCTGATCCAAGGCCTCTGCTGCCTCTAATGCCACGTGGACCATGGCTCCATAGGTGATGACGGATATCTCGCTTCCTGTTCGTTTGATCTCCGCCTCTCCGATCGGGACGATATAATCTTCAGCAGGAAGCACCTCTTTCACCCGCCGGTACAGAAATTTATGCTCAAAATAAATGACGGGGTTATGATCCCGGATCGCGGCCTTCAACAATCCTTTGGCGTCATAAGCAGTTGAGGGAGCTACCAGTTTCAACCCGGGGGTATGAAAGAACCAGGCTTCCGGGCATACGGAATGGAACGGGCCTCCATGGGTCCCTCCCCCGTAGGGTGCGCGAATGACCATGGGCACCTCTGCTCCCCACCGATAATGATTCTTCGCGGCCATCTCGGTGATTTGATCAAACGCACAGGAAATGAAATCCGCAAATTGCATTTCCACCACAGGTCTCATGCCCATCATCGCCGCTCCAATCGCAGCCCCGACAATTCCCGATTCAGCCAGGGGCGTATCCAGCACTCTCCATTCACCATACTTGTCTTGAAACCCTTCTGTAACACGAAAGGCCCCACCGTAAGGGCCGATATCCTCCCCCATAAGAAAGACGCGTTCATCCTGACTCATTTCCTCATCAAGGGCTTGCGAAATAGCCTCCAGATAGGTCACTTCATGTGCGATAGCGGATGTGGTCATATCAGTACCTCCACGGGATTGGTCGCATAGACGCCCTCCAACGCTTCCGGACCGTCGGGAAGAGGGCTTTGTTCCGCGAACTCCAGGGCAGTTTCAATTTCCTTTTCCACCCTCATATGAATTTCCTGGAACTCCCGTTGACCGGCATACCCCAATTTTTTCAGGCGACGTTCCGCATTCAGGATGGGATCTTTCTTCTTCCACTCTTCCAGGAGTTCTCGAGGCACATATTTAGCGGAATCATGCTCCGAATGCCCGTGCATACGCATGGTTTTACATTCGATAAAGGTGGGTCCCCCTCCGTCTCTGGCGCGTTGAAATGCCCGTTGAGCGATGAGATAGACGGAAGCGACATCGTTGCCGTCTACAATTTCGCCTGGTATGGCATAGGCTTTTGCGCGTTCAACGACATCTTTGATGGCCATCTGGTAATGAAGCGGGGTGGAGTAGGCGTATTGGTTGTTATTGCAAAAGAATACCACCGGCAGCCGGCGAACGGACGCGAAGTTCAACGCTTCATGAAAATCTCCGCGACTGGTCCCCCCATCTCCGGTATTCGCGGCGACAATACGGGATTCACCACGGAGCTTAAATGCCAATGCCGCTCCGGTCGCCACGGGAAGATTGTCGGCCAGATGGCTGACAAAGGCGATGATGCCACGTTTCAAGTCGCCCATGTGCACATTGCCGTCCTTCCCCTTGGTGGGTCCGGTGCGCTTTCCAAGATACTGAGCTAAAATCTCACCCGGCGTAATGCCTCTGACTAAAAACGCGCCCATATCCCGGTGGAAGGGCGCGATAATATCATCGGCCTGCAGGGCGGAAGCATAGCCCACCGATATCGCCTCCATTCCATGGCTGGTATACGCTCCACCGACGATGCGACCTTGGCGGTACAGCGTAGTGACTCGTTCCTCCAACGCTCTGGTGAGTTTAAGGAAATAATAGAGGTGGAGAAATTCAGATTGTGAAATCTCCATAACACTCTCCTTTTGGCTAGACATGAAAAGTTAACCTCTTGTCGGTCATTGGGTGTTGTATGGGTGATACGTTATGTCACTCTCCTATTCGCTGACGACCTCCTCAAGCCGTCTGATGTTTTGGCGTCGAGCCCCGCTGGAAAGAGCGGAATTGGACGTCGCGGTAGCGTGCCAATGCCGGGCTCAACCTTGCCTTTAATTCCAAACGTTTGGGCTTCCCCGTGGTCGTATAGGGCACTTCCTGGCCGAACATGAAGACCTTGGGACACTTGGCAAAGGGCAATGCCTTGCGACACCATGTGACCATCTCATCCTCCGAAGGTTGCGGCATATGTTCTTTGACCACGAGGTATCCGGCAATTTCTTCTCCGTAAAAACGGTTTTCGAATGAAACGGCCATACCGAATTTGACGGAAGGGTGTCCTCTGAGTACTTCATCAATTTCCAAGGGTGAAATGTTCACACCGCCACGGATGATTAATTCCTTCAGCCGCCCGGATATGAAAAAATACGGGCGATCAGCCTGATCACGAACGAAGAACCCCTCATCGCCCGACCGGAACCATCCCCACCGGAAACTTTCCTCATTGGCATCCGGTCGTTTTAAGTAACCTGAACACACCGTTTGTCCGCGGATACAAATTTCCCCCTTTTCCATCTCGTCGACCGGGTGTCCTTGGGGATCGAGAATTGCCATGTCGTTGTAAGGAATCGCGAGGCCAATGGATGGATAGTCATAGTCCGTGAGCCAGTGTCTGTGTTCCTGTTGGGAAAGGTTGACGGGAAGAAAACTGGAATAACACGTGGTTTCAGATAGTCCGTAGCCATGGCGAACAGGAGCAAGAAATTGATGCTCAAACCGTGACACCGTGTCCTTCAAGAGAGGGCCGGCTCCGCAAATCAATCCACGAAAATGATCAAGCCGGTATTGCCGGTTATTCCGGCTTCCTTCCAGCAAAAACTCCAGAATGGTAGGGACCACGCTCACGCAGGTCACCCTTTCATCCTGGATTCGGTTCCAAAACGCGGACTGGTGAAAACGCCGGTTCAGCACGGATCTACCCTCTCCGTAAAATGGCGTGATGAGCGTGACCACGATCCCGTTCACATGATGGATCGGCAGCACGCACATGAGGCAATGACTTCTTTCCAGTCCGTGCCATCTTGCAATGCCGTGGGCATCGACGAGAAGATTTTCGATCGTGAGCACGACTCCTTTTGGCGGTCCCGTCGTTCCGGAGGTGTAGACAATCAATGCTTCATCCTGGAGAGCAGCTTGATCGAGAGACCCGCGATTGGGTGTCTGGGCAGGGCGAGGGTGACCCAATATGTCCATGAGGGGTGAGGTTCCATTTCCGAGAGAGACGAGATGCCGAAGATGGGGCAGTCGATTCTGGATATCCTGAAGGGCTTCGTATTCGGTTCCCCAGCAAAAGGCCACAGAGGCCTCTGAATGTTCCAGAATGTAGAAGCGACGGTCTTCAGATTCATTGATGTCAATCGGCACAACCACGGCTCCAAGGACCCATGCCGCATAATACATCACCACGGTCGAGTCATGATTGAACAGCAGGGTGACAATGCGATCCCCACGGTGGACCCCCAGTTGCTCACGCAGGAAGGTCACAGTTCGATAGACGGCGTTTTCGAACTCCTCATAGGTATAGCTTCGAACCATCCCGGAATCGTCGTAATAGGTTAAATACACATCTCTCCTGAGTGCCGGATCGGTCACCCGTTGATGAAAAAATTGTGCAAACGAAGAAAAGGGGATGTCGAGGAGCGGGTTTTCGTTCCGATGGGCTTCTTGAATATGTTTATTCAAGGAAATTGTTTCAATCATCCGTTTTACCCTTTAAGTACTTCATCCCCGGATTGGCATGAGGTCTTGTGAGCAATAGCTGTTATCATCCTTCACCAAGGTTCTATCATCGCGCATCACCGAGTGTGACATGCCTGTTCCTGGAATGCGTTCCGTGGTGGTTAGAGTTGGTTATCCTTCGTTGACGCTCAAGACCCATCCAGAACCCCTCTAAAAAGTTCAGAACCTGACGAACGCCGTCGTGAAAATTCTGTCGTTCCTGGATGGAGAGAGTCCCCTGAATAGAGCCATGTCCTTCCATGGCGGCAACGGCATGGACCATGGCCTCCTCATGAGTGGATTCCAGTTCACGATGGAAGGTGAAATACCTCAAATCAATCCCAGGGAATCTTTCACGGCGCAAAGACTGTAAGCCCGGAATGAGGTGGTCCCACATGGTGATGGCCATGTTTTCCAGGCCAAAGGAAGCACCCAGAGCTTGTTCATGGTTCCCGCTGCTATACAATTCTTCCATTCCTTCGATATAGGCCCGGGTGGAAGGCATCATCGGTGTGGTGAGGGCTTGATGAAGATCGATGTCGATGGAACGGAGGAAATGCCGATAAAGCAACTCATGCCTGTTCTCAGGGTTTCCCTCCCCTAATTCCGAATACAAGACCCGCGTCAATTCATCCGCGACGGATTCGTCTTCGGTATTGACCAGTTGTGCGACCAGAATTTTTGGAAAGAATCGGGCAAAGTTATAAAACTCCACCGCAAAAGCATAGAGCTCTTCATTGGATGCGACACCCTTCTTAAACCAATTCAGATATGAGTTGTTGATGGCACCATGATGAAGTACGAAATTCCGCATTTCACGATAAAATCCTGACATGGTGGCCTCCTTCTTCGTTATGTAAGTCTTTCTTAGTATGTAGTTATTGTCAGTCGAAAATGAAATGATAAAATATTATTATCATAATAAAACTTTTATGGGAAACAAGCAATGATTGTGTATTAAAGGGATGCAAGGTGAGAGCCTTTATAACTAAAAGTATTTAAAGATTGCCAAAATTTATTTTTTAATGGTAAATTGCAATTGTATTGTCGGCTAAGTCGCAACGGACCGAGGTAGCTGGAAAACATGAAAGGTCTGCAGGATTCGTTTCCGATTACTGATATGGAAGGAGAAGCCAATGGGTGACACGGTTGGAATTGATCACATTACACTCTGCGTGAATGATCTGCATGCTGCCGAACACCTGTTCAACAACATTCTTGGTTTCCGAACGATCTGGTCTGCCGATGATGTGGGATCCGACAGGTCGAGCATGGATACTATTGTGGTTCAACGAAACAATATTCGAGTGGCCCTCATGCAAGGCCGGGATAAAACCGGGAAATCACAGATTACGGAGTTTGTGGAACGGTTTGGCCCGGGTATTCAGCATGTTGCATTGGAAGTAGACGATATCGAAACCGTGTGCCAGGAATGGGAAGCCCATGGCGTGAAGTTCAGTGGACCCGTAAAGGAAGGTCGAGATGGATTCGGTCCGCTCCTTCAGCGTTTTACGTATCCACTGTTTCCCGGTAGTGGGATTTTCTTTGAACTGACTCAGCGAAAGCAGGGACAGGAGGAGTCAAAGACTTTTGTGAAGAGCACCGTCGAGTCCTTATATCAGGATATTGAACGGGATCAAACGCAAGGCGTGGAACAGACCATTATTGACTTTGAGCATATTCCATAAGCGGCCATGGCGGATTCATGATGGCAGAGAGGACCCCATGTACTTAACACGGAAAGGTCAATCACCCCGGCAAGCGCACGTCAATATTCCATCAGGGCTGTATGAAGAGGAACATGGACGCCAGGGATTTGCCGGTCCGGCTTCCCATCTGTACCGATTGCATCCTCCGACCAACTGGCTTCGCATCGATGGGCCCTGCCGGCCTCGCGCCTTCCAGTGCAGCGACCTGACCCCTTCAGATTTTTTCTCCGGGGAAAGCCGACCGCTGGAAATATTACGAAGTCCGGACGCCCGGCTGTCTATTTCCCGCCGGAAAGAAACAATGCCGTATTATTTTCGGAATGCGGATGGCGATGAGGTGTATTTTGTGCATAAAGGCCGTGGTCTGGTGGAAACCGATTACGGCGTGCTGGCGTATGAACCCGGAGACTATCTGGTCATTCCCAAAGGGACGACCTACCGGATGGTTGTGGAAGAAGGACCCGGTGTCATGTTGATCATCGAAACTTCTGAGCCTGTCATGCTGCCCGAACGGGGTTTGTTGGGACAGCATGCCCTATTTGATCCCGAGGTCCTTGGGGTTCCCGAACTTTCAGCGCCTGTCACCACCAATCGTCAACATGAATGGGAGCTTCGCATCAAACGTGATGGAGCCTATACCAAGGTGTTTTATCCTTTTCCTCCAGTGGATGTCGTGGGGTGGAAGGGAGAGGTTTGGCCGACGAAACTCAACGTTCGGGATTTTCGGCCAGTGACCAGTCCCCGCTATCATTTGCCTCCGAGCGTCCACGCGACCTTCCAGGCGGGAAGAGTGTGGATATCGACGTTTGCCCCCAGGCCGCTGGAGAGTGAGCCTGGTGCATTGAAAATTCCCTTTTATCATCGGAATACGGATTTTGACGAAGTCCTGTTTTATCACGAGGGAAATTTTTTCAGCCGGTCGGGCATCCATCCGGGAACGATGACTTTGCATCCTCAGGGCATACATCATGGACCCCATTCAGGCGCGGTTGAGGCCAGTAAAACACAAACCCAGACGAATGAAATTGCCGTGATGGTGGAGTCACAGCAGCCCTTCTCCGTGATGCTTGAGGCTGAGGCTGTTGAATTAAAAAACTATTCCATGAGTTGGAGCACACCATGAAACTTGTCACCTTCCAGGTTCACACACCAGTCGGAAAGTTTGCACGGGTCGGAGCATTCCACCATGGGTCTATCGTGGATCTGAACATGGCGTACACGCGGATGCTGGCGGATCTAGGGGAGTCTCAACCCTACAGGCTTGCCACATCGGGAGTCCCGTCCTCTATGCTGGAACTCCTTCAGGGGGAAGTGTCGGCGATGAATAGAGCCCGGGAAGCCTTTCACTATATCAGTGACAACGATCATGTGGTCCATGGCCCTGATGGTGAAACGATTGTCTATAACAGGGAAGAGGTTTCGTTGCTTGCGCCGATCCCTCATCCCCCTCTTCTTCGTGATTTTATTGCCTTTGAGGCGCACATCGCCGCGACTTCCAAAAAACGAGGTCAACCCATACCCCCGGAGTGGTACAAGGCTCCGGTCTATTATAAAGGCAATCCACAGACCATCATCGGGCCCGAAGATGGTCTGGCATGGCCGTTACAGACACAAAAACTCGATTATGAGCTGGAGTTGGCCTGTGTCATTGGTCGAAAGGGGAGAGATATTACGGCGGATAAGGCGTGGGACTACATTGCCGGCTATACCATCATGAATGATTTTAGTGCGCGGGATGTTCAATTCCTGGAAATGGCCTGTCGGCTTGGACCCGCGAAGGGAAAGGATTTTGCCACGGCGTTGGGACCCTGCCTGGTGACGCCGGATGAGATTCCAGACCTGAAGCAGCTGGCCATGGTGGCTCGTGTCAACGGAGAAGTCTGGTCGAAAGGGTCGTTTGGAACCATTTACTGGTCGTTCGCTCAAATGATTGAACATGTGTCCAGGGGAGAAACGATCTACCCCGGCGAAGTGTTCGGTTCTGGAACCGTGGGTGGGGGGTGTGGATTAGAGATGGATCGGTTTTTACAGCCGGATGATGTCGTGGAGCTGGAAATTCAGCCTATTGGAACATTGAAAACAACGATTACCAAGGAGCATTGAATATGAATCTGGTGCTTGAGAATCAGAAGCGCATATCGGATTTGGTCGATTATCAGCGAAGGCTCTACGCGGATTCAATCGTCGAAGAACGTCTTCAATCGATAGTCCGGGAGTCCCCAACCTCGTCCTTGTCGAAACACGAGGTCATTCGGATACTTCGCGATTCAATGGCGGTGCTGTTCGATACGCATGTATCAGTCGTGTCGGGCCACCATACCGCGACCTATTTAGGATTTGAGTCCATCGCACGCGATCCGGATCTGCTTTCCGTTATCACTGAGGATATGGGCCACTGGGTTCTAGGGTTGAGCCAACACCATAAAATCGACGGACTCCTTGTGCCCGCCTCGGATGCACGATTGTTGGCAGAGGGTATTGCGACAATCATCACCCCTCAAATGGCGATGAAAGTGGTGTCTGCTCCTTTCAATTACGATACAGGAAAGATTGGGGTGGAGATTCCCGAAGGCTCGATACAAAAAGGGGATAATTTTGTGGTGATGAATGATGTCACCGCGCGAGGGAGTTGTGTCAACAAACTCCAAACCATTGTGAGCGAACATGGCGGCCATGTCGTAGGAATGATGGTATTTGCCCGTCGGGACAGCGGCCAATTCCCATTAATGGACGACTTGATGTCTCGCTATCCATTTTACTATGGGACGAATGTGACGATGCCTCAATGGGAAATTCAGAACTGTCCGAATTGTCGAGCCGGAGAGGAATTCTTTTCCTGGAAGGAGATGCCGTCCGATCTCAGGGCAAGAGGCGATGATGCTGGCTGAACGCCTGGCCGAGTATGCGGAGTTTTTGACCTTTCGGAGTCTTCCTCCGGAAGTGATTCATGAGGTGAAGCGACGGGTCTTGGATAGTCTGGCCTGTGCGTATGGTGCCATCATCGCACCCCCATGCAGGATTGCCAGGCGGCTGGCGACTCAAGTGATGGTCAAAGACGGGGCAACAGTATGGGGAACCCGTCATCGAACCAGTCCGGATCTGGCCGCCTTTGCGAATGGCACAGCGGTACGGTATCTCGACTGCAACGATACCTACCTCTCCAGGGAACCCGCGCATCCTTCAGACAATATTCCTGCCTGTCTGGCGGTTGCCGAAAGTCTTCATGTTCATGGCCGGCAGTTTATTCAGTCCATCGTGCTGGCCTATGAGGTTCAGTGCCGTCTTTGTGACGCAGCCGCGCTTCGCCCCCGAGGATGGGATCACGTCACCTACGGAGCGTTTTCTACTGCGGTTGCCACAGCCAGGCTGCTCAAGCTCTCCAAAATACAGACCGTACATGCGCTCAATCTGGCGGGGATCACGGCTGGAGCACTGCGGCAGACCAGAGTGGGGGAAGTTTCCCTATGGAAAGCCTGCGCGTTTGCCAATGCAAGCCGGAACGGAATCTTTGCAGGATTGGCGGCTCGCGAGGGTATGACCGGACCGGAGGCCATGTTTGAAGGAGAAAAGGGATTTATGAAGGTGATTTCCGGACCATTCTCTTTACCCGAAATGGGAGGCCGCCACGGCTCTTCCTATAAAATTCTTGACACCTACATCAAGCCCCATCCGGTGGAATATCATGCTCAGTCGGCGGTGGAGGCGGCATTCGCCATTCGGGAACAACTGATTGCTGCGTGTGGGGAATACCCTGCCCACCGAATCAAAGCAATTATTGTCGGCAGTGGTGACGTGGCGATCGAAATTATTGGACGGGATCAGGAAAAGTGGCATCCCAAAACCCGTGAGACTGCTGATCATAGTCTCCCTTTTTGCGTTGCAGTCGCCCTGACGGATGGAGAAATAGCTCCCAGGTCATTTTCCCCGCATCGCCTGAACGATACCGTTCTGTTGAATCTGATGCAGAAAATCCGTGTTGAAGAGGTCAAAGAGTTTTCCGAGCGTTATCCGGATGCCATGGCCAACAGAATTGATGTCACCCTGATGGACGGCAGGACGTTCACGGCCCAGATTGACCATCCCAAAGGTCATCCACGACGCCCGCTCACCGATCGCGAACTTGAATTGAAGTTTCAGAAGTTGTCTTCACGGAAAATCGGCCGGAAAGATATAACGAACGTTATCCAAACCGTTTGGGAACTGGACCGTCTGAAAGACGTGAATGTCCTGGTGTCGGCATTACCAGTTGTGGATTGACGATGAGTGGGAAACCCATAACCTCCCAGAGTCGGGCGCGCCGCTTTCGAGCGGAGCTTCAACGGGACACGCTGGCGGTGCCGGGTGTATTTAATGCGTTTTCGGCTCGATTGGTTGAGGATGCCGGTTTTCCGGCAGCATACCTCTCGGGGGCGGGTCTGGCGGCTTCCCGGGCACTACCCGATATCGGGCTATTAACGATGACGGAGGTGGTGACAGAAACCCGGTACGTGACTCAGAGGGTTCAAATTCCGGTCATTATCGATGCCGATACGGGCTTTGGAGACAGGCACCAGGTGTATCGCACGGTTCAGGAATTAGAATCAGCCGGAGCGGTGGGAATCCAATTGGAAGACCAGGTGTTGGCAAAACGTTGCGGCCATTTGCCCGGAAAAACCCTGATTTCCTGTGAGGGTATGTGTCAAAAAATTCAGTCGGCAGTTGAAGCCAAACAGGACCGGGATCTTGTCATCATTGCGAGGACGGATGCCCGGTCTGTGGAAGGTCTGGATGGGGCCATTGAGAGAGCTCGAGCTTACAGGGCAGCCGGCGCTGATGCGATTTTCCCCGAGGCCCTGCAGTCAGCGGAAGAATTTCAGGCGGCAGTCAAAGCTTTGAAATATTCCGGGGGTATTCTGGTCGCCAATATGACTGAATGGGGGCAAACTCCCTATATGACCGTCAAGGAATTCTCCGGAATGGGATATCACATCGTACTGTTCCCCATGACCGTATTTCGTGTGATGGCGAAGGCAGGCGGGGCAGCTCTTCTGGAATTACAAAAACAGGGGACCCAACAAGCTTTCCTCGATAGCATGCAAACCAGGCAGGCCTTGTACGAGGTGTTGGATTATCAAAAGTATGAACGTGTGCCAAAGGAATGAAAGAAGGCGCGTTGAACCCTTCCAACCCTGAGCATGTAACTGACGGCCTCTTTGGACCGCCTCAGGGCACAAAATTTTTAACAGGCCTGTAAAAGAAAGGCAGGTGTTTCATGGAAACGGCCGTTCATAATCCCGGGCTGGACGGGGTGGTGGTGGGGGAATCAGCCATTTGCCAAATAGACGAGACGCGGGGAAGTTTACGATATCGAGGATATGCCATTGAAGAGCTGGCTGAGCAGGCGACGTTTGAAGAAGTGGCATATTTATTACTGCATGGAGATTTACCGTCATCCCGCGATCTTCAGGAGTGGCAGGCCGAGTTGGCTCATGCCGGATCCTTACCCCCGGTCGTGTGGCAATTTCTCCAAACGGTTCCAGCTTCTGCGAATGTCATGGATGTGCTGCGAACCGGGGTGTCGTTTCTCGGGATGATCGATCCTGAAGCTCAGGATATCTCCCATGAGGCGAACCTCCGAAAGGCCGTCCGGTTACTCGCACAAATGCCTCTACTTCTTGCCTGGGCCGTTCGAACACGATTCGATCATCCTCTATTTCAGGCTCCGGCCACAAAGTCGTTTGCCCAAAGCCTCTTGTATTTGTTGACAGGGAATCTCCGGGAAGATCATGCGAAAGAACTGGAGGTTTCTCTTAATCTCTATGCCGAGCATGAATTGAATGCCTCGACGTTTGCCGGTCGGGTCACGAGCTCAACCCTGGCTGATCTCTATGGGGCTGTCACGGCGGCTATTGCGACACTCAAAGGCCCCCTTCATGGCGGAGCGAATGAAGCTGTGGCGGAGATGTTCCATGTAATTCGGGACCCGGAAAAAGCGCAAGGGTGGGTCCATTCCAAATTGATCCGGAAAGAACGGGTCATGGGGTTTGGCCATCGAGTCTTAAAACATGAGGATCCGCGTTCGGCTATCGTCAAACGACGAGCGAAAGCGCTGGGTCACCATGCGGACGAGACGCGGTGGTACGAGATTGCAGAAATCATTGAACAGACGATGAAGGAAGAAAAGGGGCTCCTTCCGAATCTTGATTTTTATACGGCCGTGGTCTACCTGTTCATCGGAATCCCCCAAAAAGCCTTTACGCCCATTTTTGTCGCAAGCCGGTTGAGTGGGTGGTGTGCCCATATTATCGAACAACAGGATCGCAATCGTCTAATCCGGCCACGAGCCTCCTACATCGGCCCTACTGCGCGGGAATTTCTCTTTATCGACGACCGGTAGGATAAATATAAAAGCTCTCGAATGTTGATTTCGGTCATCCTGAGTCAGACAAACGATCTGCGCCCCAAACCTATGGCCAAAAGCCAACAATGTTCTTCAAAAGAAATGCCGGATAGAAATTCCTATAGTATCGTACCTTCTGGTTAAGATGCCCAACCTCCCTCGCCTTCTTTAAGGGAGATGATTGGATGCGGCCGAAGGTAAAAGCTTTTGTTAAATGTGATCCACCATATTGGGGACCAGTCGATAATCCTCAATGAGAATGCATTTGGAAGAAAACCTGGCGGCCGGAAGACCTAATTAGTCCTTGTTTTCAGAGTATGTCCGAAGAAACCGACTGAGTTGTGTTTTGAATTGGCGTTCTCCTTGATATTCGAAGACAAAGCGGGTTTCAAAGAGAGGGCTTGGATTCAGATCACGTAAATGGTCCGGTTTCCAGGAAATATTCAACTGGTCAATGACGGTGATAGGGATCGAACCACTGTTGTTCATGCCCAAATCCCTGGTGGCATAGGAGCGGGAAAAGATGAGAATTTCGTTATCGAATAACGCGGCATTGATCTCTTCTTTGACGCCACGGGTTCGGAATTCTGCAACCAATCGTTGATAGATGAGGGTCGTGGCTAGCTGCTCGCGAAATCCGAAAAACGCGGCAATCCCCGCGTGTCGTTGATCGTTTAATACCTGAAGGCAGTCTTGGACTTGATAGGCATCGCTCATCTGCTCTCTGGTGAAGATAAACACCCGCCGGATTTTGACTCCCCGCCGAACTGCTGCTTGATTTGCCAATAAATAACTGGGAAAGAGGGGGCCGTCCCGTTTCCATATCTGCCATCGTTCCATCATCGAATCAATGGTGGACTCCACGGTATTGAGCAGTTGAATGGCTTCATTCTGCGCAATGGTGCCCTCATAGGACAGCATTTGGGATTCAAGCTGACGGAGTTCCTGGCCTATGGCCTCCACTTTTTGGGGAATGTATCTGGGTCGTTCCGGCACATGCATCATGACATCGACGGCTGACAGCGCCATGGCCCAATGGCTCTTTTCTTCCGGGGCGGCCCGGTCCTTCTGGGCAACGATTAAGAGTTCGACGGGATTTTTTTTGAGAAGATTGGCTATCCGGATGCATACCGTGGCATTCGGTACTTTTTTCCCGCGGCGAAACCAGTTGGCCTCAGGTTGACTCACTTTGAGTTTTTTTGCCAGGGCGTAATCATTCGTGATGCCATAGGTTTTTTTGATCTGCTCGATAAACTTGGGAAAGTCCATGCTCGGCTCCACAACCAATCAATCGAAATGAGTCAGTGGGATACAGAAAAGAATCATTTCCGCTGTCCGATTAGGCATTGGCCATCGGGTCATGCCCGGAGTGTTGATTCTAGACGAATTCATCCGGAATTTAAAATGCGGGGATCGTTCCGGTAAAAAGGACAAGCCGGCTTTGAGTTGGCCCAAGGCAATCTGGTGATTCTGTAATGTGGGGAAAGTGCCCGTTGGTTATGGCGAGTGATTCATCCAATATTACAGGATATGGGAGCTTGGGGCGGATAGGGCAAATAAGTTGAAGAGTATCACGTTGTTGTTCCTCATTGGGAGGTTTTTCTGGGCAAAGGGATGCTATGTCTGTCCATCTTCACTTTTTTTATTCTGACTTCCTCATGCATGTGTGATTTTTGCTTTCCAGAATTGGGCACTGATGGGCAGCCGCCCTCATTGTGTGCGGTGCGGCAATGTTCCTTTAAATTTTGCACGCGGTTTTTCGGCTTGGTAATGTGTAATGGAACGCTCTAAAGAGTTATCTCGATCGGTAGGCATCCAAAATAATGCAAGAATTTCACGCCCAGGTCAGTCGAGTCAAGGATCTGACCCACGACGTCCGCGAGTTGGAGCTTAACCTTCTCGCCCCGGATGCAATCGACTTCAAGGCGGGACAGTGGATTTCTCTGAAGGTCTGGCATCCGGGATTGAATCAGTACGTACCCCGGCAGTATTCGATTGCCTCCCCACCCAGTCAGTGTCATAGGATCAACCTCCTCTTTAACCGGGTTCCTGATGGTCCAGGCTCAAATTATTTGTTCAGTCTTCATGAAGGAGATCCCGTAACCTTCCAAGGACCCAATGGATCGTTTCTCCTCCAGAAGAAACCTGGACAAGATCTCGTCTTTGTGGCCACGGGAACCGGGATTGCACCGTTCCGTTCAATGCTCTCTACCTTCTTGGAGGAACCTGAAGCGGGAACTTTGAGGTTGTATTGGGGCTTGCGGAGCCAACGAGATCTTTACTACCAACATGAATTGGAAGCGCTTGCACGACGGTATCCGAATTTCAGCTATATCACAATCCTGTCACGGTCGGAAAACGGTTGGAAAGGGGCCATCGGACGAGTGACAACATTAGTGGAGAACCAGGTGGCATCAGTGAGCAATGTGACTTTTTATCTCTGCGGAAATGGCGGCATGATACGAGACACGACGGCCATTGTGAGAAAAAAAGGCCTCTGTCCCATTCGCACTGAGCAATACTATGATAAAGCCGGCGCCGGAACAGACGAGTGAGTCTGTCCCGAGTCTACGGATAAGACCGGTGCTGCCAATGATTGTCGAGTCAAGTTATAAGTGTAACTTTTTCAATAAATTACCCGGCCTTTTTTAGAGAGCGGGTTTGTATTGCTGACGCATTCTACCCAATAAACCCGAACCTCGTTGAGATCCGGATAGGCTACCTATCTCCGGAAGACAGACCTTGTAGTCCGGAATTTTTGTGGATGCAATTCTGCCGGTGTAATTTGTGAGGTCCCATGGCCTCCACCACCTGAGCTTGTTCTTTCATCTTATGGTGTGCGGCAAGTAATGACTCGCGACCCCTGGATTTATGTCCTCATGAGTGGATGTGAGTCAAGATCAAGCATGGGGACCCATTTCCGAGTGCCGGAGGGTTCAGTGGTTGTTCGTAGAGGTTGGGAGAAAACGCGGGAGACTAACCGTCAATCAACTCGAAAACTCATAGCCCAAGGCCCATATGAACGCTTCATCCGATTTTTTCTTCCCTGGCTCCGGGTCGCTGTTGTACCGGTATTCGAATGCTACCTTCAGATACAATTTTCCATACACTTCTATGCGAGCTCCCTGCTCGGATGTCCACCGTAGGGCAGTACTGTCTCCTACTCCCAGGTCGCGAAATCCTTTTTGACGGTGAAAAATTCGTACCCGATCTGCAATCAGATCATATTCCCAATCCACGCCCCACGAAGCGGTAACGGTTTTGGTCGTCCCGGTCTCTTTAAACTTTTGATACACAAACGCCGGCCCGGTGGATACACTTAAACTGTGGCTTGGAGAATCAAAAATCTGATAGCCGAGTCCCAGGCCGGTCGTACTCCGGATTTTTAATCCCTGAAACTTATCATATTCAAGATATTCTTTAGCGGTGGAAAACAACCTTTTGGTGAAAAAATAATCATAGCCGAGTGTGCCTCTGGCATTTTTGGCTGTGTTGTTTCCATCGGCCGAGGCAAAGGCATATTTGCCGTTCATGAGGCCACGGTGTCGTTCTGTCCAAACCGTATTGTCGGTTGAGGCGTTCACAGCCGTGGTGTCCGTATTCCCCTTCGTGCGATTTCCTCCCAGGTCGAAGTTTCCTCTATAACGAAGTTCCGGAATATTGATGGTCTTCACTTGTGCGGGCGATATGCCTTCACTTCCTCCTAACGTGGTCACAGTCGTACGGGAGGTTTTGAGAAAATCATCTCCGTTGGAATCCTGCCCCTCCTCAAAAACTTGAATGGAAAGCGGTGTTCGCGACTGAACTTGTTCCACTTCATCCCACTGAACCGATATGTCTCCCGCATAAGCAGTTTTGATAGTAAGGGTCTTTTCTTCCATTGAGACAATGGTTCCGATCAGATGCATGTCATTTTTGAGAGTGATCTCATCTAACTCTTCCTCTTCACCCGCCGCCGTTTCCTGTTTTGAGCTTTTGATGGCCTTTACGGAATTGAGGGTGATCATCACGGGAGTCGGGTCCTGGTCTCTCAACACCTGGATGGCCCCGGATTCAGTCAATTGGATTCGGCCTTCATAGATCTCGCCGGTATCCAGAACAACAGTGACCGGCTCTTCAGTCGCCAACCCCGTTACCTCTTTCCAACGAAGCGGAATTGGATTGTGCATACTCGCCGCTGCTCTCACCCGGAGGACACCATTCGTCATGCCAAATATTTTACCCTTGAGAATGGTGCCATCTTTAAGTGAAATCTGTCCGGGAACTGCGGCATAAAGAGGACCGCCTCCACTGAACAGCGTAATACTAAGAACGACGATGAAGAGCTTCAATCTCAATGTCATGATTCTCCTTGGTAAATCCTTGTGTGTGATCAACGGACGCTTCATCACACATCACGGACGATCAACAATCACTCCTACTTAAAAGGGATTTTGGACAATCTTACGAAAGACTGTGTAAAAAGTGGGTCTGCAACTGAAAGATTTGGCGTGAGCGGACGTTGAGATAGAGCCTACTAACAGTGCACGGAACCCGAAAAGTTTAGGATTATAGCCCCAGACGCACCACAAAGCCACCCCAATATTGTGCCGGACAAAATAGATTGTGTAACTTTCGAAAAAGGGACTTTTCGCTTTTATTCAATTGCAAAAAAAGTGATAAATCTCTGCTGGCGCCTGGCGAAAGAAACACCAGGTGTCACATAATGTATTTTGAAGAAATATAAAACCTGGATGATTTGCCTTCCGCTCCCTGATATGATTTTTTCGTTCTGTTTCAGTCATTCCTATCGCCATAGGGGAGAGTAAGTTGCTTCGGGTAATTTCATTTAACTCTATTAACCTGCATCCGATAACACCATATACGTGACTTTGAAATGGTTCTGATGGAGTTTACAAGGCTTTAATGGTGCAAAGGACAGATCGAGCGTTGAAACCGGAAACAAATATATTTTTGATGAAAAATTGCGGCATCATGCTTCTTTTGGTCTGGTGGGCCATGCCGCTCATGTCCGGATGTGCAGTGGTGCTGTTAGGTGCTGGTGCGGGGGCCGGTGTCGCCGGCGCGACCTATGTCATGGGGAAACTGGAGGATGAGGTCAATGCTCCCGTATCAAATGTTCAGCGGGCTGCCGTGGCCGCCATGAAAGCATTGGAACTCCCCGTTGACAAAGAACGGGGAGATAAATTGGCTGCTGAGTTGGAGTCAGAAACGGCTGATCAAAAAAAGATATGGATCTCGATTACTTCGCTTACTTCCTCCCGGTCAAAAATTGTGATTCGGGTAGGAGTGATGGGAGATGAAATCCGCTCCCGACAGATCTTACAAGCCATTCATGCCCGGTTATAACTTCCTCAAACCCACCTCCTGATCCTCTGCATTGAACGGTTCCCAGGTCTGGTTGCTCTTTTAAATAATTAAAAAGCCCACAGACCCCTTTTGCCTTCATCAAAAAAAAGTGCGTAGCGTCAAGGATTTGGGTTTATCCCTGCATGCATCCCATGGGGTGGACCTCAGGAATTCAATATTTAAACGATCCATTTAAAGAAGGCTGGGAATGAATCCGGCCTTTGTCATTTGTGCCGGTCACTATAAAATTTCTTCCCTTTGTTTCAGGGATTTTATAGGGTGAGGTCAAAACTGAGGTTTGATAACATTCAATTATGTGCGGTCGGTTCACACGTAAAGAGAATTTCCAGCATTTGGCGGAACTCTTGGGCCTCAAGGTCTTCCCGCCATTGAGCCCACGCTACAACATTGCTCCATCGCAGATGGTGGCCTGTGTGCGCATCAACCCTGAGTCGGGACAACGGGAATGTATGGAATTAAAGTGGGGACTGGTGCCTTCATGGGCTAAGGATCCCAGCATCGGGAATAAGTTGATTAATGCCCGCGGAGAGACTGTGGCGGAGAAGCCGGCTTTCCGCAAAGCATTTAAACAACAACGTTGCCTGGTCTGGGCCGATGGCTTTTATGAATGGAAGGAAGAAGGAAACATCAAACAACCCTATTATGTTCGATTTAAGGATCAACGGCTCTTTTCGTTCGCCGGCTTGTGGGAACGGTGGGAAAAAAACGAAGCGCACCCCTTGGAAACCTGCACACTCATTACGACGGCTCCCAACGCGGTGATGGAACCTATCCATCATCGCATGCCGGTCATTTTAAGTTCGAAAGACTATGCCGATTGGCTCGACCCATCTTTGCAAACTATTGAACGAGTTAATGCGTTGCTCCGACCGTGTCCACCCGAGGAGATGGAAGCCTATGCCGTCAGTCAGCTTGTGAACAATCCCAGAAATGATCGCCCCGAATGTGTGGTTCCTATTGGATGAGAGGGCAGGGGCATGGGGGTGCATGTGAAGAAGAGTTCAATTCTCATCCTGGCTCACATGACTTTTGAGGGACGATGAAGGCACTCTCGGATTTTTTGTCCGGCGGTGGGTTCAATGCCTAATGCCAAATCCAGTGAAAAGCTGGCAGGTTTTCCGGAGGTGATATTATTTCCAGATAATATGTGGCAAATATGAAGAACAATATCCCAAAAATTGATAAAACGATACGTTCAAAGATTGGTGTTTCCTGATTTTTCCGGAAAGATGGCCTCGGCATTTTTGGTGTAGAGCCATTCCTTCCTGTCAGGAGGAATTTTTCTTCATCCTTACTGAAAGGGAAGTCGTCATACCTCATTTTGCCTCCTTACAAATTTTGAAATAGATTCATCCAAGATTGCCTTTGTCCAACCAAATATAACCATAGAAATTCAGAGGGTACTTCAGGTCCGCCTTTTTCTTTTGGAACTCCTATAAAATTTATAGAAAAACTACGCAAGCACCATACCCAAACACTTCGAAGCTCGGTTTCGTCCTTAAAAAACAACGGTCATTCAATTAACGAACATGCGGTTCGGGGAAAAATTCCCAATTTCTTGGGGTTTTTTCCCTTGCTTGATACAAATTTTCCATTCTGGGTTAGGATTTTGTCCGTTTAGTCCCTACTGGGAAATTATGGGTTTAAGGTGCCAAAGTCTTTCAAGGATTTATTTCCAACGGAAAAAGAACAAAAATGAACAGATAGCATGTTGCAAAATCGCACACATTTCCCCCGAAGTTCTATGAAAAAGGCATTCCTTTTTTTGAACGACCTGTACCTCGGAAGTTGCTGATTCAAAGAAAAGGAAAGAGCTGAGACAAGTTTTTTAGGCTATGTCTATTAGAAGAGATGGGGGCTTCGTGTCATTGGTTGGTTGAAATGGAAGTCAGCATCAATGGCGTACGCTTCACGAAGGAATTCTGTTAAGTAATCAGATTGTTACAATTCAGGCTGCAATTGGGTAGGGGATCTCAATGAGTTTGGTTTTTCTATTAGATTTCAGAAGCCTTCAGTCTGATCCGTTTAGGACAGGTAGTGAAAAGGGAATAATCCTGAAGGCCTTGTCAATTATGGTCTAAGCCGTTATCTGGGGTCTTTTCCTTCAAATTACGCTATGGAAATTGCGCGTTCATGCGAACTCTTCAGGAGATTGAGGAGAAAAGAATCAATCCGAAGAATTGATGCCGGGCATATTACAATACAAACCCCTATCCCCAAGGAATTTTGACACCTTCAACGGGCATGGTCCTACCAGGCGTTACAATGACCTGATTGCAGGGAGATGAACGGTATCTCTATTGTATGGGGTCAAGAAGAACGATATGTGATTTGCCGTCATGAGATATTCCAATGCCGGCAATCTGGTTGACATCATTGATGCAACAGGGGCGAATGGATTTCCAGTCTGACTGGGGAGAAAGTAACAAATTCAGGTCCAGCATTTTTCCGTCCCTATATAGAAAGCCACGGGAACCGCTCATGCCCACGATGTATCCTGATTGATTGATATCCAATGCGGTGCTTTCCTGTCTGTCGAGGGTTCCCAGGTCAAACATTTTTCCATCAGAGTAGAGAAAGGCGTGTGGTCGATTAGAATCCGCCACAGTGGCGCTTCCGACCACATGGCCCATGTCGTTGATACTATTGGCTCTGCTTGCCGTTCCCCCAAGGGTCCCCAAATCGATCATTCGGTCTTGTCTGTACAAGAAGGCATGGGTTTCATCGCGATACGTGCTCGAATAGCCAACCACTTGTTCGCTATTATTAATATCTGTGGCAACGCTTTCCTTCCCTCCGAGTGTGCCCAGGTCCGTGAGCTTTCGTCCGCGATAGAGGAAGGCGTGCCGTTCTGATGGAGCGGTGGAGTTTCCCTCTAAATGAGGAATGAGCGTATACCATCCCACGACAAAAGCAGCATTGTTGACAGCAAGTGCCATTCCGGGAGGCTTAGCAAAGATTGAAATATCTATAAATTTTCCATCACTATATATAAATGCATCACGTCCAATATTTCCCACTACTTGAGACCTGGAATTGATACCCATAATCCGACAGCCAACTCCACCACATGCACCAAGGTCGATGTTCTTTTTTCCGTCGAACCACCAGCCATGGTTTCTTGTCAAACTAAGCGGTGCTGTGCCAACGATCTGTCCATCATTGGTCAGATCCTCGACCGTGCCGCCGGTCACGAGGGCTCCGATATCCCGGATTGCATAAGTTTCTCCGGCTGTGGCCGGAGCAGGAAGGCTAAAAGACCCAGTAAGAACAAGAATAGGCAAAAGAAATCGGCCGACCAACACAGTCATTATTTTTCAATCCCTTTCACTGCCCAATGCTTGAAGGCTATTGATGAGTTGACGAATATGTATGAGAGGCGTTTTGTTAACCTGTCTGCTTCGCCGCTTTCTCAAGCCCATGGGCAAACTCTTCCCGTTCATCGTTGGTCCAGTGGCATTGACACACTAATCGCTCCGGCTAAATCACCTTCGTGCGCTCCTTCTTTTGGGTATCCAGAAATGTCCAATTGGCCGGCTGGTTCCCCATGACACTGCAGGCAATCACTCCCGTAATAAATCGGAATGAGGAGGCGGAGGTTGTTATCTCCTTCTGGCATTTCGCTAATCGTCACAGATTGGCTTGGTTGGGTCAACAATCGTTGTAACACGGCAGCTTCGTAGGGATCCGGGGCATTTTTCGGATTTCGGGGTTGCAGCGTGGTTTGTTTGAGTCCAATGCCAGACCTTCCAGAAAAACGCTCAGAGACCCGGCTGCCAAAAGTGGCGGGAATGAAATTCTTAAACCCGACTCCCATTTGGTTAATCTCCGGCTGTGCTTCAGCAACGACTTCTTTGCTCGATTTCAATAACTCACCTAAGACTTCTATCACGTTTCCACGCAGATGAGTCAGGGTTGGTTTCGTGAGGTCGACCCCGGTTCGGATGCGAAATTCCTCAATCACCTGTCGTTCAAACACCTCAGGTGTGAATCCCTTGTTGTCTCGATTGGGATCATTGATTAAGGATTGATTTCGGTCAATGACGACCCGACCCGCGCTTAAGAGCATGGCAATAAGCCGGGCCTCTTCTTCCGCTTGATAGGCCGACATATTCATTCCAACGATCGGATTCGATAAGATGAATAGGCTGAGAATGACACCTGCCAATAATCCTCGTCCATAAAACTGCATGACATTCTCCTTTGTCTCATGCCTGGTAAAGTCAAGAGCTTTTCCCGTTTTCCCTTTTGTGCAGGAGGTGCTTGAAAGAAGTCATGAATAAAGGGTTATTCTCCACCGGGACTCCAATGCTGGGTTCGACCAGGAAGCTCACCCTGGGATGAAATTGATTGGTTAATTGTCGACGCGGGGCATGAGGACGTCAACCTCATGTCTGAAGACTGTAATGGCATAAAGAGGTTCCAATGTCCGTTCGATCTCTTCAAAGATCTTGTGCGCCACTGGCTGGGAAACAACTAGGATCATTTTGGTTGTCTGGTCACTTTCCAAATTGCCGCTCCGGTGTCCATGTGTGCCCAATCCTGCAGCGACCTCTTCGATCGTATACCCAGTCGCTCCCGCCCGTTTCACCAGATCTTTGAGATTCGGTACCAAACTACTTTCAGCAATGATGGTAACAAGAATTGCCTTGACTGCGGGCATTTTGCACCTCCAGGTTTTCAAAAATTCAATTAAAGTCCGATGATCATGTTGGGATATGAACGAAGTCGTTTTTCCTGGATGGCTTTTTCTTGATGAAAATGGAGTACTTGAGCATGTTTTTTTAGCCAAATTCGGTCTGAATGGGCCACCCTACCAATCAGGGCAGTGTGGCAGCTTTATAATGTTCCATATGGCTCACTGCACATTTTAATCTTGTACCTGCCAAAAGGCCCCCTGCTTTCCAGGGGGATGAATGGCAATCCGGAGCGAGGATGAGGTCCCGAGCCAGAAGTAGGAGACTGTTTAAAGAAGCCACACTATTTGGTGGGGAGTTTCAGGAAGCCCGTATTTAATAGCATGAAATTTGTTGCAAATAATCAAGCCAGTTCAGAATATATTACCCCCAGACTCTCAACAGGTGTTTAACCCGGTTCCCGTGTGAAAACAGGTGGGATTGATTCGTTCCAGGCGATCGTCCTATTCACATACAAACATGTGATGGCCGTTTTTCACTTCTCTTAAGCATTCCATGGTTAACCAACGGGTATCGCTCTGGTCAATGCCGTGGCAATCATAATATAAACGGGGATACCGATGGTCACGTTATAGGAAAATGTCAGACCCAACGAGGCTGCCAATGGCAGGGTCGGACTCGCCTCTGGAATGGCCAGCCGTTGAACCGCCGGAACCGCAATGTATGACGCTGCCCCACACAACACGGCAAAGAGCGCGTAGGTGCCGAGCGAAAAGGGAGCTCCGAGGAACATACTATAACCATGGGCCACTACGATTCCGATCGTGGCAAAAATGTTTGGAGCGATTAGGCCGAATAAGATGAATGATAGTCCTGCGTGTTTAAGGTCTTTGAGTCGTCTGCTAGCGGTCATTCCCATTTCCAATAAAAAGAGAGATAAGATGCCGTGGAAGAGGGCAACAAAGAATCTGTCGTCGACCTCCGTGACCTTCACACCTTGGAGGCGGCTGATAAATCCAATCAAGATGCCCCCGAAGAGCAAATACAGCCCCGGGTTCAGGAAAATCTCGTGTAGCATCTTTCCACTAAAGATCGGTTTGGGTTCCTCGTAGTCCGCCGCGGCTGCTGCGCCCAGCGACTGGGCCGGCAAAGAAACCGGGATTTGCTCGACATGGTTGTTATGACTGTCTTCGTCTTCAGTTGCGGGGTCCACGAGTTTGCGGGCGTAAGGATTGTATCCCGGCTCATCCGGCATATTTCCGAGGGCATCCAGCCTGCCGGAGGCCCGAAGACGTGAAACGAGATAAAGGGCCACCAGGCAGCCCGGGATTTCCATCACGGCAAGAAGAACCGGCATATATGCGGCGAAGGCGATATTCGCCGCAGCCAGGACCCCGAGACAGGTCACAAAAGTCCCCGCTGAGTCAGAGCCATAGTATCCGGCTACGGTTGCTGCATCAATTCGACGTAAATTTGTTTTTCGAAGGATGACATAGGCGGCGATGCCGATGATCAGGTTGGTGAAAAAGCCAATCACCATAAACCCAAGAGCATGTTGCAACTCGGCCATTGAGAGAGAAGCCAGTTCTTCCCCTCCGTGCCAGCCGATGGCGATCAAAAGGTAAATGGTTAATCCCTTATAGAGTACGTGTGGAAATTCAAACGGCACTTTGAGAATGGGGACTAAAAATCCAAGATAGAAAAATAGCAACAAGGGTTTGAATAAGTTATGGGTAAAGTTGTAAACAAATTCTTCAAGCATACAGCGCTCCTTTACCTATGAAACCTGCATAGCATATTCAGGGAATGGTTGAGATTTTTGATGCTTTCTCAAATCTTCTGATGAAAATAGGTTTATTGTGTTGTCGCCAATATTTGTGGCCTTTAGCGTCTTTTTGCAAAATTAGGTCCATGATTACTCATTGAGATGTCTTCACGGAAAATTCTGCCCAATCCCAGTAAACACAGATGTTGGTCCATCGGGATGACTTTTGAGTTCCTGATATTGGGGGTTGCCTTTCTCCCACCTGAGCGAAATCGCAACCCGCGCACTGTTCACATTCACTAATTAACGTTGGGTGAAATCTTTGATGAGAGACTTTCTCGGCTGAAACCAGGCTCGTTGAAATGAACAAATTGGAGAGGAGAATATTAGGCATACGAAGAATAGGAAGATTGTTAAATGTGCCACGGTCCATAAAATTTTGAGGCACCTGATTCAAATATGGTAATATGACGGATGCGTTGTTGGATTCTCACCGTCGTACTGATCGCCAGTGGCGTTTTGTCAGGCATTGATGCTTGGGGACTGGAATTTACTGCAGACCAAATCATTAAGTTCGGGCGGCAGACTCAAAAGGCCAACCTGTACTATCGGGATGACCGGTGGCGGTTGGAGCATCAGTCGATGGGTCCGGTCAACGTCACTATTGTGCGAAAAGACAAACAACTTATGTGGCTGCTGCTCTCCCGCGTGAGACACTTCAAGACGCTTCCCTACGATCCTGCTCAGGAGCCAAAATTGAGTGAGCATCTGGAAGGAGAGATTTCGCGCGAAGAGATCGGCACGGAGACGCGTGAGGGCCATCCGACAATCTTATACGAGGTGACGGTGAAGCAGGGCGATGAGATCGATGTCTACTACCAATGGTTTGCTACCGACATTCAGTTTCCGATGCAGTTAACCAGGAAGGACGGAAGCTGGAGTGTCGAGTATCGACATGTGAAGCTGCGGCCCGTAACCGATTATTTATTTCAACTGCCAGTTAATTTCCAGCCCCTGGAAGAGTTTGACCCGCCAAAGAAAAAAGAATCCTAAGCGCCCGTGTTGTCGGCACTTATCCTTCGAAGGCGAGATGGTCGCTGCAGGCTGCAATCTCTCTTAACAAATAACTTTTCTGCTTGAACATAGATCTTTCCCCGTTGGCTCAGGGTAGCAATACGGTGTGGGGTTTTCCTGAACCAGGATGTGTTCGGTCCATGCTTAAATGGGGAAGTCTCTGTTTGGGCAGTTTGGGTGTTAACCGATCACTTGCATATGCTGCACCGTCAGTGTGGTGGCGGTAAAGTCTTCTTCCACCAATCCCTCAAGAAGAAGCGGCCGTTCGTTCGTGAGTAACGGTCCGTATCGTTGAAATATTTCCGGGAACAACGTGGCGTCGTAGAGACCCGTCGTATCTTCCAGCGTGATGAATTCCATGGGTTCGCCATGTTTGGTCGATGCGGCTTTTTCCGTGATCAGCCAGCCAACCATCATGATTCGATGGCCGATATGCATAGGCATCTCCGTTGCGGGAGTGATCTGCAGGCCTTGCAAATGCCTCGCGTAGAGCGTCAACGGATGGCAACGGAGGGGGAAGCCGAAAAGGTCAATTTCATGCTGGATCAACCGTTCTGTGTCATATTCATTCGGAATCGGGAGCAGACGAACGGAGGGCAACAGCGGGGTGGCGTGTTGTGCAACTGATCGGGGTGAGGAGATGCCACAGGTTGGATGCTCGGCATAGACCCGCCAGAGCAGGCCGGGGCGGGTGACCTCACCGGCAATGGCATCGAAGCAACCTGCCAGAACCAATAACCGCGTCTGCGCCGGTTCGGGGTTGAGCCTGCTCAAAAAATCATGAAACGACTGAAACGGGCCGTGGCGAGATCGTTCTTCGAGAAGCCGATCGATGAATCCCCGGACGATGCCTTTGATTTGCATCAAGCCCATGCGGATGGTCGTTCCTTCTCCCTCGTATGCCCATCCGCTGGCATTGATGTCCGGAGAGAGCACGGTCAATCCCATCCGGCGGGCTTCTGACAGATAGGCGAAGGTTGAATAAAACCCACCCTGGTTGCTGATGACGGCGGCCATGAATTCTCCAGGATAATGGGCGCGGAGATAGGCCGACTTAAATGATACCTGCGCATAACTGGCCGAATGCGGTTTGCAAAAACTGTAACCGGTAAAGCTCATCGTCATTGCCCATACCCGCTCGATCGTTCGCGCATCCACACCGCGCGCGCGCGCGCCGTCGACAAATTGGCGTTGATAATCGCGAAGCCGGCGTTGCTTATGTTTTTTGCTAAGAATTTTCCTGAGTTGATCACCGTCTTCCACGGAAAATCCCGCCAGACCCATGGCCACTTTGGCGACGTCTTCCTGATACACCATGATGCCGTGGGTTTCCACGAGCACGTCTTCCACTAACGAATGCAAGGGGCGATAGGCGCCACCATGCGCCCGCCGGACAAATTCTTGAATGAACCGGTTTGCGGCGGGACGAATCAATGATGAGACGATGACCAGATACTCAAAGACGTCGGCGCGTGCGCGCCGATCTGCCGGCATGCCCGTCCAGAGTTTTTTGAGAAGCAGTCGGGTGGCAGGCGATTCGATGTAAAAGCATCCAATTGTCTCACCCTGTTGAATGAGCTGTTGTGTTTTGGGGTCGGTTAACGGATCCCAGGTGGCATAGTCGATGTGTCGGCCGGTGTGTTCCGCAATTGCCGCAAGGGCATCCCGAATGACGGCTAAGGATCGATTGCCCAGGAGATCGATTTTGACCAGGCCGGCATCTTCCGTTTGATCTTTCTCCCATTGAATGACCGGAACACCCTTTGCCGCCACTTCCACGGGCACATAGCGTCGGAGATCGTCAGGAACAATCACGATGCCCCCGCAATGCAGGGACAGATGACGAAACCGTCCTTGAAGTTGAAGAGCAAGTCTGATCATTTCCGGCCATGGCTTGCATAAATCGGTGAACCCCGAGGCCTCATCAAGGTATGAGTCGAGCTTCTTCCTCTTATGTGGTCTCGAAGACGGCGAAGATGGAAGGGAGCGAGGCTTTTCATTTTCTCGAATATTGGAAAGGCGGGGGGTCTGCCGGCTTGCGGGTTGATTGCATGGGGAGATAGAGGGCTCTTGAGCCGGAAGATCAGCGAGCGGGAGACGGGTCAGCAGTCGACTCACCTGCTGAATTTCTGCCGGAGGTATGCCATAGACTTTGGCGACTTCCCGCACGGCCGCCCGGAGCGCGAGCGTATTTTGATTGGCCACCATGCCGGCCTGCCGGCTGCCATAGCGCGCAAAGACAAAATCCACAATGCCGTCGCGCTCATCCCAGGGAAAATCCACGTCGATATCCGGCGGATCGTGACGCCCGGGATTTAAAAAGCGTTCAAAAAACAGATTGTGCCGGATGGGGTCCACATGGGTAATGCCCAGGCAATAGGACACGATGGAGGCCGCCGCCGACCCCCGGCCACAGGTGCGAGGCGCCTGGCGGACAATCTCGTCAACCACCAGAAAATAATGAGCGTAGCCTTTATCCCGGATGACGCTCAGCTCGCGTTCGATCCGAACAGTCACGACCGCTGTCAGTGAGCCGTACCGCCATCGGGCCCCGTCGTAGGTCTTCTCGCGTAGCAGAGTGAAGGCATGTGGGTCGGAGAGCCGGCGAAAATTCGGGAAAATCGTCTCTTTGAACGACCACTCGGTCTGGCAGTGCTGGGCGATCTTTCTGGTGTTGGCTATCGCGTGAGGCGCATGGGGAAACTGTGAATCCAGTATCGCAGGTGGCATCAACCAATGATGGGGTGCACAGCATGCCTCCGGCGGCAATTGAGAGAGGGTGGTATTGAAGGCGATCGCACGGAGAATTTGATGAAGGGGGAATTCCTGCGGGGTTACAAAATGCACCCGGTTGGTTGCGACGGGAGGAAGGCGTGTGCGGCGGCTAAAGGCCAGGGCCTGGTGCATGAGCGCACCTGGCGTTAGCTCTACGTACAGATCGCTAGGTGAGTGGCGTTTCCAGGCCGTCAGTGCGGAAAGATCGTCAGAGAGAATGATCAGTCCTTTTCGGTGTTCCTGAACCGAGGCGATGCAGTCAAAGTCGTCATCGCAATGGCGTTGGGAAAGCAGGCGGCAGAGATTGGTATAGCCAAAAGAATCTTTGACCAGGAGCACGGCGCGGTGCCGGTTGTGGGTCAGTTCGGCTCCCAGGATCGGGCGTAAGCCATGGGCCTGTGCGACCTCGATAAAGCGAATGGCACCGTACAGGCCGTTCGTATCGGTCAGGGCAAGTGTCTCGGCTCCCTGTCCCTTTGCCGTCTGGCACAAGGTTTCCAGTGTGGATACTCCCTGCATCGGGGAGTACTCCGAATGAACGTGTAAATGAACAAAGGCTGACATGAAATAATGCGGCAATAATGATAAATTGCGTGCCCATTTTAAGTTAAAGTATCACTTTACTTTATGCCGATGTTGATAACCTGTTGATTAAAGTGATGCCTTATTTTTTTCTGTCTGTGGATAACTTAATAGCTAAAGTTTTTGATTAATTTTTGTCATTGTAAAATGCCAAACACCTATTATCCATTGATTATTTTGCATGTTAATTGACGTCATGAAAGTGATGGTGATCATGATGCAGAGGTGTGAGCATCGCTTGAGAATTTTTCAAAACTCACCTATTCAATCTAAACGAGAGGCCAGGTGTGAACGTCCCCATTGAATGACTTTCATGCCGAACCGGGTATGCAAATGATCAAGGGCTAATGCCAATCGATGGGGACGGGGGAGTGCCTGAGGTTCTTCCGGGTCGTGTAATGGGAAGAGCGAGAGTTGTTCGGGTGGAGGACGAAAGCTATTGCTTCGAATGGTCAGTGAGCGCACGCGGACGCGTCGTTGGAAGCACCGACGGAATAAGGTCTGAGCAGATGGAAACATATCAACCTCCCAATCTGTGGGTGTGGATAAGACGGATGAATGGTGAACTGTGAGCTGATCACTAAAGAGCAGCGTCAGCCTGAGGCGATGACACAGGCGCTGTCGTCGACGTAAATCATGGCAGAGAGAATCCAGAAGGCATGACAGGCCTCCAAGGAGCCGGTCGTAGTCAATCGTATCCGGCTCAAAGAGATAGGAATGGGTCAGCGATAGCGAGGACTCAGGAGCCACGACCGGCAAAAAATCAATCCCACGTGCCCACTGGTAGAGCCGATGGCCCCATCGACCGCAGACGGTTTCCAGAGCTTCCAGGCTTACGTCGCTCACGTCGCCGATGGTCTGTAGATTCAAATCGGTCAAGCGTGTGTGGAGTGCGGATCCTTCAGGACCTTGTAGCCCGGGAAGTATTGAGACCGGTAAAGGCGATAAAAAGTCCTGTTCGGAGCCTGCCCGGACATCACAGAGTTGGGGTGGCGTGAGGATGGAGCTGGCCATTTGCGCGACAAGCTTATTGGTCCCGATACCGGCGACGGGGTGTAACCCAAGTCGCGATGTGACATCGCGCTCTAAACGCATCGTGGTGTCACAGGTTGCGCCAAAGAGTCGAGTGGTGCCGGTCAAATCTAAATAAAAATGTCCAGGCCTAAACGACTCCCAAATGGGTGCGATCGGGATCATGCACGACACGAGGGCATGATGGGCTTGGGCAACACGAGTCGGGTTGGGAGGCACGAGTCGAAGCGAGGGACAGCGTCGTCTGGCCCGATCGGCCGGAAGTCCGGGTATGACGCCGGCGTCTTCAGCTTCGGGAGAAACTTCACGGATGATGGCACGGGACGCATGGGCGGAAGCCACGGCGACAGGTCTGGTGCGTAAGGAGGGAGCGTCGAGGCGTGCCAGGGCCACTTCGAATCGAGGAATACATAAACAGACAATTTGACGGTCCATCGTTTTTCATCTAGCCACAATGCCGAATGACCCCGATCACCACTCCTTCAATCACAAATTCATCCTGCGGAGTCACCAGAATCGGAGCCATGGTTGCATTCGCCGGATGCAGTTCTATTTGCTCTTCTTTGTTGTAATATTTCTTAATCGTCGCCTCCTGATTCACCAGCGCGACCACAGTTTGTCCATTTCGCGCCATTCGTTGCTTGTGTACAATCACCAGGTCACCCGGCAGGATGCCTTCATCCCGCATCGATTCACCTTTCACTCGTAATGCGAAATTGTCTCCCGTTCGCAGCATGGAGGGTGGAACCTCTACCAGCTCAGTTTGGGGAATGGGTTCAATCGGGTTGCCGGCCGCGACGATGCCGGCCATGGGAATCTGTGTCGGGGAATCCAGTTGGGAGAGGATGGCTTCGACCACTCCAGGAATCCGACGCATTCCGCATTCGTAGCGGGTAATGGTCATACGAGTGGTGCGAAGGCGTTCAGCTAGTTGGGTTTGGGTTAAGCCGAGGCGTTGCCGGATCTGTTTGAAGGCTTCAGGTGTCATGTAACCAATGGTTACATTGTGGCATGGGAGGTGTCAAGATGAGGTGGTTGCGACCGACACACTCATGATTACATTAATCTGTAAGTATTTGATTTTTTGTGATTTTTTGTAAGTCACTTATGTTGAATAGGGCGGTCTCTTATGTCATCTATAGACAGTTTTCGGGAATAGCATTCTGAGGACAGCTCATCGCGGGAAGACAGGTCAGCACTGTTTCCTATTCACGAACCAAGAAACGATCAAGATCCACCCTAGAACAAGGCGCACATGTTCATGCCGGCGCATCCTGAACGGTGGCACATCGCTACGGAGGAATGTTGCTGCCGGTATGGCTCAACGCATTTGATGATCAAAGAAAGAAGAGGAGAATCTGATGTTTGAATGGCTGACAAGTCCTGAAGCATGGATTGCATTAGGCACGTTAACCGCATTAGAAATTGTCCTGGGGATCGATAACATTATCTTCATCTCCATCCTTGTCGGACGCCTTCCCGAGAGTCAGCGAGCGTTGGCCAGAAGAGCAGGGCTTGGCCTCGCCATGGTGGCACGCCTGGGATTGCTGTTTTCGATTTCGTGGGTCATGGGGTTAACCGAACCCTTGGTGACGGTGTTCACCCATGCGATTTCAGGGCGCGATATTATTCTGGTCGGCGGTGGATTGTTTCTCATGGCGAAAGCCACGCATGAAATTCATAACAGCCTGGAGGGTATAGAAGAAGAGAGCGGTCACGCGATTGTGGCTGCCAGTTTGGGAATGGTTCTCGTTCAGATTGCGGTTTTGGATATTGTGTTTTCACTGGATTCAGTCATTACGGCGGTCGGTCTGGTTGATCAGGTTTCTCTTATGGCGATCGCCATCATCCTGGCCGTGCTCGTGATGCTGATGGCCGCAAAAGCGATTGGAGATTTTGTCGATGAACATCCGACCATCAAAGTTCTTGCCCTCTCATTTCTCATTCTCGTGGGTGTGACCCTGATGGTGGAGGGGTTCGATGTGCATGTCCCGAAGGGCTATATTTATTTTGCGATGGCGTTTTCCGTCACGGTGGAAATGCTCAATATTCGCATGCGGAAAAAACGGGCCCCAGTCAAACTGTACAAGACGATTTCCGAATAGCCGGAAATTCGCGGACGCCACAGGACGTGTGTGAGGCCCTTCGCGGAAGAGGGGAGAGGAGATGATTTCGACCGCCCGTCTGTGTGGGGGAAGTCCCGGATGATGTGGTGCAAGATGCGCTAATGCGGATATTGGTGCTCGCGGCAGATCAATTGAATGTCTTGCACACTTAACGGTTCTCGTGTCAAACCGCAGACATACCCGTTCTTCTCATGATCTTCATTGAAACGACAGGTGTGGCAGGCACCAAAGGCCTTTCGTCCATTGATCTGCTGCATGCCTCGCAGGATTGAGCGCAACGCAGAAGTCAGTTCAGCGATTTTTATTGAATCCGTCCTCGCCAGTGCCGGTTCCAGGCTTCTCGTGAGAAGGGCTTTTTTTACGAGATTGCTCCCTTTGGTGGTCGGCGCAAGGCGTACGATCCGTTTGTCCTCATGATCCGCCTCCTTCCGCAGGAATCCCTTCTGCTCTAAAACCTTGAGCGATTGTGAGACGGTTCCCTTCGTGAGTCCCAGGTACTCCGCCACGGCTTGCGGCGTATTTGAATAGCGATTGCATTGCGTCAAATACGTCAGCGCTTCCATCTGCACGGGTTGTAAACCGTAACGCAGGCCAAACGCCCGTGCCTCCATCCGTTGCAGGTTGCACAATCGCTCTAAAACATCATTGGCTTCTTGGGCGCTCATAGGTTAATTGTATCGTCTCGATACAGATTTGACAAACGCGAATATCGCTGGTAGATTCCATTTAGTTTCGACTCAATACTAATTTCAATCTTTCAAAAGGAGACAGTGTATGAAGAAAGCCGTGTTTTATCATGCAGGGTGCCCGGTCTGTGTTTCTGCGGAAACCATGGTGACTCAAGCCATCGATCGTCAGCAATATGACCTGGAAATCGTCCATTTTGCACAGACACCCGATCGGGTGGTTGAGGCTGAAACGGCAGGGGTGAAGTCTGTTCCTGCCCTGGTGTTAGAGGGACAGGTATTTCACGTGAATTTTGGTGCATCCATGGACGATGTGAAAGCCAGCATTTAAAACGAAAGACTTTATTCCCGGGAGTGAGACGGGTTGCAGGATAGCCTGGACGCCGACTCCCGGTTATCAATGAAAGGAGAAAATCGTATGCGTGGATGGGTGAGGAATGTGTGTCTCGGGCTTGCCATAGGGTTGTCCATGAGTGGGGCGGCCTGTTCAACAGTTGAACCCCCGGCGGGAAAGAGGACGACATCATTGTACGACCGGTTAGGGGGAAAGCCGGCTATCACGGCGGTCATCGATGAATTTGTGGGCAATGTTGCTAACGATCCCCGTATTAATGGTCGCTTTGCCACTACCGATATTCCGAAACTGAAGGGACATCTGGTGGATCAAGTCTGTGGAGCGACTGGTGGGCCCTGCACCTATACCGGCAGGGACATGAAGACGACGCATGCGGGAATGCGCATTACCAATGCCGACTTTACGGCTATGGTTGAGGACCTGGTCAGGGCACTCGATACATTCAAGGTTCCAAAAAGGGAGCAGGATGAATTACTCGGGCTGCTCGGTTCCATGAAATCCGACATTGTCGAGATTCCATGATCCTACCTGGGATAATTATTTCTGTGCTAGTCTTGGGGGGATGGGCCTCATCCTCCCAAGCACCCTGATTCATTCTGAGAGCAAACCGGCGGGGGATTGCTTTAGAGTCAGCCATTCCTGAGAATGGCTGCGTGACCGTCCCGGGAGATCACTATTCAAAAAAGGAGAGTGGGAAGTGACAAGAGTTTTAGAATCCGAAAGGGGAGTCATTCAGTCCTTGTGGCGCTATCCAGTCAAGTCGATGAGAGGGGAGGCCTTGTCCCTTGTTCAGGTTACTGGTCACGGACTTGTCGGGGATCGTGCCTATGCTATCCTGGATCGTGCCGATGGCAAAGTGGCCACGGCCAAAAATCCAAAAAAATGGCCCAATATGTTTGCCTTTCAGGCCACGTACCTGGAGTCGTCTGGAGATAAAGAGTCTGGATCTCGCCTGCGCATCACGCTGCCTGACGGTACACGGGTGACCAGTGATCAACAGGACCTGTCCCAGGTTCTTTCCAAAGCTTTGAACCGCGAGGTTACATTGGCGCTCATTGAGGGTGGGAGGGTGACCGGCGTTCAATCAGCTATGCCTGAAACCTGGATTGCGCAGTCTGAGGAATACTGGCCCGACATGGATGGTCGCGAGAAACGGGACACCGTTACGGATTTCTCCCTTCCAACCGGGACGTTTTTCGATGCCGCGATGGTGCACCTACTGACCACGGGCACGCTTAATCGGCTTCGTGAGTCATATCCGGAAGGGCGTTTTGAGGTGCCGCGGTTTCGTCCGAACGTTGTTGTGGACACTGGATCCGATGAGCAAGGCTTTATCGAACAGGGTTGGATTGGTCAGACGCTAGGCATTGGGGAGAACGTGCGGTTGAAGATTACCGGCTCATGCGGTCGGTGTGTCATGACGACGTTAGCCCAAGGGGAACTTCCAAAGGATACCGGGATTTTACGCACGGCGGTCCAACACAATCTTGGCAATGTTGGGGTTTATGCTTCAGTCATACAGGGCGGCGCAATGCGAATCGGGGATGGTGTACGATTGGAGAAATGAATGATGTGTAAAGTTCTGTCTGCCCATGTTCGGTATGAAAGAACATCAATGCCGTTGGATTCGTGTTGGGTGCATCAGGAGATGGAAATTTGGGGGTTGACTCTGTCATGGTTGACGAAGTCAGAGTTTATTGAGGGCGACCGCAAAGGTTCTCGAGTTGCCATGTCAACGGATTCTCATGAATCTCCGCTGTTGGAATTGATCTTTTTCCCCTCTCATTTAACCCGCTTGGGGGTGTCCGGGGTTTTTGAGTTTTTCAGCATGCATCCGTAAGATGCGTGTGAAAATGACGTTTTCTCTTATCACCGATCCTAAGAAAAAGCTTCTTTTCATCATTGCGTTCTTTCTCCTGCTGTATGTGACGGTTGCACTGACCGGTCTGCGATCCCACCTGTCGCCGGATGTTATTCAGTCATTATTTTTTGCGTATCCGGTTTGGGGTCTTGTCCTGTTTTGTCTGGCCTTTAGCTTCGGCAATCTCTTGTATGTGCCTGGATGGATCTTTTTAGTCGGGGCCGTCTTTGCGTTGGGTAAAGAATGGGGTGGGGTTGCGACCCTGATGGCCGCGATGTGTTCTTCGACGATCAGTTTTCTCCTGATTCGTGCGGTGGGTGGAACGGCGCTTCGCAGCTTCAATCATCGGTGGGCCGACACGATTTTCGCCCATCTGGATGACCGTCCAATCCTGTCGGTGGCATTCTTGCGCCTGCTGTTTCAGACCTTGCCTGCTCTAAATTATGCTCTGGCCCTTGCGGACATTCGCTTTCGCGATTATCTGGTTGGAACGGCTTTAGGATTGCCCCTTCCTATTTTTCTGTATTGTTATTTTTTTGAACTGATTTTCCAGCATCTTCTGAATAGGTAAGCGGGCATCGACATGTGTGAATGTGGGGAAAGAGGGGAAGCGGTTACACAAAGGCTTGTCATGGGCTTGCTCACTGGTAACGAATGATTTCCCAAGATTCAAATTCCTCTCCTTTGTAAGGAGAGGATAGGTGAGGTCGAGTCCGTGGGCTATCAGCCAATAACCACCGGGTCAGACATTGAAGACACAAACATGATTACTGAATTTATCGTGACGGAGGGTGAAACCCGCAAACGCCTTGATCAATTTTTGGTCAATCGTGAGCGGGACATATCCCGTTCACGGTTACAACGCTTGATTGAGTTGGGACGGATCCGTGTCAATGACAGGATGGTCAAGCCGAGTCATACCATTAAGCCAGGCGATCATATAACGATGGATGTTCCCCAGCCGGGGCCGCTCCTGGTTGACGGGAAGACTTTGCCATTGGAAATTCTCCACGAGGATGAAGCCCTCCTCGTGTTGAACAAGCCTGCGGGTGTGGTGGTGCATCCCGCGGCAGGGAACTGGGAGGGCACCGTGCTCAATGCGCTGTTGGCCCATATTCCCAACCATGCCGGTGCAGAAATATTCAATGGGAAAAGGGCGCTACCACGGTTGGTTCACCGACTGGATAAGGACACCTCCGGAGTGATGGTGGTCGCTAAAACCGATCATGCCCATCGTACTCTGGCGACACAGTTTGAAAAACACTCGATCATACGGATCTATGAGGCGTTTGTCTGGAGCATACCTCGCCATGAACAGGGAGTGATTGAGTTGCCCATCGGTCGGGATCGCAGAGAGTCGAAAAAGGTTTCATCCAACACCGCACAGTCACAACGAGCGGTCACCGAGTATCGGGTGGATCAAAATTTTGGTGACATGGCCTCACAGGTCGTGTTGTTTCCACGCACAGGGCGGACACATCAGCTTCGGGTTCATCTGGCGTCCTTAGGGTGCCCGATTTTGGGGGATGAGACGTATGGCGGTCAGAACGTATGCCGGATTACGGAGATCGACATACCACGGGTGATGCTCCATGCACGCGCACTAGGATTCCAACATCCCGTATCCGGGATGTTTCGGGAATATTCCGTAGGCTTTCCGTTGGACATGCAAAAGATCCGTCAGGCGTTGCTCAACAAATAATTGTGAATGGCCATGTCTTTGTTTTTCTCCTGAATATTTCATTAATCCCTGCCAAGGTTTTTCTCATCTGACCGTTACAATCCAAAGAGATCCCCTGAAGAGAGTTGCACCTGACTTGAGCTGCCATGCGATTCGTTTGAGATTGCCGTATAAATCCTGTGTGGGGATGGACATGCATTTCCTATTCACCGGAGTTTAAAAAAAAAACCAGGGGTTTTCGCAATTACAATGAAAAATGGGGATCACGCCTGGTGGACAGATTTGGCTTTCTGTTGGATGGTAAGAATAATGAATTCACCGGGTTTGAGCGGAGCGAACCCTATCATGATGTTGACGTTCCCGGCATTCTGGTCAGCGGATGAAATGGTATCCGGTCCGCATTTGACAAAATAGGCCTCCTGGGCTTTTTGCCCTTGAAAGGCTCCCTTCCGGAATAGTGATTGGAGAAACACATCAATCGCCTGGCGAATATGAGCCCACAGGGGCTCTTCATTCGGTTCATCTATCACCCACCCTAATCCCTGTTGTATGCTTGATTCCAGAAACAATGCCAGACGCCGGACGGAAAGATACTGCCATTCTCTGTTGGATGACAGGGTTCGTGCACCCCACGCGACAACCTGTGACGGAGAGGTTGGCCGGATTGGATTCATACCTAATTGAGTGAGTTGTCCCATTTCAGGTTGCGTCAGCGTCTGCTCGATACCCAGAACGCCATGAAGGATGGCTGCCGTTCCTGCCGGGGCTTTCCATACTCCTTGTTGTTGATCGGTCCTGGCCCATACCCCAGCCATGGCTCCGCTGGCAGGGATGTGCAAAGGTGCCTTCTTAAGGGACGGAGGGACTTGGACACGCGGAACGTACATGGCCACATTCGGATGGTGAATGCCTGATTGCTCATTAAACCAAGTTGTCAGAGTCCTGACCGTTTGTCGTGAGGCATCGCATTGAGGGACATCCAGGACATACATCGCACGGTGTTTGGCAACAAGAGCAATGGCTGCTTGCATGACTTTATTCGCATGGGGATCCGGGAGCTGTTCGGTTTGAGGAATGAACAAAATATTGAAACCCCCTATGCGGTCGAGAAGAGAAAGGCCTTGGAGAAATGGAGCCACGCCTTTGATCTGTCCCGTTCCGATCCGTACCACCAAAATGGCTTTTCCTTCATTGTCAAAAAATTGTTTGATGCAATGGGAGGAAAGGGCCTCTGTTTCCAGTTTTCCGTATTCTTTCTCAAATGCTACCCATGTCCGGATCTGTTGTGGAGACGTCATCGACCCCTTGGAAAATGAACCGATGATGGCCGCGGTTGAGGTGGAAGCCGAATCGATCACTGGAGGGACGAACGATGGTTTGTGGATAGATGCGCCAGGAGTCGAGTGACTTTTTTTCATAAGAAATTGTGTTATCTCCTTCTGTGAAGCTTAGTCTCAGGAGGAACAGCCTATAATACGGCCTTCATGGGCTTGCTGGGGTTTCTGCCCAGGTCTCACCTCGGAAATTCTGATTTTCTAGAAAAAAAGCTGCGACCGTCAGACATTCGAGGCCGAACGGGAAATAGCCGGCATAACCGAGGATTGGCATTTTCCCCATCTGGAGTGCGTGGACGTAGGGAATCGAATATTCCCAATGGAGCAGGCTGTAGGCATTCCACATCTCCCAAAATCCTCCACAGACCAGGGCTGCCAGAGCGGAAAAAACCACGGGGCTCCAGTTTCCTTTGGCTAATGGTGACAGAAGGGTTGGAACTCTCCGAATTATTTGTATGCCTAACATGATCAGAAGGGGGCTCACCCAGAGAAGAGCATAGAGCAGCGTGGGCCAAATCCCAATCATCAGAAGCCCGAAACAACCAAGGCTGAACATGAGCCATCCGGTTCGTGGCGAATCGACAATGGAGATGGCATACCAATTCTCAAACGGTGCCTTCATCTGCACAAATGAAAAGAGGTATGCATAAGTACTCAGGACGGCCGGCAGAACGGTTGAAAATGCGATGGTCATCCAAGAAAATATGAGAAACGGATGAGCTTCCGTTATCCCGACGTAATACCAGTTCCGCACGAACTGATTGAGGTATTCAAATATCCACCAAAAGACGGCGCTGAGGAGAAAGAGTTTAAAGAGCAATTTGGGCTGATTCATGAGAAGGCATTGGCCGGTTCGTGAAAAACATAAGGCATTGATGACGATAATATAGCCGAACCAAAGGAGCGGGAAGGTATGTGGTTGCCATTCTTGAAACCAGGAAATGCGCGTCCAGGCTAATATCCAGGCGAAAGCCGTCCAACCGACTCCCATCCATCCCCACCAGGGAAACTCTTTGGCCGAAACGGACTTGTATTTGCTGTGCCACCGGGGTCTCCCGTATCGCCAAAGAAACGGGGCAACTGTTCCGGAGATAAGCAGGGCCAGGAGTCCAAATACCGGCCAGGAAAGAGAGGCCTCTCCGGGCTGTAGGGGAATGGGAAATAAAATCAAGTCGTGGGGAAGAGCTTGGCCAGATAAGACCATACCCAGAGGAGGCAATCCAAGAAGCAAAAAAATAAGAATGCTGCCATTGATTACCTTTGTGGAAGACATGGGAGTGTAAAAAACAGATATCTGTGTGTAGAGATTGGAGGCACGCATGAAGTCTTGGTTCAGCTTAAACCAGACCGGCTTCCTAAGCCAACGGTAAAGAATCCGGGTCAAGATGGAATAGTCTTGGTGAGACCAGGCTGAATTCTTTTACCGTCTTTCCAGCCCGCACTTCCAGCATGTGGTGAATTCTTTTTGATGCAATTCCCCGCATCCGGAGCAGGTCCATTTCGTTGTTTCGAGAGGTTTAGCATACTCCCAGTCTTTAAGTAAGGTCCGGGCGCGATCAAAATCCTCGTCATTCAGCACCCACAATTCCGGGAAGACTTCAACAAATGGCACTTCCCCTCCCAACATCGCTGAGCGTTGATTCTTGATCGTGGCCGGTATCCGGGCCTGATCCAAGAGCTCTTTTCGGGATTCCACGTCGATGAGGCTTTGCGAAACGTACAGTTTTTTCATGGTTTACCTATACACCTAGACGATGATGGATGTGAGGCAATATTCAAGTTAGGAGATCGCAGTGGCCATACATTCATGTTGGCCTCATTCAGAAGTTCACAAAAGCTCTCCCTCTCATATCAATGGGACTATTAGTAACATACCATGTCCCTGTGAGGTCTCGAAGTCTGTCCGGCGGAATCTTTTCTTGAGCAGGGATTCCCAAGCAAGCCGGGATTTTCATTCCTGCTTGAGGTTGCCTGAGGTTGATTATGGCTGAAGTTGAAGGGAAGGCTGGAGGGGATCGTCAGATTTATACTCTGACCATCAATCATCCCCGTTTGTCCCGTGGGACGACGGGGAGCCTTCATCGAGGTTCAGCCCTCACATCGGATGCATCGTGTCATGACGAAAGCCGAGGACTGCCTTTATCCCAGTTAGATTCCTTTACTGTAGGTGTGAACGACGACGATGTCAAAATTAACTCCGGCCCTTGTGCGGTGGGGATTACCTTTGCCTCGGTGTGCTATCTCAGGTTAAAACGTCCTCTGAAATTACGGAAGGGAAAATGGTTTTCTGCTGGTTTGAGAGGTACAAACCAAATGGGCCCAATAAGTCAGGAGGTTTGTTGAGCCATAGGGAATTGAGTGCTCGAGAGAATTCAAACAGAAGGTCGTCTATAGGGCATGGGTGTCAATATTTCTTTATAGGCAAGACGCAGCAGATCGGTTTCTACCCTTGTTTTGGATCGTTTTATGGATTTAGAGGTTTTACAACTCAATCCCATATTCTTTGATTTTATATTGGAGCGATCTCACGCTAATCCCAAGGAGTTTCGCAGCCTGTTCACGATGAGGAGTGACTTCCACGAGGGTTCGGCGGATGACTTCCCGTTCAATGTCTTCGAGAGGGGTTCCGAGGGAGATCACCATCCTGCTTCCTGGATTGACACTCGTTCGAATTTCATCTGGAAGATGATCAGGCTGAATAGCGTGCTCCTTCACCGTCACGACCAAGCGTTCAATGACATTCCGGAGTTGACGAATATTACCCGGCCAGTGGTATTGAACGAGAAATCTCAGGGAAGGTAGAGAAAGGGTTTTGAGTGGAATCCGGTGCTTCTGGGCAAATTCCTTGAGAAAATAGTCGAGCAAAACAGGGATATCCTCACGACGCTCTCTCAAGGGGGGCAGATGAATCGGCACCACATTTATGCGATAGAAAAGATCTTCACGAAACAGTCCGGTTTCGACCAACTGAGGCAAATTGCGGTTGGTGGCGGCAATAATCCGGGTATTGACGGTGATCAGGGTTTTCCCTCCAAGCCGTCGAAATTCACCGGTTTCTAAGACCCGGAGAAAATCGACTTGGGCTTTTAAGGGAAGTTCGCCCAACTCGTCAAGAAAGAGGGTTCCCTCATCTGCCATCTCAAATCGACCGGGTTTGGTCCCAACCGCCCCAGAAAATGCCCCTTTTTCATAACCAAATAATTCGCTTTCGAAAAGAGACTCTGGAAGGGCACCACAATTCATCGTGATAAACGGGCCATTGGACCGCTGGCTTTGTTGATGAATGGCACGTGCCACCAATTCTTTGCCTGTTCCGCTTTCCCCACCGATTAAAATCGTGACGTCATTTTTGGCAACCATTCCAATAACATGGTGTATTCGACGCATCGCTTCGCTTTCGCCGATCATTTCTTCGATGCGATTTCGTGTCTCAAGTTGGTGACGCAAATTCTGATTTTCGGCTGCAAGCCTGTGGCGATCCAAAGCCCTTTCGACCACAATGGAGAATCGTTCACGGTCAATGGGCTTGGTGAGAAAATCGTAAGCTCCCAACCGCATGGCTTCCACAGCAGTCTCAATAGAACCATAGGCCGTAATGACGATGATTTCCGTGGCAGGCCAAAGGGATTTTATTCGGGGAACGAGGGCCATGCCCCCGATACGGGGCATTCTTACATCCGTGATGAGAAGGTCACTGGGCGCCTCTTTCATCAAGGCCAGCGCGGATTCGGCCGAGTCGGCGCCCTGGGCAAGGTACCCTGCTTTTTCCAATATCGTGACTAACGCATTACGAATATTGATTTCGTCATCGACAACCAGAATGTGAGTTTCTTGTTTCACACATCCTCCACGGCTATGGCCTGGGCATTCACACACACGGGTAAACTCATTGTGACCGAGGTGCCATCGCCGGGAAGTGCGGTCACGTCAATGCGGCCCCCATGATTTTGTAATATTCGATGTGCGACGGCGAGGCCAAGGCCGGTCCCGGTTTCTTTTGTCGTGTAAAAAGGGTCGAAGATGTGGACAAGCGATTGTGGATCAATCCCTTGTCCGGTATCGTGAACGGCAATCTCCACCCAGCGCCGCTCTTGTCGTTCGCGTTCCTGGACGATAATTCGGCAGACTCCGCCTGCGGTCATGGCCTGAAAGGCATTGATTACGATATTTATTAGAGCCTGTGCGATCTGCGTTTCGTCACCCTGGACATTCGGAAGGTTCGTCGGGACCGAAACCTGAAGCTGTTGGTTCCTGTCCTCGGCCTCATGTTGTAATAACTGTGTGACATGTGACACGAGGGACTGAATGTTGACTTCCTGAAATTGAGAAGGGCGTGATTGTGCATATCGGATAATATTATCCAAAATAGCCGATAGCCGCCGTAATTCGGCGTTCAGTACTGTAAAATAGTCATTGGCCCGACTGGACAAGTCGGTTGTCTCGCGGAGTTCTTCTTCAAGTAAATGAAGATTGAGATCCAGGGCGCTGAGAGGATTGCGAAGTTCATGCGCAACTCCGGCTGACAACGTATGCAGCGCAGTCAGTCGTTGGGCTTCGTTTACCTGTTTTTCGAGCGCTAGCCACTCGGTGACATCGTGCAGTTGAAAAATCATTCCTGCCGGTTTGCCATTATCATCCGTCAAATCTACACTGCTAATATGGATTGTCCGGACCTCCCCATTTTGGGAATCGAAGGTAATCTCCTTGGAATGCATGGATCCGCCATGGTGCACCATTTGGGCAAGGAGTAAATGAATGGGATGCCCTTCCCCAAACACCACCCCGTAATGCTTGCCCAATAGAGAAATCGCAGGGCGCTCAAGAATGGCTTCAGCGGTTGGATTGGCTGCGGTTATTACTCCATCTTCACTGACTGTCAATACACCAGTCGGGATGCTTTCCAATATGTGCCGGGCTAGCCCTTTGACCTCTTCCAGGTTTTGTTTGGCGTTGGCGTAATGGAGATAGGTGACGACAGCGGAAATACCAACCCCACCGACGATGAAGAGTAGAAGTGTGATGGCGATCAAATCACGCCGGGATTGTCCGACTGCGGCATTTAATTCCGAAGATACGGTCCTGCCTTCCGTGAGGCCAACCACCACCATACTTTGATGCTCTAGACTGAAGATCAAGAGCACTCCAACCACTACGCCCACAATAATAAGAATGGGTACGATTTGACGAATGAGCAGATTGTGAAAAAGTGGTGTTTCAGGGCGAGGACGAAACATTTCTGGCTCTAGTTTGTATGAAATATTCTCGGAAACTATCGTAAATACTGACTATTTCTCTCCTATTACCATAGGCGAAGAAAGGGGGATGGTGCAATGTCCATTCGTTTTAACAACTTTTCATCAAAAGACGGCGTTCCAACTCTATCGGTGGAAATGTTCTGTTATTCGGAAATTTTCGGCTATGCCGGGGAACCTTTTGTGCACACCTCTCTTCTTAAAATGATGTCAGTGCGGCCATGATGCCTTCCATGTCAACCCATCCATTCTGTCTATTCCGTATACGATTGGCAGAAATGTCCTCATTACAGCTTTTTCCATTGAGAGGATACTGAGATGAGGGAATTTTACGATTAGGTGTCAAGAGAATCATGACCACAGCTCTATGGGGCACATTGGAAATACACCGATGATGTTTCATCCCTAACCCATACAAGCCTTGTGCAAGGGTAGGGGGATTCAGCATAGATCGATGCGTTGTCCGGACATTGCATCTCAAGAAATTTTTGTTCTTAATTGAAAATTCAAGGCCATGCCTGGAAACCCATATGAAGCATTTCCATATCTAGAATGCCAGCGTTGGGGCGACAGGGTGGTAAGAATGGTTGGCCCGGCCTTATTAAGAAATTCTGCATGAACGTGATCAGGTGTCGGAGGCGGTTGAAGTCCAATCCCTTTACCTGCTTTTCCATGCGTCGTTTGGTTGTGCTCATGACCCCTTTTGGAAAGATATGATGAGAGCAATGGACGTGCCAAGTGGCATATGAGGGATCGATCATCGCTTATTGAAGAATGAAGAAGAGCTGAGTTTTCCCTCGTGTTTTATGGATTGAATGGTTTTTAGTTGTCTATCAATAAAGGTATTCACGCAAAATTTGCATGGGGAAGTCCGCCTTGCGAGCCATAAATTCAGAAAAGGCTTTAATCCATAGAGAATTTTGATAAATAGGCATAAACATACATGTGCAAAATTTGCATCATCACTTAGGAAATTCTTCAGGAAAATAGAGTCTACATGGATCAAGGGTTCACTTGTTTTCCTTGGGTATATGGAATGTGCATCACGTCCGTCCTGGCTATTTTGATAGAAATCCAATGAGCGGGAAGTGGTCGATTCATACTGAATAAAGCCTTCTTGGAATGAGGGAGCAATCTGAAAGCCAAATGCAACCCTATTGGTCTGTTGATCAGGCTAAAAATGGGGCGCAGGTCAGCTAAATGAATCATCTGGACCTAAGACCTGCAAGGTTTGCAGACGTGATACTGAAATGCTTTGTTTCCTTGTAATTCCTTAACCGGCTTCGAGCTATCTTTAGGGCTTTTTGCTGGTGTTACGCGGAACATTGGAGCAAGAACAGAATGAATTTTCAAGGTATAGCTTTTGCACAGAAATGGATCTGTGCATGAAAGCCACAACACCATAAGAGAATTTGAGGGTACGGGTAAACAGATACGTCTCAGAATGGCGATCTTCCCCTCAGGCGATCAGTATTTTGCTTCTTTCATCGCCTGGCCATTTTCCCAATCCCCAATAATTTTACGCACGGGTCACACATTCAAGGAAACCAGAACTCCTTTGCCCCCACCAAGCCTGCTCACGAGGAAATCCGGTGTTTTCTCCTCTAATCATGTGTCTCTTTATGCGATGCCCATGAAACGTTCTTATGACCAGCATTTGATATTCCTGTTCTCTCAATCAGGTGAGGCCAATTGCCTTGACACCTCCTCTTGCCCGTTTGGCAAATGAAAGTGACACCGTAAGCAAGGCATGACGATATTCCTGTTCTTGGCTCTGTTGTTGGCCTATGCGTGTGGGATGCTTCTCCCGCTGTGTTTCCCACATCGACCCCATATTCAGAATGTGATGGCGCATGGATCAGCTGCTGTGGCTGGCGGCCTGGGAATAGCCCTTGGTCTGATTGGGCTCTTGGCCCCTGAACCGCTGGTTTGGTTCCTGCCGTCTTCTATTCCTCTTCTGACGTTTTCTCTCCGGCTCGATTCCCTGAGTGCTTTTTTTGTCTTGACGATTTCCCTTGTGGGATTGGCGGTATCCGTATTTGCCAGTGGCTACGTCCGGGAATTTTACGGACGAATTCCTGTCAGTCTTCTCGGCTTCCTCTATAACGGGTTTCTCCTGTCCATGTTGTTGGTTGTCACGGCGGATAATGCTTTCTTCTTTTTAATCGTTTGGGAATTGATGTCCCTCCTCTCATATTTTCTCGTGGTATCGGAGCATGAAAAACCGGACGTCCGTTTTGCGGGATTATTTTATTTAATTATGACCCATGTGGGCACGGCATTTATTCTGGTGACGTTTCTCATGTTTTATCAGGAGACGGGTTCGTTTGCCTTTGAGGCATTTCGAAGCGCCGACCAATCTCTGCCGGAAGGGTTGCGGATTCTGGTCTTTTGGACAGCCCTCATCGGTTTTGGAACCAAAGCGGGCATTGTGCCACTTCATGTCTGGTTGCCCTATGCCCATCCGGCCGCACCGTCTCATGTCTCCGCCTTGATGTCGGGTGTCATGATTAAAACGGCAATTTATGGCCTCCTTCGAGTGTATTTTGATTTTCTTGGAGGGCCGTTTCCCTGGTGGTGGGGATTTGTGGTCTTGTTGGTCGGCACGGTGTCGGCGCTTCTCGGGGTGATGTATGCGTTGATGGAACATGACCTGAAGAGTCTTCTCGCCTTCCACAGCGTTGAAAACATCGGCATTATTTTAATGGGAATTGGAACAGGCATGGTGTTCTATGCCTATGATATGCCCCATCTGGCGGCGTTGGGAATTATCGCAGGGCTCTACCACACTCTCAATCACGCGGTGTTTAAAGCCTTACTCTTTATGGGCGCGGGTTCACTCCTGTATGCCACCCACACCCGGAACATGGAAGAGTATGGAGGACTCCTTCGACGGATGCCCTGGACCGGCCTGTCTTTCTTAATCGGGGCCGTTTCCATTTCGGCCCTCCCACCGACGAATGGATTTGTCAGTGAATGGCTGGTGTTTCAGGGGCTCTTTTTAAGTTTGGAAATCCCCTCTCTATTTTTGAAATTGATGCTTCCCATCGCTGCGGCTCTGCTTGCGCTTACTGGGGCGTTGGCTCTGGCCTGTTTTGTCAAGGCGTTTGGTATTTCATTTCTGGCTCTTCCGCGAACATCCCACGCACGAAAAGCGCTAGAGGTTCCTGTCCCTATGCGCGTCGGGATGGGACTCCTAGCCGGCCTTTGTCTGGTTTTAGGATTGGGGCCTGCAGTCGTGGTGCCCCTCCTTGATCGGGTGAGTGAACCTTTTGTGGGGATATCAATTGCCGGGAGAGTGTTTGAAATGGGTGGATGGACACTCGCACCGGTAAGCGGAGAGTTTTCAAGTCTCTCCACTCCGGTCCTGGCGATTGTCTTGGCCGGTCTCACCGCGTTGGGGTGGGGAGTTGCCTATGTTCTGGGGGGGAAGGGGAAAACGCGATTCTATAAAACATGGGGGTGTGGGTTAAATGTGACCGCACGAATGGAATACACCGCGACCGGTTTCGTCCAGCCCATTAAGCGGGTGTTTAGCACCATTTATCAACCGACGGTCAAGCTTGAAACGGAATTTCTTGAAGAATCGCATTATTTCGCCAAGCGGAGACATTTCGAATTTTCCATTGAACCCATTTTTCTCAAGTATTTGTATCATCCGATCCTGGGATTTTTTTCAACCCTGGCCGATCGTTCTCGTGTGATCCAAGGCGGAAATTTGTCCTTGTACCTGGCCTACATTTTTGTGACGTTGGTGTTTTTATTGATGGTAATGGGGTAGAGCGTACTCATGAGCGCAATCGATTTCCTGCTGATTATTCTGCAAATGTTTCTGGTTCTAGGGCTTTCCCCCTTGATTGTGGGAGTCATTCGAAGAGTGAAAGCCCACCTGCAATGTCGGCATGGGGCAAACGTGTTCCAGCCATATGCGGATCTTGCCAAACTTTTTCGCAAAGAGCCGGTTATCTCTACGACAGCCTCGTGGATCTTCCCAGCCACGCCGTACATTCTGTTTTCCTCAACGTTGGCTGCCAGTCTGCTTGTCCCCACCATTATTGCGCCCATGCCGCTCAATTTTGCGGGAAATATTATTGCCCTGGTCTATCTCCTGGCCTTAGGGACCTTTTTCCTGATGCTGGCGGGCCTGGATGCCGGATCCGCCTTTGGTGGAATGGGCAGCAGTCGCGAAGCGATTGTCGCCTCGCTGACCGAACCGGCCTTGATTTTGTCCTTGTTTGCCGTGGCTCTCACGGCGGGCTCGGCCAATATCAGCGCCATCGTGTATAAGACCGCGATCTTGCAGGGTATTGTGCTGGATCCTCCGCCTCACTTAATGGCCTTGGTGGCACTGTTTATCATTACGCTGGCCGAAACCGGTCGTGTGCCCGTGGATAATCCGGCGACGCATTTGGAATTGACCATGATTCATGAAGCGATGATTTTGGAATACTCGGGGCGATATCTGGCCCTAGTTGAGTGGGCAGCCGGAATGAAACTCATGATTTTTTTGACCTTGCTGGCCAACATTTTTGCACCTTGGGGCATTGCCACGACCTTGTCCCCGTCAGCTCTGGGATTGGGGTTGTTGGTCTTTGTGGGGAAAGTAGTGGGGTTGGCCGTCGTGGTTGGGGTGTTTGAATGTATGTTTGCCAAATTGCGGTTGTTTCGCGTGACGGAATTACTTGGGGCAGCCTTTATTCTGTCATTATTAGCTCTGGTGTTTTTTTATATCCTGCGGGTGTGACATGCCAACTCTCCCGATCAATATCGGTTCATATCTGGTCAATCTATGCTCGGCCCTCCTGTTGCTGACGTGTTTTGCCATCGTCGCACAACGACGCCTGATGGCCTGCGTGGACTTGTTCGCCTTGCAGTCAGTGTTTTTGGCCGTGACGGCCACGTTGGTGGCGTATTTGACCGGCATTCACCATATTTACCTGGCGGCAGTACTCACTATCGCAATTAAAGCCATTATCCTGCCACGAATTTTAAAGAAGATCGTGAGGCAGTTAAATGTTCAGCGCGAGGTCAGTATGTACGTGAACATTCCAACCGGTTTGTTGATCTGTGGAGGATTGGTGATTCTTGCATTTTTTATTACTCAACCGATTGTTCATCTCGGATTCCTACTGACTCAAGATTCCCTGGCGATTGCCCTGGCCATCGTGCTTATCGGATTTTTTATCATGGTTTCCAGGTTAAAAGCCGTGACGCAAGTGATCGGGTTTCTCGTGATTGAAAACGGGCTATTTCTCGCGGCCACTGCTGCAGCCTATGGGATGCCGTTGATCGTGGAATTGGGAATCTTTTTCGATGTGCTGGTCGCCGGCTTGATCGTCGGTATTTATACCCATCAAATTCAGGAGGCCTTCGGCAGTGTGGATACCAGTCGAATGAAGGCCCTCAAAGAGTAAGCCTCATGATTTGGCCGATTATCCTTCTCATTACGACCCCGTTCTTGATTGGTGTCATCGGGCTTGTCGTACGAAATCGGCAGACGTTGGATGTCCTGCATTGCGTGCAAGCCGGCATCATGGTGGTTTCGTCAATGTTGTTGGTCGATGAGGTGTCCGTGAGCGGACCGGTTTCTTTTTTCTACTTCCTTCATGCCGATGCCATGAGCGCATGGTTTGATTTGGTGATCGGGATCGTGGCAGGGACGGGAACCTTATATGCCGTAGGGTATGTGGGGGAGCAGTATGACCGTGGGCATGTATCCCTCAAACGATTTCGTCAATTTTTTATGTTATTCGATCTGTATCTGGGGGTCATGCTGCTGGCCATCAATGTTGAAAATCTTGGGATAATGTGGATTGCCATTGAAGGAGCGACCTTGTCGGCCGCCTTGCTGATCGGATTTGAGCGGAGCAAGGGAGCCCTTGAGGCGGGATGGAAATTTGTGATTCTGAGTTCAGTCGGTATTGCTTTGGCTCTTTTTGGGACGATCCTCGTGTATTACTCCTCGGAGCAACTGCTTGGGATTACCGAAGAAGCGCTGCACTGGGCGAAATTGTACGAGGTCGGGGACCAACTCGATCCTTCCGTGATGAAAATTGCCTTTATTTTTGTGTTGGTTGGGTACGGGACCAAGGCGGGTCTCGTCCCGATGCATACCTGGTTACCCGATGCGCATGGAGAAGCCCCCACTCCGGTGAGTGCGATGCTTTCCGCCAATATGTTGACCATGGCGATCTATGCGATTCTCCGGTTTAAGATCCTGACCGATCAATCGGTGGGGACAGAGTTCACGGGAACCTTGCTCCTGGGGTTTGGATTTTTCTCTGTCGCGCTCTCCTCGATTGTCCTGTTACTTCAAGAGGATTTTAAACGACTGTTAGCCTTTTCGAGTATCGAGCATATTGGTATCGCCTTAATTGGATTTGGTCTTGGCGGCTTGGGAGTATTTGGAGGATTGTGGCATCTGCTCAATCATGCTTTGGCTAAATCCGCTGCGTTCTATGGCGCCGGCCTTGTACTGATTACCCATGAACATAAGTTTATCGCTCGTGTCCCCGGCCTGTTACGTGAGCATCCAGCTGCGGGAGTGGCATTGTTCGTCGCAGGTCTTGTTCTTGCCGGCATGCCTCCCTTCGGCCTGTTCGTGAGTGAAATCACGATCGCTGCGAACGCCATGGCCACGGCCCCTGCGATTGCGTATGGATTTCTCGGTGTATTGACTGTGGCCTTTGCGACGTTGTTGTTTCAAATTCTGCGAATGGTCCTAGGCGTGCCTATGGAGACGCATACCTCCACCGTGGGGCCACGATGCCGGGCCTTTTCGACCGCCGCGATGGCGGTAAATCTGGGCGCACTGATTTTCTTGGGCCTTTATATCCCCGATGGTCTTCATAATCTCATCGGGGGGATACTGCCATTTTTTCATGCCGAAGGAGAGTATTTCTAAATGCCGAATCAGAATCATGTCTCGTTAATGATCCTGGCTGCACCGGTTGTTGCCGCAACGCTCAGTCTTTTCATCAAAAATATTCATATGCTTCACGGCTTGAACGTCATGACTATGGTCATCCTGGTGGTGGCCGATCTGGTTCTCTGGGCAACCGTGGCTCGTGTGGAATCCTTTACGGCACTTGGAAATGTGGTGTTTATTGACAGCCTCTCGATTTTCATTCTCTCAATCGTCGTGGGTATTGGTTTTTCCTGTTCGATTTATCTGTGGTCGTATTTTGATGATGAGGCTATTCAACAGTTAGTTCAGCCTCAGCGCCTCTGGACTTTTTTCCCTCTGTATCACGTATTTTTGTTTGCCATGATTGTCGCAACCCTGGCAAACAGTCTCGGTGTGCAATGGGTTGCCGTAGAGGCGACGACGCTTGCGACCGTGTTCCTCATTACCTTTTTTAAAAGTCGGGAAAGCTTGGAGGCCGGATGGAAATATCTCATCCTCTGCTCTGTCGGCATTGCCCTCGCTTTATTCGGAACGGTCCTGACGTATTATTCGTCTATTCGTGTGCTTGGAGAAGAAAACGCTGCGTTGAACCTGACCAGCCTATTGCCGGTGGCTGCTCAAATGGATGGACACGTGCTGAAGCTGGCGTTCATCTTTATTCTGGTCGGGTACGGCACGAAGATTGGTCTTGTCCCGATGCATACCTGGTTGCCTGAGGCCTATAGCGAAGCGCCGGCCCCGGTCACCGCCATGCTGGCCGGAGTGCTTGAAACCGTTGCGGTGTATGCCGTCCTCCGGAGTAAATCCATCGTAGATCAGGCCGTCTTTCCGGGGTTTACAGGGAACCTCTTGATCTGTATCGGATTGATCTCGTTTGGGACGGCAGCGCTATTTATCCTGATTCAACGTGACTACAAGCGCCTTTTTGCGTACTCCAGCATCGAGCATATGGGCCTGGCCATGTTGGGGTTTGGTATTGGCGGACCATTAGGAACCTTCGGGGGGCTTTGGCATCTCCTCAATCATGCCTTGGCCAAATCGCTTGGATTTTTTGCCGTCGGCAATATTTTTCGCCGATATCGAACCCGCCAGATTCATGAGGTCCAGGGCATGGTCAAAGCCCAACCCATTACCGCGATCGCATTTCTTGTCGGGGGCCTGGCTCTGGTGGGAATGCCCCCGTTTTCACTCTTAAATAGTGAACTGTTAATGATCACTTCGCTGGCTCAAATGACCTTTCAATTTGATTCGTTTCATCTGGGACGGTTCCTGACCATTACGGTATCACATGAAATTCGAAGCCTTGGAATCATCATGATAATCGTCCTGCTATCGGTGGTGTTATTTGGAGGATTTATCTACCGGCTGACCGGCATGGTATGGGGCACGCCACCTGCAGGAATCAGGCAAGGAGAAGCCTGGCACATCGGGCAACTCCCGCTTGCCTTATCGGTCTTCGCGTTGGTGTGGATGGGGTTTTATCTTCCCACCCAGGTTGAAATTCTCTTACAACGGGCCACCGACGTGGTGATAGGAAGGTAGCCAAACATGGAACCGGTTTTGAATTCAGTTGAACACTTGCAAAGCATATTTGGTCCGGCGATTCAACGTGTCTTTGCCAACCACGGGATTCCTGTCGTCCGCGTGCACACCAATCAGATTTCGTCGATTACCAGATATATTCATGCCAACGAGGAACTCCGAGGGACCCTTTCTTTACTATGGGCTGTCGATCACCGTCCTCGTGACGTGCGCTACGAACTCTGGTACCTGTTTACGCTCGGTGAATCCAAGGACTGGATTATTGTCTCTACGGATCTCTCCGGGGAAGAACGGTTCTTTGAGTCCATCACACCCAAAGTTCATGCGGCCAACTGGTATGAGCGCGAAATCCGGGATATGTTTGGTCTGATCGCACAAGGGCATCCGGACCTTCGGCGCTTAGTCCGGCACAATCATTGGCCCAAGGGTATTCACCCGCTACAAAAAAATTTCCCATGGAATTCGGTCTTGCAATGGCGCCAGCCTCCCGGATCGGTCGATGGTCATTTTATTCATGGGGAAGGCGTATTCGAGGTGCCGGTGGGTCCCATTCATGCGGGTATCATTGAACCCGGGCACTTCCGGTTTACTGTGGCCGGAGAACCCATCATGCACCTCGATCTCCAACATTTTTGGAAACATCGTGGCGTGGAAAAGTTGTTTGAACAACAGACGCTATCCGGTGGAGTGGCATTGGCGGAGCGAATATCAGGGGACACTACCCTTGGCCATAGCCTCGCCTATTGCCAGGCCGTAGAAATGTTATGGGAGATTCACGTCCCTCGTCGGGCCAGGTATCTCAGAAGCATATTCCTGGAATTAGAGCGCCTCCACAATCACATTGGTGATGTTGGAGGTATTTGCAATGACACGGCCTATGGGCTCGCGCATGCTCACTGCAGTCGGTTGAAAGAACGGGTGATGCAATTGAATGATCGGCTGACAGGCTCGAGATTCCTTCGAGGGGTGAATTGCGTGGGAGGGGTAGGCATCGACCTCTCGACGCATCAGTTTTCCGAGCTGGTCACCGAACTGGAACACATTGAAAGAGATTTTTCCGAACTGGAACAGATTATCGCCGTTAATGCCTCATTGATCGATCGGTTTGAGAGCACGGGGATTCTCAAGAAGCAGACCGCCTGGGACCATGGGGTCGTCGGCGTGGTTGGTCGGGCTTCGGGCATCGATCGGGATCTCCGAAGAGATCGGCCTTTTGCAGCCTATGATGAGCTTTCGGTGCGTGTGGCCGGTTCTTCACATGGGGATGTGCGAGCCAGGGTTCAGGTCCGGGTGAGTGAGATTCATGAATCAATCCGAATCATTCGCGAAATTCACCATATGCTCCCTGATGGTCCGCTGAAGGGCGAACGTCAGGCGGTTCCTGACTCCGGAGCGTGGGCACTCTCTGCGGTTGAAGCTTGGCGTGGTGAAATTTTGTACTTCCTAATGATTGGCGAGCATGAACGAATTCATCGCTGTAAGGTCCGTGATCCCTCCTTCGTCAATTGGCCGGCCATTCAAATGGCGGTCATCGGGAATATTATTCCCGATTTTCCTCTCATCAATAAAAGTTTCAGTCTTTCTTATGCGGGGAATGACTTGTAAGACAGGACAAGAGGAGCAATGCGAAGGATCGGGTGAGGGGTGGTAAACAGCTAACACAACCAGCATGATGACAGGGAAGAGCGACAGGAAGCCCTATTTCTCACTTCACGTCTCAGGGGGTTATGACGGGTAACAATGAGGAGAAACTATGTTTAAGATTCTCAAAAAAAGTTTCAAAACAGGAATAGTGATCGGGCAATACCCCCCTGCTCCTGCCGGGCAGAAAATTTCTGTTGCGCCAACAGCCCAAAAGAAGGCCGAACTGTTTGGAAAGTCGCTAACCATTCGTGAAGTGGATACCGGTTCGTGTAATGCCTGTGAGATGGAAATGAATGCCTTAGCCAATCCTGTCTATGACATCGAACGCCTTGGAATTCATATTGCCGCGTCGCCTCGTCACGCGGATGCCTTGGTAGTAACTGGTCCGGTCACGGTGAACATGGAAGGTCCACTGAAGGACGTATTCAAAACCACGCCCAATCCAAAATTAGTCATTGCCTTAGGTGATTGTGCCATCAATTGTGGAATCTTCAAAGGAAGCTATGGGGTGACCGGTCCGGTCGACCAACATATTCCGGTTGATGTGCGCATCCCCGGATGTCCTCCCCGCCCGGTCGAAATTATTGAGGCCTTGACGCTGCTTCGGAGGGGCGTCACGACCTTTACCAGGCGTTTTAGAAAACTCTCGGGGAACCCGTAAAGGTGTTGTGATAAACACAGCCAGCCGAGTCAGGAGAATTTTTTAAGGACAAAAAATATTTGTTAACGGGGCTGTAATAGCCCCCTGCCGGATTTATACGTATCTATAACTTTTGGAAGACTATCATGGTTCAAGTCTTCCTCTTACTACTCTTTTTGATTCTCGGTGTCGGTCCGTCCTGGGCCTATGAAGAAGTCCAGGTCCTCCATGAGGGTGCGAATTCAGGAAAGGGGTTCATTGAAGTGGGGAAGCCGAGAGCAATAACCTTTACTTTGGTCACCATTCCTGATCCCATATTGTGGGAAAATTTCCACGGAAACCGCTTGGGGTGTGGTGGTTGGGTGAGAGAATCCGGGGAATGACCCGTATTCGGATTCTCTCCTGATCCTCATGGCGAGAGGGAGTGTTACATCTTTGGTGAATGGAGGATACAGGGTGAACGGGGACTGTTGAAGAATTCGGTACTCTATTGGGCTCTCATGAGACGGCCTTTGCATTTGGCAGTTGGTCCGGATCGTTGATTCACGGGTTGAATGATGGCACTCATTCGCTCTAGTGGATATGGGATATGAGGTAGATCAATAAGCGGGTTTTCCTTTATTGCTATGTGGCGAGGGCACCTCATGAGGACTCTGAGTAGAAAAATAATTGCACGCCGATGGTGATGACGAGGAGAGCCCAGAGGATTTTAAATGCAAATTTGACGCGGGAAGTCATCTGTAACGCGGCATGGGATCGTGGTATGAACTCGCCGGCAAACCAGGCTAGGCCACCCGCCAAGGCCAATGTGCCCATGATGTTATGGTGAGTCTGAATGTCGTGGCCACCTGGATGGAGGCCATGCATGTGGCGAAACAACATAAGGCCACCGACCAGTGCAAAACCCGGCAAAAGTGATCGCCAGAACATGTGAGAAAATTTTCCTGTCCGAAGGAACCCTTCCACTAGGCCGACAGCCAAGGCCAGGATGCCGAATATTTTGTGTTGCAGCATTTCAGGGTCTTTCCCGGATAAGGTTTCGGCTAATGTCCATGAGCCAATGGGCCATGCCAAATGATCGCTCCAGATCAGCAGGAAAATTCCTGATCCAATGAGTGAGCCCGGCAACAGCCAACGAATCCACATGAATGTCTGCCAGCCCATGGCTGATTGCCATTCACTGACTCCCACCAGAATGACACCGATTCCAGCGAGAGCATGGTTGAATTCGCTATAGGCAATCCCTTCCGGTGAGCCTTCCCATTGTCCGGCCTGCGGAGCAGCGTCCTGAAAATGGGTCGTGTGATTGTGGTGAGTTTTTTCCTCCGAAATACTGTGTGGTTCGGCCCAGGCGGAAGGTTCCCCAAGGTGCAGATTAGGATTTATTGGTTCCCATAGGCCCTGAATAACCAGTAATCCGACAAAAACACGATAGAGCCAGGTAAACAGGATAGTAGGAGGCATGATGCTCACGTTTTCCTCATTGATGATTTTTCTTTGGTCATAGGGTTTGCCCATTTCGCTCAACAGGATTGTCATGTCGTTTATTCAAAGTATGGACGGTTACCGTCTGCTGGAGTGCGATCGTTTGAACCTCTGAAACAGCATTCTACTGTGGTGCCCTCCGATCCATCCGTTCTGCATGAGAGAAGGTGACCAATTCTTTCCCTTCCAGGCTTTGCTGGACCAGCTGCGGAATATCGAGGGCTTGCTCGACTTGGAAGATATGGGGTAGCTGGCATCGTGTTTGTGGATGTTTTGGGACAAAGAGGGTGCAGCAGTCTTGGTCAGGTTCGATGGAGGTCTCGAACGATCCCAGCGCTTGAGCCTGTTGCGTGATTTCCAGCTTATCCATTCCGATGAGGGGACGAAGAATGGGAAGTGATGTGGCTTCGTTAATGACAGAAATATTTTCCGGCGTTTGGGATGCGACCTGACCCAGGCTGTCCCCGGTCGTAAGGGCCCATGCCTCTTCCTGCTCGGCAATTCGTGTGGCGATGCGGAGCATCAAGCGACGGTAAAGCACGACGCGCACGGGTGGTGGTGTGGTGACGACGATTTGGCTTTGAATATCACCAAAGGGAATGAGATGAAGGCGGGAAGACAGTTGATACTTCGTGAGCAACGCGACCTGATCGCGGACTTTTTCCTCAGAAACCCGTGAGAGATATGGTCGACCGTGAAAATGCACAAAGACGGCTTTACAGCCACGTTTCATCATGCGATAGGCTGCCACTGGAGAATCAATGCCTCCGGAAATGAGGCAGATGACTTTCCCGCCGGTTCCCGTCGGTAGGCCCCCGGGTCCGGCATCCCGTTGACAGGAGTAGTAGGCGTAGGGCGGGACTAACTCTACCAAAATCGTCATATCGGGGTGAGAAAGGTTGACTCGTTTGCCGGTATGGTCGGCGACAGCAGCCCCGATTTCTCGTTCCACGTCCATTGAAGTTTTGACAAATCGCTTGTCTGCCCGTTTGGTGCTGACCCGAAAGGTGGCATAAGGATGAGTGGGTAGGTGCGCAATGATCGCGTCTTTGAGAACCGTAAGGTCGGATTGGTCGTAAGCCAATGGCACGGCTCTGGTCAAAGAAAAATTGACGATGCCGAATACGCGCTTGATTTGTTCCTGCAAGCGAGGCCACGCCGCCTCATCCTCGAAGCTCACCCGTATTCGTCCCTGGAGTGCTTCGACATGCACATGTGCCAGGGGTTTCAGTGCTCCCCGCAGATGATGGACCAACCGGTATTCGAAGTGTTTTCGGTTGCCTCCCTTGAGGGCGAGTTCATGATAATGCACTAAGACATGAAGCATTAGTGGAGTGATTCTAGATATTTCTCGGCGTCGATGGCCGCCATGCATCCCGATCCGGCCGCCGTAATGGCCTGCCGATAATGTGAATCCTGCACATCACCTGATGCAAAAACGCCGGGGATGTTGGTGGTAGACCGATTTGGCTGCGTGCGGATGTAGCCTTGCTCGTCCATATCGATGAGTCCGGTAAACAGGCTGGTGTTCGGTGTATGGCCGATGGCAACGAAGACGCCTGCTACCGGTATCTCTTCAACCTGGTTGGTTTGTACATTGCGAACCCGGATTCCTTTCACGACGTCATCGCCCAGAACCTCTTCAAGAGTACTATTCCATTGAAAGGCGATCTTTTCATTGTTGATGGCCCGGTCCTGCATGATTTTTGATGCGCGCAATTTATCGCGACGATGAACGAGGGTGACTTTTGTCGCGAATTTGGTCAGAAATGTGGCTTCCTCCACAGCGCTATCACCGCCGCCGATGACCGCAATCTCTTTGCCACGAAAAAAGAACCCGTCGCAGGTGGCACATGTCGAGACACCATGACCCATGAGGCGGCTTTCGGAGGGCAGGCCCAGTAAATTGGCCGAGGCCCCGGTCGCAATGATCAGGGTTCGGGTTTCCAGAGTGATCTCGTCGTCAACCGTGATCTGAAAGGGGCGCACCTGGAGATCTACCTTGGTGACATGCCCCTGGCGAAATTGCGTGCCGAACCGTTCGGCTTGGGCCCGCATGTCTTGGATAAGTTGAGGCCCCATGATGCCTTTGGGAAATCCCGGAAAATTTTCTACATCGGTGGTAATGGTTAATTGTCCGCCAGGCTGCGAACCATCAATGAGCAAGGGGGAAAGATTGGCTCGAGCGGTATAGACGGCGGCGGTTAATCCAGCCGGGCCCGATCCCAGAATAATGACGTCATGCACCATGCGTGGACTCCTTACGGTTAGACATGTCGTTGAACGGTCTATGGGGTATTGAGGCTGCGGCGGGCCGTTCGTGACCTCGCCTCACTGACATATGTCCTATACAATGACTGGACCGCATGGCGCAACTGGGTACGTGACCATGTTCCATCCAACACCGCGTCGGCATAGTCGAGTTTGTCACGAAGGGGCATTTGTTGTCTGATCCGCCGGAGGGCTTGGGCCTTGGTCAGCCCATCACGCCGGCAGGCGCGGGCGAGTTGAGTGGCCCGGTCGGTGGTCACCACGATGATATGATCCATACGCCTGTGTGCACCGGCTTCCAATAATAACGCAGCATCATAAATGATAACCGCATGGGGATCTTCGTGTCGCATGCTTTTCACCTGTTTGGCCTGTTCCCGGGCGACACGGGGATGAATGATCGCTTGCAAAACGTGTAATTTCTTAGGGGATTTAAATACGATATCGGCGAGAGCCTGGCGATTAACGGTGTGATCTTCGGCAAGCACTTGTGTCCCGAATTCCTTGACGATATCCCTCCAGGCCGGCTTTCCGGGTTGGACCACGGCTCTGGCCAGTTTGTCGGCGTCAATAATCCTGGCTCCAAGCGATTGAAATATCTTGGCGACGGTCGTTTTTCCTGATGCCAATCCTCCAGTTAACCCGACGACGACCATAGCCAACCATAGCATAGGGGGTTGGGAGCGACAATAAACGAGGGAAAATTTTGGCACCAGCTTGACCCTGCCAAACGCCTTGGGTTATTGACTCGATGAGGGTTCTTTTCTTTGGGTGAGCCGATCGACTGCCAAGAGCCTGATAAGGGAGAATGAACACCGTGAGAGTTCAAGACATGCCGACTATCATTCGACGAGGTCTCTTTTTATGTGCACTGATTTTGTGGGTTCTGGCCGGATTAGCGTTTGCCAATAATGAGGAACCTGCGCCTTCTGAGGCCCTTGTCTCGTCGGTATGGCAGGTTGCCTTGGATGGATCAGGGCATTTTACCTCGATTCAAGAAGCGATTGATCAGGCCGCATCAGGTGATACGATTTTGATTAAACGGGGAGCCTATGCCGAGGATGTTACGGTGCATAGCAAGGAGGGTTTGTCGATTATCGGTGAAGGCATGGACCTGGTCGTTTTGACCGGGAAAAAGCGTGTCGGGACTCTCCATATTGGTAAATGGCCGTATGGGGCAACGAATGTGAGGATTCAAGATCTGTCCGTGATTCAACATGGAGGATTGGGAGTTGGAATTTTTAATGGCCGTGGGGTGCGATTAACACGGATTCGTGTCAATGGAATGGTGTTTAGTCAACAGGTGCAGGATGTTCTTTTGGAAGATTGTGTGATTGGTGAGAGTGAGACCACAGGTGTGGCATTTGCGGATTCTACAGGCACCCTATCCGGCAATCTGATTTACCATAATGATCATGGCGTGGCTATCGGAGGAAACTCTGATGTGACCCTCAAGCAGAATGTCATAACCCGAAGTCTCTATGAAGCCGTGCTAATGACGGATCAGTCCAAAGCCCGGTTGATTCAAAATACCCTCGCTCAGAACGGAGGCGGGGCTGCTTTTCATGACGATGTGCAAGCCGATGTGCAGGGAAATATTATTAGTCAGAGCGCAGTCGGTTTTTTGTTTTTTCCGGGGAGTCACACCACGCTGGGCTTTAACGCCTTGTCAGGTAACCAGGGGGATTATGTCATGACAGGGACTCCACCCATGCCGGCTCCGGAGCGCGCAGGGAAAACTGATGTGAAATTTTCTCCCGGCTTTGTCAGTCCTGAAAATGGAGATTTTCGTCTTCAGTCCGATTCTTCCATGATCCAGGTTGGCGCCTTTCCATATTTAGGGGCTCTGCCTCCGATTTCTTCCAACCCATAATTTCCATTTCCATTCTGTCTTTCCAAGTGTCTGCGGCCTTCGCTTCGAGAGGTCTCAGGGCATGACCGGACGAGTATTTTTCAATGCTCAATGAATTCTCTCCGGTTGGGTTTTTCTCCAAAGCGTGAATGAGAAGACGGAATATTAAAACCTTCAAGAGTCCTCTCTGTGGTGGGACGAGGTTGGCGCAGGAATCCATGAACTGGCACTCCCTTGCCTCGCACCAACGCCATGCCACACAGATCCAAGGATTCTGAACATCCCGAACAGACAGCGTTTTTGATTAAGGCTTTTGCTTGGGACGGAGAATCAATTGAGCATGCTCCGCATCCAGCGTAACGAGAAAGTGTTTAAGGAAGGACATGCCGAGAAGGCCCTCGATGTGCTCAGGAATATCCGGAAGATCATGAAGGGCTACGGCGACATTGGTGGCCCGTGCGGTTCCAACCGTGATGGAAGAGAGATAATTCATGTTGACTTGGACTGACCCTCCAGCGGTATTGACGGTCAAGAGTTCATTGTCGGTTGTTCCCAGGATTCCGAGATCAATAGCGACCTGAGTCGAGAGGACTGTCATGGAGGCGCCGGTATCCACAATGAGTTGGGCGAATCGTTCTTGATTCAACAGGACAGGAACGACAAATGATCCTCCACTTTTGGTGAGGGGTATGGTGATTTCCTGATTAACAAGTCTGTCCTGCTCTTCCTCATTCAGGGAGGACACACGGGTAGAAATCTGGGTGTCAGGAGGTGGTTGGTCGGGAATAGACATGGGGGTGGCTTGAAGCGTGGCAGTCGTGGATGACGATTGATTGCTAAGAGATGAGCTTTGTGATGGCAATCGTGTGCAGTTAAAGAGTTGGGCTGGATTGTCTGTTAAAACGCGTGTTCCGGATTCATCAAAACAGTCATACGTCGCGGAATGCCCTGGAGACTCCAATAAAGCACTGTGCAGCATCACTGCGGCCAGGCACCATAAGGTGGTGTGCTGAGAAAGTCTAAGAAATAAAACACGGCAACATTCATACATAATGGGAAAGGATACCAAGATGCGGGGGGGAAACGCTATGAAGGAGATTATCCGCTGGTATCGGGTGTTAAAGGAATGGTGGCCTGCACATGCGAGCCGGTTTCCAACACCTCGGTGGATAGGACCACGGTTTCTGGTTCGATCTTGTGTACCTGCACGCGACCTTCCAACATCTCTCCCTGTTTGACGATATAGATGGCCTGCCCATTGGTGAGAAAGGCCTGGCTTTCACCCCCTTTGGTTAAATATCCCAGGAACCGGAATTGGTTAAGTTGTTCTCTGGCCCGTTGCCCTGCAAGATCGGCCATAGAGGGACCTGGGGGTGGGGGTGGGGGGGGAGCCGGGGAGAACGTTGTTTTGGGAGGGTGAATAGTGGGGGCCTTGTCTATTTTTTTTTGGTGGGCGACCTGGGACATGCCTAAAGGTGCAAAGATATTGCGGGGTAAAGAGAATTTTGCGGTTTGGCGCGGATTAGAAAATGTTGGATCTAACTCCAGATCTTTAATCGGGGGAAGTGAAACTCCTGACGTGGCAGAGGAAAGTAGGGGATCTGTTGGCGTCGAATCCCACATTTGGAAGATCGTCACCATTCCCCAGGCCAATAATAAGCCTCCTAACACCAGCCATTTTCGTTGATTCGTCATTAGGTTTTTGTTTTTTTAACCGGTTCAGGGAATTCTTTCAGAAAGGTGGAGACCTTCAGCTTAAAGATGACCCCTTTCTGTTTTTTAGATGTTTCAACGGAAAGTTTTTCGATAAAGAGATAGGGCCAGCGTTGCTCCAGTTCGAAAATGAATTTTCGAATAGCTTCATAGGGGCCTGCGGCTTCAAACGCAAATGTGCCTTTCGTGGCCAGTTTATGGGGGAGGGGTTTGAAGTCGTATCCCATGCCAGGAATTTGTACGTGATTTTGCTTCGCCAAATCGGCAATGTCCAAACTTAAATCTGTGAATTCAGCGGAATCCGGAAGAGCGTTCCACATGGTGGATAGAATGGTTTGGGTCTGCCTGGCTGTCTGCATGGTGGTCTGGGTATGCAAGGAAGTTTGATTCAGGGCGGTGATGTGTTGAAAACGGTCCTGGGCCGGGTAAAAGATGAAGGCAAACATCCCGACCGATGACAAGCCGGCAAGGACCGTCACGATGAACAACGGGCTTAAATATTTTGAAATCCGGATCGTCGTCTTTGATCCTTGTATGATCTGAAAAGAATTCATCGTTGCGTGGGAACCTTTGCCAGGTGAGAAGTTGGATGTCGGCCATCATAGGTGACGGTGAGCGAAAATACGCTATGTGAGCCACCTTGTTCCTCTTTGGTCGTTTTTGTGGAATGCTGCGATAGCAATACATTCTGAAAGGCTGGGTGCTTCTCTAAATGGTGAAGGAGTCGATTGAGGTCGGGTAAAGATGCGGCCGAACCTTGGAGAAGGATTGTGTCGGTTTTTTCATCGAGAGACACCGAGTTCAGGGTGATATCCGAAGGAATGGCTGTTTCCAGATCAGTCAGTAATTGTGTCCAGGAAAATCCCACGCGTTCACGAACCTGTTTCACAAAAGTGATTTTTGACGGAATGCCTCGAATGGCCTGGTGCGAAAGGTCAAGCCCGGCTGCTCTGGCTTGGGCAACCAATTCTTGGTTGGCCGTCTCGACACTGGCTGCTTGGTTTTCCAGGACATCAATCTGTTCATGTAATGAGTTTCCTTCCCACCAGAATGAAGCCGTAAGGGCGAGTGCCCCGGCGGTGAGAAGGGTAAGCCCGACTTGGGACAATTGAAGAAAAGTAATTCCGGGTGCAGATAAATTCCTATGGACACTTGGGATCATTATGCCACCATCAGACTGGCATAGCCTGGTAATGCCGCTTCTTCCTGGTGACTGCTCAACGCCAGGTGTGTATGTAATAGATGAAAATGTGCGGTAGGGGATAGTGAGGTGACTCGAATTTGAGGTTCATGTCCTCCACTGGCCTTAAGGGTCTGTTGAATGTGATCGTGAGGCGGCATAAGGCTCTGCCCAAGGGTCAGATCGGTAGTGAGGAACAGATTCACCGGACAAGATGCTGTGGCAGGAGATGGGGGAAACATCTCGAAATAATATTGCAATGTGGCCAGGATTTCCTTTTCCACCTTCATGGCGGTGTATGAAGGGTAAGGAGTATTGCCGGTGGCGCAATCATGATGTGCGTCAGAAGACGGATCTCCTGAGGATGTCGGACGATAATCTCTGGTCTCCCCGTGCTTCTCGGACTCAGGATCCAGTGAAGGAACTTGAAGATCATGCGCCTCCGTTTTGATGGCCAGAGCTTTCGTGCGAATGAAACGTGGGCTGCCATCCTGAAAGGCCAAGAATGTAAACCCCCAATGACTGATGAAGAGGAACAGGAATGTTGGGGGATGAGAGGTCCAAGAAGAGTTTTCAGCCGTGAGTCTGTCCTGGATGTTGGGGCGGTACAGATCAAAAACATCGAGCCCTGACATTCCTACAGAAGTCGGGATGAGATCTGCCTCTAAGCAGATGTTTTCATATTGTTCAATAATTTCATGGCGAATGGCCGTGCCTAAGACTCTGACATGTTCTGTGGTATCCGGGGAGAGGGAATCCCTGACCGACGTGGGCACATAGAGGCCAAAGGCCAGGCGTGCCTGGGAGGTATCGAGTTTGAGGTCTTGTTGAAAACGCCAATTCACCAATGCCGTCTGCTCCGGTTTTTTTGTGGGAAAGGATGCAAAATCAAAAATGCTCGTCCGGGCGCATATGTCCGGGAGACTGAGAGCGATGGAAATTGGGCGACGATAGGGCTTGGCCAGTGCCTTGAGCTGAGCAAGAACCTCATCGAAATTAGCAATGTTGGGCTTGGTCGAAGAGAGCGTAAGGGACCCCGGGGAGAGCGGGAGTCTGGCGATGTGTCGAAGCGAACTTTTACGCCAATGTTTTTTGATTTCCACCAGGCACAGCCCTTCATCAGAAAGAGAGAGCGCGACGGTGGGTGTCGAGATGGGGAAAAAATGCATTAGATTTCCTCGATCGGAGTCACCCGGTTTATTTCTTTGAGCGTCGTTTCTCCTCGATAGACTTTTTCTAGGGCTGCTTGTCGTAGCGAGCTCATTCCCTGTGCCATGGCGGCCGTGCGAATTTCTGAAATAGATTTCTCGTTTAAAATCATTTCCTTGATGGAGTCGGTCATATCCAAAAATTCTGTAATGGCTTTTCGACCTCGAAAACCTAAACCGTGGCATTCATTGCATCCTTTCCCTTCGAAAAAGGTCAGGTGTTTCACGTCTTCATATTCAATGCCGGATTCCTGGCACTGCTCAGGATGTATCTGAACGGGGATCCGGCAGGTAGGGCAAATGGACCGCACCAGGCGTTGGGCGAGAATACAACTCAAAGAAGCCACAAAATTGTACGACTCAATGCCCATATTCACAAACCGGCTAATGACATCAAAGGCATTATTTGCATGGACGGTGGAAAAAACCAAATGTCCGGTGAGTGCCGATTGAATGGCAATTTGTGCCGTCTCTAAATCCCGTATCTCTCCGACCATGATTTTATCAGGATCGTGCCGCAAAATGGATCGAAGCCCTCTGGCAAATGTGAGCCCCTTTTTTTCATTAACGGGAATTTGAACAATCCCCTTTAATTGATATTCCACGGGATCTTCAATCGTAATAATTTTATCTTCGTCGGAGTGCACCTCATTGATCGCGGCATACAGGGTCGTCGTTTTTCCGCTTCCTGTGGGTCCGGTAACCAGCACCATGCCATAGGGGCGGGTGATGGCTCGCCGGAATCGCCGAAGGTCTTCTCCCGTATACCCAAGGGCTTCCAGGCGTAGCCCTTGAACCCCTGCCGATATGTGCTGTTTATCCAGAATTCTGATGACCACCGATTCTCCGTACACGCTTGGCAATATGGAGACCCGGAAATCAATGGTTCGTTGATTCAGCAGTAACTTGAACCGGCCATCTTGCGGCGTACGACGTTCGGCAATATCGAGTTCCGACATGATTTTGAGCCTCGAAATAAGAGAGGAGTGAATCCCGGTATCAAAAGGATCCATGGCTAAGTAGAGGACGCCGTCAATCCGGAATTTGACCTCCACCGTGCGTTCCGTGGGCTCAATATGAATGTCACTTGCCTGCTTTTGCAGGGCGGTTAAGATAATCGTATTGACTAGTTTGACTACCGGGCTGAGGTCCTTAGTGATTCGTTCAACGGAGAGGATTTCTTCACCTTTCTCGTCTTCTTTAATCAGCACTGGATCCAATTCCGCTTTGATGCGTGTGAGCACCTGGCTGTTGCCTTCGCTATTGCTCAAGGCTTCAACTATAGCCGAGTGAGATGTCACCACTAATCGCAACTCAAAACCCAATTGGTGCTCCAATTCATCGATCATTCGCAGGTCATGTGGTTTTGCCAGTGCGATGGTCAGAATCGGACCTTCTTGTTCAATCGGTACGAATTCATACCGATGCATGAGTTCGACCGGAATGGACTCCATGAGCGGTGAGGGAATACGAAATTCCTTAAGCGTATTCCATGGTAAGCCATATTGATCAGCCAGGACCTGTCCGATCACCTCTTCCGAGTGGGTGCCTCGTTCTATCAGAATGTTGGGAATAGTCTGATTGGTTGATCTGGCCGTTTCGATCAACGTCTCTTTTTCCCGTTCCAGGATGAGCCCCTTTTCTACAAGGAGGTCCTCGAATGGCATGCGTTTAACTGGTGTGCTCATGATCGTTCTCTTGTCGAGATCATTTGGTGGTTACACCGCTCCTGCCATTTGGAAAATAGGAAGATAGAGGGCAATCACCACCCCTCCTAAAATAACGCCAATCAGAATGATGAACACGGGTTCGATCCATGTCATCAGTCGAGATAATTGAAAGTCCAATTCTCCTTCATGAAATTCGGCCACCTCAAAAAGCATGGCTTCAAGTGAACCGGTCGTTTCTCCGACTTCAACCATTTCCAGAGTAAGGCGAGGGAGAAAGTTCTCTTTTTTTAATGCCGCCGAGAGGCTGGTACCTTCACGAACATGAACAATGACTGATTGGAGTGCTTTGGCAAAGACTTTATTAGGCATGGATTTCGCGGTGACTTGCAAGGCTGATAACAACGGGATTCCGCCTCCAAGAATGGTTGACAGCGTTCTGGCTAACCGAATCACTTGATTTTTTAAAAACAAGGGCCCAAGTATCGGAGCATGGAGAAATAGCCAATGAATTTGCCATTGACCTTGAGGGGTATTTTTCCACCAATAGATCACCATTCCCCCAATCCCCATGAAAATCAGCAGTCCGATCATCCATTGAGTGGCGGAATGTGTCAGATCAATTAAGAGCTGGGTGGCCCAGGGCAATTCCACTCGACTTTCTTGATAGACTTCCGCAAATGACGGAAGTACAAAGAATAGCAGCCCCATGGTCACCAGGAGACCAAAGCCCAATAAAAATATAGGGTAAATGGTCGCTTTGACGACTTTTTCCCGAACCCCAATGAGCATTTTTAAATAGGCAATATATCGGCTTAGGACTTCAGGGAGGTTGCCAGCCTGCTCCCCGGCTCGTAAGGAAGCTTGATAGAGTTCCGGAAAGTAGGTTGGGTGATGGGTCATAGCTTCGGAAATGGCCGCTCCTCCACGAATATGCTCCCGAACGGATTGCAGAGCTTGTTGAAACCCCCCCTGGGTATTTCGTTCTGCCAGAAGATCAAAGCACCGCAACATAGGCAATCCGGCTTTAAGCAGGGCTAAAAATTCCTGATTGAAAATCAGGAAATCTCTCAGCGCTAAAGGACGTTGCCGTTTTTTTCGTGAGACGATCTGCCTGGTGCCAGAGCCTGCCAGGTCAAGAACAAGCAGTCCTTGAGCCTCGAGTTGAGAGCGAAGGCTTTGAGATGTTTCGCCGTCCCCTTCAGTTTCAATAATCGTTCCATCCGGACGAGCGGCTTTGTAATGAAACCGGGGCACTAGGGTGACTCAGGTAAATGAGGATTGCCAAGCGAGAGTATATGTTTGGGCTCAGGGGCACTTTCCACACGATTGTCCTGTATGGGAAGGGTTTCCGGTTGTACCGGTTCAGGCAGGTCCTCTTGGATGGCAGGAGAAGCCGGTGGCTCAATTGGATGACTCGAAGTGTTTACTGCATCCGGTTGAGATGCCATCGGGGAGGTGACCTGAAGTTTGAGCCCGGTCATAATCACGTCAGAATTGAGGTCATTCCATTCATGTAATTGGCCAACGGAGACATGATACATTTGGGATAATTTCCAGAGGGAGTCGCCACTTTGAATGACGATGCGTCCTTGGGAGTCCGGCATGCGTCTATCCCCGGAAGAGGATGGGGGTTTGGGGACTGAGAGTTTTGTTTGCAGGGGTTGTCCCTTACCTGAGGATTTGTGAAGTTCCTGTTTAATCAGCGTGATATCAGTGGAAAGCTGTTGCATACTCGCCATAATCTGCTGAAATGATTGGTTAAGGATTTGAATATCCGAAACCAGTTGCGCGGTGTCCGGCATGCTGGCAACCTGGCCTTCAAGTTCCATGTTGTGCTTTCGGAGTCGATCTCGCTCGGCCTGAGTGTCCAGAAGTTCTCCACGAATATGTTGCAGTTCAAGCCCTTGATCCTGTTCCCGATGCTGAATGGATTGCGTATGGCCTCTCAGCGATTGCAGTTCACCCGCTTGTTTGGCCATGAGAATTTTTAATGCGCCTATTTCAGCCCGCAAATTATCATTTTCTGTCCTGGCCTCTTGAAGGAGAACCTGTTGTTGAGAAGTCTTGGAGGCATACTCTATCGAGGAATCGACCGTGACCGGTTTGGTCGGTTTTTGAGCACAGCCGCCTAAAATCAATATGAATGTTCCGCTCAGAATCATGTGTGTCCAATGAGTACGTTTCATTTCCTACCTACCATTCTCTATAGGGAGTGCCATCCAGCGCCCGGTCGTCACTCCCACTTTTAACATCAAATATTCCAGCAGGAGAGTCCTCGCCCTCCTCCTGTTCTTCATAAATTTCGTCCCAGGTGGTCGAGGAGTGGGTAAAAGGATCCACGGGGATGGCTCGAAGATACTTCTCTTCCACCAGGTCCTCTAAGGTCGCCGGATATTCCTTTCTGTCCGCATAATATTGATCAATGACCGCTCGCATTGTGAATAAATTTTGCTTCAAAGCCGCTTCCTTGGCTTTTATTGCCGTGTGTTGAAAAGTGGGAATCGCGATAGAAACCAGAATCCCCACGATTGCGACGACAATCATGAGCTCGAGTAAAGTGTAGCCCTTTTTGCCAATAACTACAAAGTGGGTCATTACCATTCACGATAGGGGGTCCCATCAATTGCCTTTTTTTCACTGGTGGTATAAATGTCAAAGACATCTTCCCCGCACCACCGGGTTTCGTCTGGTTCATCCTGGAAGCACCGAAGCCCCCATTCCGTGGTCTCTGTTATGGGATCAAACGGGATTTTCCGAAGGTACCGTTTAATTTCCGATTGCTCTCCGAGTTGGGCTTTCTCGCCTGTTAATTTCACCTTCAAAAGAGTTTCCAAGGTCTTGGGGTATCCGGTCACCCCCGTGGACTCCTGGCAGGTCGTCACGTTTTCCACGCAGAGTTTTCCAGTACGCACAGTCCCATCTCTCGCCCAATCCTGTTGAAACGCATCAATGGCGGTTCGTACCGTTCGTAAGGTGTGGCGAAGCTCCAACTCTTGCGACCGTTTAATGCTAACTTTCGCAATGGGTAGGGCGACGGAAGCTAAAATGAACATAATGACCAACGTGACAAGGAGTTCGATTAAGGTTACCCCCCTTTGACCAGGTGAGGATTTATTCCACCAACACTCTGCCATGTTCCACCATGACCGGGATAGATTGGCCATTGGCTCCCAAGAACGTTGATTGTTGAATGTGAATGCTTGAGGTCCCCGGCCCGGTGGCTTCGAAAGCCACCGTGGCAAGTGAGCCGGTCCCTTGGACGGCTGTTCCCTCCTGGCCCATCTGAAGAACCAGTTGTCCTAAATGTGGCACGGCTGAAACGGTCATACTTGGAACCATTTGCTGAGATGTCCATACTGTCCCTTCATTGGCCTGCATAAAGGAGAGAACCGCTGGATCATAGGTCAACGTCAGAGAAGTTTTTCCGACTGATGACAGGTTTTGCCCTTGAATGGTGAAGGATATTTGCTCTCCCACTTTCACTGACGCTGCGGTCGGCAGTACCTGCAGGCGAGGCTTATCGGTCACAGACTGCGATGCATCCGCCGAGCCTGGTTCCACAGATGTCGAAATGGGGGCCTTTCCCTCAGTTAATGAGGAATCTTTGGGGAACGCTGCCGATTCAAAAGAATTGGTCAAGTCTGCGGGCAAGTCCTGGGTGTTCAGAAGGGATACTGCCGGGGTGGGTTGTGAAAACATCGGCTTAGTGGTGTACTGATTGGCCGTGCCCGACCAGAGAGTCTGTTTCGCTAATTGCTGAGGTTGGACGTTTCGGACAATATGGGGGGTAATCACCAAAATGACCTCGGTCGTAACTTTTTCTTTATTGGTGTTACTGAGGAGGTCACCAAGAACTGGAACATCATCGACTCCAGGAACGGCATCCCGCGTCTTTGAGTCTTCCTCTGAAATAAGTCCACCGAGCACGACGGTCTCGCCATCCCGCATATTGAGTGCCGTGTCCGCGGTACGGGTCCCAAACTTAAATTGGGTAATTAAAGGAGATACTTGAAGAATTTCCTTGGCTCCTACGCGTGTGACTTCTATTTGCAATCGTAGGGAAATGCTGTTGTTTAAGTGAATGGTCGGCTCTACGGTGAGTTTGATGCCTGTATCCTTAAACTCAATGGAGGTCACCGTTGAAGTCGTGGGTACGGCACCCGTGGCCGCTTGTCCCGGCAAGACATTGGTGGTTGAAAGAAGAATGGGCTGCTTATCTCCGACATTGATGGAGGCCTTTTGATTATTGAGTACCCTGAGCTTAGGAGAAGCCAGGGTTTTAGCCTGGGATTCCTGTTTGAAAAAATTCAGTAACACACTGCTGGGAAAACGAAACAGATAAGAGCTTTGACCAATGCTCGTGAGTTCTTGGAATGTCCATGATGTTGCAAGTGTTTCAAAGGTTCCTTTTATAGGTTTAGTCGGATCCTTTGAATCGAAATTTGGCGGAAAAACTCCAAAGCCGGCTTCTTTGGCAAACTGTAAACCCAGGTTTTGTGTGTCTTTGCGGTTAACTTCCAAGACTTCCACTTCAAACAGGACTTCCGAGTCGCTACGATCATTGGCCAGGATAATCTGTTCTGCCAGGGTGACTTTGGCCGGTTCGTCCCGGATGACCACCGTATTCAAGGGCTCGTTCACATAGACGCGCTTGGTTTCCAGAATCGTCCGGAGTAGATTCGCGATATCTTTGGCTTTGGCATTGGAGAGATAAAATGTGCGAATTTGCAGGTCATCATATTGCTCCCGTTTTTGCTTGGTATCCGGGATGACCAAAAGTCGATCTGGACCCACGCGCTTGGCAAACAGTTGATTGGTGGTCAAGATGAGATTTAAGGCTTCATCAAACGGCGTGTCTTTGGTAAAAATGGTGACCAGGTCATCTCGCACATCCTTATCGAATAAAATATCGATGTTGGCGGTTCTTGCTAAAATTTCAAAGACCTGTTTGAGTCGGGTATTCTGAAACCGAAGCGTTACCGGTTCTGCTGAGCCACCGATGGCTTGAGTCGTTTTCTGCAATTGAACCACTCTGGTGATGCCTTCAACAGCTTCCGACAGGGAAGGATCCAATTCCACGGCTGATTCATAGAGCGCCATGGCTTCGTCGTATCGGCCAAGGCCTTCCATGTTGTTGGCATCCAAAAATGTTTGATGAGCAGACTTTAAGCGCCAGACATCGTTGAGGGCCGTATGGTGTTCTTTGTTTTGTGGATCCAGCCCCACAGCTATTTGAAATTCCTGAAGGGCTTCGCCCATTTTCCGCTCTTTCAACATTTGTCTTCCACGGGAGAAATGTTGATTCGCCGCACGTATTTTCACCGCTTTGTATTTTTCATCAATTTCTTTATTGAAGGGGTCTTTTTTTAGGGCATCCCGATAAGCCGCTATGGCCCCATCAAAATCGCCCTTTTGTTCAAGTTCATCTCCAAGCTGGGCTTCACGAAGAGTGCAGGACATTAAAAGCATTATTGAGAACGTGGCCAACACGCAAAACGTATTCAATTTCAGCATTAGAACCTTCGCTATATTTAATGAGAATGACGGGGGGGTAAGACAGCAGAAATCAAAAGTCCTCCTGACCATAGCACATCTGTCAAGTTCGAGCTAGAGATACCTGCTCGTTTCTTTAAGCTTCTCTAGTTTCTGTATCGGATATCTCTCCGTCAATATTGAGCCTGAAAGCTTTGTTAGAAAATACAGGGGGTGTTTAGTTAGGCCTTAATGAGCCGGGGAAGGTTATTATGCGCTTCTTGACTACGGCTGCTTGAAGTACCTGGAGAATGTTCGAATGTGAGCACCAACACATTTCCATCGAAACTCTAATGGTTTAATCTTACTGGAAAGTTTGGGTTTCCTCTGCTGGGGCTTCTGTTGATGGAGCCTGAACCGGGGAATTTGTAGAAGTAGTATCACCTAAAGACTTATCCCCTGAAGGAAGTGTGGTCGCTGCGGGAGCACAGTTGGTCGCTGCATTAGGATTAAGCGGGTTGACCTGGCAGTTGGTGCCTCCCTTGGCTTCGAAGCGGATGGCTTGATATGTCTTGGCACCCTTGAACATATCCTGGTTATACGGGGTCTCGGTACTGGTACTTCTGACTCCATGAATCTCCTGGCCGATTTTTATAAGCGCAAACTTGTCCCCGGTCATGGGGTCAGTGTAGGCCTTCCGGAGATACCGTTTGGGTGACTTCTTCGTTAATTCTTCAAGCGTTCGCGGCCATTGGTTGGGTCTTGTGGCCCTTTGAATTTCCCAGTCCGCCACAAATCGCTCAATGGCTTTTGCAATACTGGTCCCACGAAATTGTAGCTCAGCCTCTCGATCCCGTTGCATGATGACCGTCCACTGTTGAGTGACTTCCATCGTGGCAATGGACATGACGACAACCAGCATCATGACGAAAAGGTAGGTTACCCCATTCTGGTTCGTCAGAGAAGGCATCCGGCTTTCCCAATATTCCTTGAACGATTTTTTCATTGAGCGATGCTGTCTGAGTGTGGGAATGCAGGCATGAGTTTTTGGACAACTGTGCCATGGGGTTGGGTGAGTGTTACTTGCGGATAGTCAGCCGTCTTCGTCCTTTCTCTGTTATGAGCACCCAACCAAAAATCAAAAATGCGGCGCCAAAAGTATCGGCCACGAGATCTAAAATGTCAGCTTGACGCTGGGGGACAAACCATTGATGGATCTCATCGGAAATCCCGAATGCAATGACGCAGATGATCGCGAGGCCCATATTTCCGGCGTTCGGGGTCGTATATTTTAAGGCGCGATAGAGCAAAATTCCGAGTACGCCATATTCGCAGGCATGTAAAAATTTATCATTTATATTGAAAATAAAGGAAGGGAGGTGGAGCTCTTGGGCAGGATTGGATTGAGAGGAGAGATACACAATACCAAGCGCATAGAGGACAACTGGTCCCCAATACTTCAATATCACGAATGGTTTGGATATGGTTTGGGTCGGAGAAATCTGACACGTCCTTTTTTAAGGGTAGCTTAATTATTCGATGATAACCGGTTTGGGGGGGGGATGAAATACCGTACGGCTTCGATTTCCACGACGGGCAAAATCATCCCGTCCCCTTTCTGATCGTGAGAAAAACTATAGATGAGTGATTCATCGGCAACGAGAGTGCCAAAAAAAAGGACGCCGATGGCAATTTGTTCACCCTTTTGTTGCTGCAGGCGCATGTGTTTGGCCGATTCAAGAGAGGGAATGGCCACCAGATAGTCGGGCAATCGCATGGGCTTAAAGCGAACAATACCCCATGATGTGGATGTGAGTTCTGGGCCAAGGGCCACCAGAAATCCCTGATATTCCGGCATATATCTTCGAAGAAAGCCTGACCACAGAAAGGCAATGGGTTGCTGTAAGATGTTCCTGTGGATAATGCGGGCCTCGTCTCGTGCGCGATTCAATTGGAACAGGCGCTCGCTTTGCTCCGTATGATCCAGGCTCTGTAAGGTGTGCCAATCCGGTGGGTGGCCTTCAAGTTCCTGAAGAAATTCTTCCTGTTCTTTTGGAAGCAGGAGTGGCCGGATATTCCTGGGGATTAGTTGGTGCAAAGACTGGCTTTCCAGTTGGATAAGAGGTTGGATTCCTTTGGCCATGGGCGGTTGTCCGCTAACCTCTTCCGGAAACTGGAGCCCTGCACATAAATTGAATAATGCCAGAAAATACCATAAGGAGTTTTGGCTTCTTTTCATATGTTTGCGATCTCGAAGACGGATGTTGGGTGAAAGAAAACCCAGAGTTTTGAAATGGGTGAATTCGGCCCACGTCATGCTATTAAAAGATAAGCATACCCTATCGCCTATATGGGCCATTTTTCTTCCCGCCAGGCCATATCCCAAAACATCCATTCGTATTGCGAACTGATGAGAAAGGCTTCCTCCATCCTGATTTTTTCTGCCCTGCCAGCGGTCTTCGCGCAGCGGTCGACAACTTCCCGTAACCATCGGGTGACTTCCGCAAATTCGGGTGACCCATAAAGTTGCAACCATTCATAATACGGATGTGAGGGTTTGGGATTTGCCTTTTTCAAAAGGTGGTGCCCGACTTCACAATAGACCCATGCACAGGGCAGGGCTACCACCGTAATTTCCCCGAGTGTCCCGGTTTGAGCCACGCTTCTCATATGCCGACAATACGCATAATTCGTTGGAGACAGGGGGGTGGATCGCATGTCCTTGGGGGAAAGAGCCCATTGTTTTCCATACGATTCATGAAGCCCTCGTTCCACGGTAATCGTGTCTTCAACAAGCTTGGCAAAGCGCAGAGCGGTATCTCCATCCGTCGCTTTGGCCGACCCTAGAGCAAAGACCCTGGCCAATTCTTCCAAATACCTTGCATCTTGCAGGATGTAATATTGAAACTTTTTTGCCGGTAATGTGCCTTTGCCCAATGCCACGACGAAGGGATGTTTTAACTGGGCTGCCCAAATAGGCGCTGCACGATTTCGTAATTGTTCTGAGAACGTCATGAGGGTCCCTGGTGTTTTTTTTGACGTGTATGGTGTCACTAATTTTGTAGAACGGAGCGAGCCACTTGAAATGCTCTATCCATATCCGGCATATGGCCGAGATCCGGAGTGACCTGGAGATAGCGGATCACATTATTCGCATCGACAACCATGACGGCTCGAGCCAGAACATGGGGTCCCTCCAACAGGAGTCCATGGGAAGAACCAAACTCTCCACCTCGAAAATCGGACAGAAATTCAACATTGGTAATGCCCGCTTCTTTCGCAAACCGTTCTTGAGCAAAAGGGGTATCGACACTAATGGTAATCAGTTGCACCTGTTGATCCAGACCCTGGTTTTTCTCACTCAGGTAATGCGTCTGTTGTTCGCACACTTTCGTGTCCAGGGAAGGCACAATGTTGATGATGCGGACTTTCCCTTGGGATTCTTGAATGTCTACGAGTGATAAATCACCCTTTGCCAAGGGGACCGCACGAAGAGTCTCTCCGGCTTTCACTTCAATACCACTCAGCGGCAAAGGGGTGCCCCGAAATAGAATGGTCGAACCCTCTCCTGTTCTGGCGGTTTCCTTGTCAACTGGAATGTTTTTATAGGAAAACGTCTGTTCTGATTGCCCATTAAAGGTCGAACAACCCGGCAATGCAGAAGCCGTTAAGATGAGAAGTAACGAAATAATTGAAATTTTTGACATAATGATGCTCCTTCTATCCCGATCAATGAGTTGAGCTTGAGGTGCTGTGTTGTGTAAAAAATATCATTTTCTTTTAAGTGTAGACTGAGTCGTCCCCTGGAGAATGGTTTCTTCAGGATTTTCGCTCTAAAAATGAGAGAATGTATTGATTCACGATAGTGGGTGCTTCCCATTGTGCAAGGTGCCCGGCCTCTGGGATGACATGCCATTCGACATGAGATAATTGGTCCTTTACCCGTTCCCCGACTTTAAGCGGAAACACCCGATCATGCTCCCCCCACAAGAGGAGGACCTGATGAGAAATCTTTTGTAGCCTGCTTCCATATTGTCCCTCCCATGTCTTGATGTTGTCCATTAAAGAATAGAGGGGGCCAAGAAAGTCGCCCCGTTGGCGATTATGAAATGAACGGTCAATGATAATAGGGGAGATGAGGGCCGAATTATAAATGATTTCTTTGAGAATGTGTTCCGTGGTCCTTTTCCCTGCCATCCAATTTCCTAATTTTGCGAGCCAGAGGGGAGGGCGGTGGTAGAGAAAGCTTTGGTAATGCGGGGAAGCGATACTGTTTTCAACCTGAGCGGGAAATCCCGAAATGAGCACAAGTCGTTCCACACGTTCCGGATAGTCAAGGGCCATGGCCATCGCCAAACCGGCTCCCATGGAATTCCCCACTAAGGTGGCTCGTGGAATGTCGAGGGTATCCATGAATTCCCGAAAAAACTCCAAAAGGTATTTGGGTGTGTATGCCTCTTCCGGTTTATCAGAGAGCCCAGAGCCGAGTAAATCCAGGATGATGACCCGATGCGTGTGGGCCAGAACAGAATATTGATGTTCCCATTGCCACATCGACCCGCCAAATCCATGGATCAGGATAAGCGGTGGACCTTGCCCGACGTCAAGATAGGCAATGCGATGGTTGTTGACTCTGGTGATCTGATAGGGCACACGTTGGATCAGTTCGATACCGGTAGGCAGCACCCTGAGAGAGGAACAACCCAAGATCGTCAAGCATCCTAGCGAGACCATGAAAAGGAGGAATGATCGACAGTGAGAACAGCCCTGCATTATTATTCCAGATGAATCAGAGTTTCATCAGGACTCACTTCATCTCCTTCTTTCACGTAGATGGTGATGACGGACCCGGCAATAGGCGATTGGACGCGATTCTCCATTTTCATGGCTTCGACCACCAACAGGGAATCACCTACGTTGACGCTCGAGCCCTCGGTTACAAGGACTTTGACCACCCTGCCAGGCATGGGTGTTGTCACGTCCCCAGGTTGTGACGGCTTGGGACGTTTTTCCGCCTTTGATGTGTGGGATGGCGGAGGGTCAGGCGAGCCGGCTAAGACTTCTTGAATCGGTTCGAGATACACCTCTTCAAGCTTATCATTCACCTTAATATAATAGGGTTTCACGCCGTCAACCGTCTGTCCGGATCCCGACACGCGAATATGATAGGCTTCCCCGTGAACCGTCACGTTAAATTCTACCGGGGCTAAATGAAGATCGTGAGCCACAGCCGGTCCACTCTCCGAGGAATCATGCAGGGGTTCGGGTTTTAGCTCCCCACGCTCGCGTTCATCAAAAAATTGCAACGCCACTGATGGGAGGAGTGCATAAGAGACAATGTCTTCTTCAGCCATCTCCCGCCCGACGAGTTCCTGTTTTGCATCGTCCAGTTCAGGGTCAAGATTGTCAGCGGGACGACCGGCCACGGGGACGTCGCCTTCCAGGGCTTTTTGCCGGATCTTGGAGTTGAGGGTGCCAGGTGGTTTCCCATAGAGCCCCTGAAAATAGTTTTTGGTTTCATTGGTAATCACTTTATAGCGTTCGCCGGTTAAAATATTTAGCGTGGCTTGGGTTCCGACAATTTGGCTGGTGGGGGTGACAAGAGGGGGATACCCCATGTCCTTTCGCACGCGCGGGATTTCTTCCAGCACTTCTTTGATTTTCCCCAACGCATTTTGCTCGGCCAATTGGGCTGCTAAATTCGAGAGCATTCCACCAGGCACTTGCGAGAGAAGAATGTCAGTGTCGACACCGGTAAAATCGCTTTCAAATTGGCGATAGCGTTTTCGGGCTTTGCGCAATTTATCCGCCGCCGGAGCAATTTGCTCAAGATTCAATTTCGTGTCATATGGCGTGTTGCGCAGGGCGGCAATGAACGATTCGGTCGGCGGGTGGGAGGTGCCGCCGGAAAGGGGAGATAAAGCGGTATCCAAAATATCCAATCCGCCCATAATCGCCATCAGAGCAGACATAGAAGCCATGCCGGAGGTGTAATGTGTGTGCAGGTGAATCGGGACTCGAACCGTGGCCTTTAATCGTGAAATCAATTCGTAGGCTTCAAAGGGAGGAAGCAGTCCGGCCATATCTTTGATGCAAATAGTGTCTGCCCCGAGATCTTCGAGTTGCTTGGCTTGTTCCACAAAATGATTCAGACTGTGAACCGGACTGACCGTATAACAAATGGTCGCTTCGATATGCTTGCCGCACGCTTTCACCACCTCCATAGCCGGCCTGATATTTCTGATGTCATTCAGCGCATCGAAAATCCTAAAGACATCAATGCCGTTTTGAGCCGACAATTCGATGAATTTTTCAAGGACGTCGTCAGCATAGTGTCGATATCCCACAAGGTTTTGCCCGCGCAAGAGCATTTGAAGACGGGTTTTCGGCATGGCCTCCCGGAAGGCCCGTAGGCGCTCCCAGGGGTCTTCCTTAAGAAAACGGAGGCAAGAATCAAAAGTGGCACCTCCCCATACTTCTAATGACCAAAATCCGACTTCGTCTAATTCGGATGCCACGGATAAGAGATCTTCCGTGCGCATGCGGGTCGCCAAAAGAGATTGGTGTCCATCTCGTAGAGCCACATCGGTTAAAAAGACCTGGCGCTTTGGAGATGCTTCAATATCCAGAGCGGGAGCAGCATCCAATTTTGTCCGGGTGGGGACGGGACGACTGGGTTTCCTGCTTTTATCAGAGCGTGCGGTTTTTCGTGACATAAGGAGACCTTTCACATGTTCAACGGGATCACAACGTTATCATGATGGTTGTTATAATCCTTCAAATGCGGCGATGGCTGCGGACAAGGCAATAACCAGATCCTCTGGTTCTTCCGCTTCTTCATATTGGAAGAGTTCTGGATGGCGTTCAAGATAGGAGGTGTCAAATCGCCCGGCTCGAAAATCCGGTTCTTCCATGAGCTTTGTCATAAATGGAATAGTGGTTTTGACACCCCGCAGGACAAATTCTTCCAGTGACCGATGAGTTCGACGAACCGTTTCGTCCCATGTTCGGCCATGAACGGTCAACTTGGCTAACAGAGCATCATAATAGGGCGGGACGGTATAATCTTTGTATACCGCTCCGTCAATGCGAACGCCAACGCCGCCGGGGGATAAATAGGCCGTGATTTTTCCCGAAGAGGGACGAAATCCGTTTTGGGGATCTTCCGCATTCACCCGACATTGAATGGCATAGCCCTGGAGATTGACCTCATGCTGTCCGAAGACCAGAGGACGCCCTGCGGCAATCCATAATTGGGATTGCACAATATCAACGGTGGTGATCTGTTCTGTGACGGTGTGTTCCACTTGAATGCGAGGGTTCATTTCCATGAAATAGTACCGTCCATCGGGATCTAACAGAAATTCCACGGTCCCGGCATTATAGAACTGGGCGGCGCGGGCCATAGCGATGGCCGCTTCTCCCATTTCTGCCCGTAGTCGAGGGGTTAACACAAGTGAGGGGGCGATTTCTATCAATTTTTGATGTCGCCGCTGAATGGAACAATCCCGTTCCCCCAGATGAATCACATAGCCGTTTTTGTCTGCCAGTAATTGAAATTCAATATGATGGGGTCGTTCCACATATTTTTCAAGAAATAATTCTCCGTTTCCAAAGGCTGCCAGAGCTTCACGGGCTCCCGCTTCCATCGCATCTTGTAATTCATCGTCCGAGCGCACGACGCGGAGGCCTCGCCCTCCACCCCCGGCGCTGGCTTTGACCATAACCGGGTATCCCGCTTTATGGGAGAACGTCAGGGCCTCTTCGAGGGTACTCACACTGCCATCTGTCCCTGGAACAACAGGGACGCCAATTTTAATAGCCAGTGCACGAGCCTGGACCTTATCGCCCAGTAGTTCAAGCGAATGGGGAGATGGGCCAATAAAGAGAATGCCGGCTTCTTCGCAGAGCCGGGCAAAATCGGCATTTTCCGCTAAAAATCCATATCCTGGATGAATAGCATCGGCTCGAATACGTTTCGCCAATCCTACAATTTGTCGAGCATCAAGGTAGCCTTGTACCGGGCCTGGACCGACTAAGTACGCTTCATTGGCTTTTTTAACGTAAATAGCCGTGGCGTCACTTTCTGAATAAATCGCCGCCGTGGCAATGCCGAATTCACGACATGCCCGGATGACCCGCATCGCAATTTCTCCTCGATTGGCAACTAAAACTTTTTTTAACATTGGAATCTAGTGTCGTGTCGTCATAATTTGAAATAAATGACCGGGGCAGATAAAGCTCCGGTCTGTTTCATGAGGCTGAGATGGTATCAGAAGATGGACGACCGAATCAGGGTTTCCCGTCAATTATTGACCGGTAATAAGTGGATAAAATTTACCTTTTCGCATCAGGTTTTGGCCTTCCCGTGAAAGGGCAAATTGTTCAAAGGCCAGGGCCTGTGGTGAAGGATGGGTATTCGAAATGAGCATCACGGGTCGTTGGAGTGGATAGCGATTATCCAGAACCGTTTGTACTTCAGGCTCCACGCGATTAATAAACAGAAGATTGATCGCGACTCCATCTTCTTTCGCCCGGAGAGCCGGAGTCATGGATACAAATGTGATGGCCTCAAGATTCCCACTTACCGCTTTAATGGCTTCATCCTCGGTTCCCGCTCGATAGGCGGAGCGCGGAATCCCATCTGGAATGCGTAATGTCTTTTCGAAACCTTGGCGAATATTTTCATTCGTGGTTCGATTGATGAGCACAATTTTGGTTTGAGGGGCTTCCTCATAGACCTGAGACCAATACCGGATTTTTCCGGAAAAGACATCCGCCACTTGCTGAGTGGTCATTTCTTTCACCGGGTTTGAAAAATTGGTTAAGACAGCGACGCCGTCTCTGGCAATTAGGGTAGATCTGAGAGATGGAACCTCTTCTCCCGTGATGCCAATGTCGGCTTCGTTGAGTTCGATCGTTCGAATGGGCTTGGCATTGGGATGCCAAAAAATATCAACGGAAACAGAAGGATGGCGGGACTCAAATTCCGCAGCCAGAATTTCCAGAAGATAACGCTCTGGTCCATTTCCAACGATAAGAATGGTCCCTGAAATCGGAGATGAAGCCGTAGGCGGAGCCTCCGAGGTAGGAGATTCTTTTGAATGAACAGGGGCCAGTGGAACAAGGAATCCCCAGAGTATGCCTATCCCGACGGCAAGAGAAACCTTGCCCAGAATATTGTTACAGAGCCGGGTGGCCGCCATATTCCTTAGGATCCTTAGCTAAGAACAGCCGTTGTGCAAGTGGTCGAAATTACAGAATAAGTTATCACCAAGAATAAAAAACGGGCACATCTTTCCGGTTTATGGAAATAAATGTCAAGGGGGAGAGGAATGGGGAAGCTGGAAAATCTTGGGCGGTCACCATTCAAGAGGCCGCCCAAGCTTCACTATTCTCCTCCGGAGGGTTGGGAATTGGCCTCGGTCGGGGCCGCGCGCTGGCCCATAATTGGGGGGAGCTTGGAAAACTTATCCATTCTTTCATTCAGCATACTATAGGCTTTGCTTTCAGCGAATCCTGGTTTATGTGTACCCACAATTTTCGACGCAAACGAAGACATAATTCGTCGGCTTTGGGTGGTGTTGCATTTTGGGCAAAGGGTTTCTTCGGGTTTTGCGCTCAGGGCTTGCATGGCCTCATACCGATGATCGCATCCTTCACAGACATATTCATACAATGGCATAAGTAACTCCTTTGAAATTATACGAGGATGAACATGAATGGTATCTCCGTCAGAACAAGAGTATATCCAAGATTGTATTGACGTGGCCAATAGCTAATTGAGGTGTTTGTGAAATTGGCCAGAAAAGATTGACGGCAAGTTTATGATTTAACTATAATTTTTCGTTGGTCTTTTTACAGACAATTTTTGGAGGAATGAGTCATGTCGGTGTTAATTCGGAAATTTAAATTGCCCACTGGAATGGTCAAGGAGGAGCGTATTGACGATCCAGATCGCATTGAGCGGTATATGCAGTTTTTTGATAAAGAGCAGCAGGCCAAGCTTGATGCCGGCCAAAAGGTTTTTTTAGACAAAGATGAATGGCAATTTGTTGATAACTGAATTCCTGCAGGGCAGGCTCCCTCTCCGCCATATTCCGGCAGGTTGCTCCCACGTCAGTCTTTGATCGTCTTTGTGAGGGCAGGCTTGGCTCACCACCCAGTGAAGGAGCATCTCGACTATGGGGTATTGGATCCATTTGAAACGATCACTTGATGAAGCGATGATCCATCGGGATCGTTGCCCGGAGGTGCCTTCGGGCCCGCATCGGTCTGACTTTTGGGAGGGTGGGTGGACCGAATATCCGGATAAGGAAACGGCTCTGGAGTATTTGGAGAATACGGAAGCTTCCCTCCAGCTCAGATGTCCCTTATGTAAACCGTAACTCGTGGTTTGGTGTTAATCAGCTCATTATTCCGGGAACAGGATAGTTCCTTTTTTACTCGTTTCTTTGTATGGCTGAAAAATTTGCGAATGCCCGGTGGGTCAAGGAGGGATTTTTAGACAATCGGGTTGTCGGATCCGTTATTGGGCAAATTACCTTTGCCGGGCTTGGGACCGTGGATGTGTATTTAGTTGGTGATTTTGTTGGAGAGATTGCCGGAAAGGTGATTGGTTTTCGTAACCCGCGCTTTTTAGATGATCCTCAGGCAGGAGAATCGTTATATGATTTTTCCGTCCCTCAATTAGGAAAAGTCAGTCTCATGTCGTTTGATCCGCATCCTCTCCTTGAACCTCATCCCTATTTTGAATGGTTTTCTGCTCAGCAACAACATTATCGCATTGAACTGCAGCCTAATGAAGCGTGGCTAATGTCCGAAGTTGAACGAGATGCCGTGGAAATTCAGTCTCAGCGGATCCGAAAAGAGCTAGCCCCTCTCCTGCCGTGACCGGATGCGAGTTTGTGTTGTGGTTTTGTTGACCCAAGGCCAAGGGTGAAATTTTATGGTAATAAGTGGTCTCCAGGAAATTGCTCTGTGCATATGGACCCGTCATGCCTAGCTTGGTCGTTATTGATTGACTCACTCCTTCTCCATTCGTAGAATGCCCGCCATGAATGATCGATTTTTAAAAGCCTGCTTGCGTCAGCCCGTAGACCGAACCCCTGTTTGGTTTATGCGGCAAGCAGGGCGATACATGGAAGAGTACCAGGCTATCCGGCGCAAGCATTCTATTTTGGAGGTATGCAAAACCCCTGAGTTAGCAGCCGAGGTCACGCTTCAACCGATTAATCGCTTTGATCTGGATGCGGCGATCATTTTTGCCGATATTTTGTTGCCTCTCCAGGCCATGGGATTAAACCTGGAATTTATAGAAGGGAAGGGTCCGGTCATTGACAACCCGATACGAGGTGAGATGGGCATTGTGGATCTTCGTCCGGTCGATGGAGAGGCGTTTGCCTATGCCGGAGAAGCCATTCGCCAGGCACTTCAGGCTCTCGATAATCGAGTTCCGTTGCTGGGATTTGCCGGAGCGCCGTTTACATTAGCCAGTTATGCTATTGAAGGCGGCAGCTCGCGTGACTATGCCCGAACCAAACATTTAATGTTTTCGCAGCCGACCGTGTGGCATCAATTGATGTCCAAACTGTCCGTGGTTGTTGTGGAGTATTTACGGGTCCAAAGTCGAGCAGGCGCTCAAGCCATTCAACTCTTTGACAGTTGGGTCGGTTGTTTAAGTCCTGGCGATTATGAAGAATATGTCCTTCCTCATGTTCAAAATATTTTTTCTGCCTTACGGGTTGAGGGGATTCCCCTCATCTATTTTGGAACGGGGACGACCGGACTTCTTCCGCTGATGCGAAAGGCGGGAAGCGATGTGATGGGTGTCGATTGGCGAGTGCGTTTGGATGAAGCATGGGGCACTATCGGGTTTGATGTGAGCATTCAAGGCAATCTGGATCCTATGGTTCTGTTCGCCCCGGAAAAAGAAATTGAGCGTCGGGTGAAGGATATAATGCAGCAAGCTGGGGGCAGACCTGGTCACATTTTTAATTTGGGTCACGGCATTCTTCCTAATACCCCTTTACACAGCGTTGAATTTGCTATTGACTGTGTTCGCCGGTATTCAACGGCTTCTTCACGTGAATGATAGAGCGGTACTTTTCCCCCGTCTGATTTTTTCCCTCCCTCCATGAAAACCTGTTTTTTGCAATGGCTTAGCCACATACAGTCATTTCCTTTTTGATTGCTCGGGACTTCATGATGAAAATTCCATACCAAGTCGTCATTGTCGGAGGGGGGATATCCGGACTGGCCACGGCATATGCTCTCACGGAGGAGGGTGCGAAAATACAGATACCCGTGCAATGCACCGTCGTTGAACGAGAGCCTCGGTGGGGTGGAAAAATCCTGACGCATGTGACAGACAGCTATCTGATCGAAGGTGGACCTGACTCGTTCCTGACTTCCAAGCCCTGGGCTCTAGAATTGTGTCGCACGTTGGGACTTCAGGATCAGTTGATTTCTACCAATCCCCAACATAATCAGACATTTTCATTTTGCCGGGGAGCATTGCGAGAACTCCCACAAGGCTTATTGGCCTTTCGACCCAGACGGGTTGATACGCTTGTCTCCAGCGGGCTCTTAAGCTGGGGGGGGATGCTTCGCATGGCTGCCGAACGGTTTTGGCCAAAACAGAATCCTTGGCCGTCAGACGAATCTTTGGGAGCGTTTTTTCGTCGACGGTTTGGCACTGAGGCCTTTGAATATTTAATCGAGCCATTGGTGGCAGGTATCTATGCCGGGGATGCCGATGAACTCAGTATAGAGTCGACCTTCCCTCGATTCCGCGAATTAGAGCGAGAGCATGGCAGTGTCATTAAGGGAATGCGAAAGGCTTTGGCCAGCCCACCCTCCGCCCCCCGCCCATCCGGCGCAGCCACCAGCATGTTTATGTCGCTTCGAGGTGGATTAGGTGAGCTTATTCAGAGCCTGGTGGAGACATTGCGCAAACGCGGAGTAGAGTTGATGGCAGGGGTCGGGTGTCTGGAAATTCAATCTCCGACCCTGGGGTCCGGGGAATTCCAGGTTATATTGGAGAATGGAAATCGGCTTCCAGCTGATGCGGTCGTGTTGGCCACTCCGGCATATCAGACGGCCCGCTTACTTCGGGCATTTCAACCCGGAATAGCGAGTCTGCTAGATGGGATTCCCTATGCTTCGACCGCGACGATTTCTATGGGCTATCCGGCTGAATCCATTGCTTCACAGATACGAGGATTCGGATTTGTGGTGCCCCACAAAGAACAGCGGCCCTTATTAGCCGCAACCTGGACTTCGTTGAAGTGGCCCGATCGCAGCCGGGCTGGGGAAACTCTGATCCGTTGTTATATCGGAGGTCGAGGGCGAGAGACGGTTGTGGAGCAGGATGATAGCTCACTTGTGACGTGCGTCCGCGGGGAATTACTTTCTATGGTCGGAATCACGGCTGCCCCGACCTATGCTGAAGTCCATCGATGGAGGCAGGGAATGCCTCAATATGTGCTCGGACATCAGGAACGATTGGCTAAGGTTCAGGAACAGTTAGCCCGTTCGCCAGGTCTGTATGTCACGGGAGCAGGCTTGTACGGCATCGGTATCCCCGATTGTATCCGGGAAGGCATGAAGGTTGGAAAGCAAATCCTACCGGACCATGCCCAAAACCATGCAATAAAGAATTCTGGAAGCACAGAATCCGGTGGAATGGGCCAGATTGGATAACGTGGAAGAGCAAATGGAAGCCATTGTTCGGGCTCATGCCTTTGTCAGTGGAAAAGTTCAAGGAGTCGGGTTTCGAGCGTTTGTGCAAAAGCAGGCCAACAAAATGGCATTACATGGTTGGGTGCGAAACCGTGCTGAAGGGGGAGTCGAATTAGAAGTTGAAGGGCCTCAAGCATCAGTTCATACCTTTCTTGAAGCCCTTCACAAAGGACCTCCTCTCTCTCAAGTTCTTCAGGTAACGGTTGACTGGAAAGACCCAAACAGGCAAACTGAAGGGTTTCATGTCCTTCGTACTTCTCTGTAAGGGATTGGGGCATTGCGGATTGGGTAATTCCGATTTCAAAAACGGAACCATTCACCGTCATTATCAAGATTGAGTCGTTATTTCATGAACTATAAAGCACATATTCGTGAGGTTCCCGATTTTCCTAAGCCGGGTATTCTTTTTTATGATATTACGCCCTTATTAAATGATCCTGTGTGTTTTCGTTCCATCATCGATGAGTGCATTCGTCACTATCAGGATGCCGGTATTACCAGAGTGGTGGGAATTGAATCACGAGGATTTATTTTGGGGAGTCCATTGGCCTATCACTTGAAAGCCGGCTTTGTTCCGGTTCGGAAGCCCGGCAAATTGCCGGCCGATGTGTTTGAAGTCAATTATAATTTAGAATATGGTTCGACGACTTTGGCAATTCATCGTGATGCGATTCAAAAGGGAGAGCGAGTGCTTGTGGTTGATGACCTTCTTGCTACTGGGGGAACCGCCGGGGCGACCGTCCACCTGATTCGGCAATTAGGTGGCGATATTGCCGGCGTGGCATTTTTAGTTGAATTGTTGAAGCTCGAAGGACGAAAGAATTTGGACGGGTGTGAGATTCACTCCCTGATTTCGTACGGATAAGTGCCTGGATTTCCGTTTTACGGCATGATGCACTGGTAAGTTGTCTGTAGAAAATAAGCCTCCTGACATGTGAGAGGATGGTTAACTTTGGAAGGAAGAAAGGAAAGTAGTATGGCCGAAAGACCAGTAAAGAAGGAAACAAAAACAACGGCCTCAGCCGGCACAAAAAAAGGTCCTGCAAAAGGCCCATCAAAAGCCACTTCCCCAACTCCCGCATCCCGGAAGTCGGCGAAAGCTCCAACAGAAGATCGTCATGTCGCGTTAAAGGAAATTCTTTTGGCGAAACGAGAAGCGCTGATTCAAGAAATCAAACAACAGCTTGGACAATCAGTGACAGAAGAACAACAACGACGGCTGGAAGCCGCCATGGATAGCGGGGACCAGGCGCTGGTGGATTTGGATCGCGAAATGGGAATTTCGCTCCAGGAAATGCGAAACCGTGAACGACAACTGATAGATGACGCCTTGGAAAGTTTGGATGAAGGCACCTATGGCGTGTGCGCGGAATGTGGTGGAGAGATTAATGAAAAGCGTTTGCAAGCGCTTCCGTTTGCCCGTTTATGCGTTGAGTGTAAATCCAAACGTGAACTGATGGAAAAAATTGAACGATCGGAGCAGCGGCAATAATTATCAGGTTGGCCTCTTCTGTTCTTTTACCGTGTGTAGCTGGGAATGGCATACACCCATACAATTTGGCAATGGCCTTTTTTGCCTTTACCCATCCTACCTTTCACAATTGAGCCTGTGACCGACCATTCCTTTACAAAAAAGTCCAGATCCACTTGATAGGCGGGAGAAAAGGGGTTCAAGAACGGCTCTCGTAAGCTCATGTCAAAGATTGTTGTTCTGGCAAGTGGCGGGTTGGATTCGACGGTGACGGCTGCCATTGCCAAATCAGAAGGATATGAGCTGTATTTCTTGACTGTCGACTATGGACAACGTCATCGAACGGAAATCGCCTGTGCGCAAAAAATTTCTGACTATTTTCAGGTCAGAGAACACAAAATTGTTCCATTGGACTTGCGCACCTTTGGTGGATCCGCGCTAACCGATCAGATTCCCGTCCCCACCAATCGAACCCCACAGGATCGGGAGCAGCAGATTCCCGTTACCTATGTTCCCGCCAGGAATACCATTTTCTTGAGTTTGGCATTGGCCTATGCCGAAGTGTTGGGTGCTTCCAACATATTTTTTGGGGCCAATATTCGTGACTATTCCGGCTACCCGGATTGCCGACCGGATTTTATTCGAGCCTTCAAGGAGGTGGCGCGTCTTGGCACACGATTGGGATTGGCAGGCCAACCGGTCGACATTCTCGCTCCGCTGCTCTTTTTGAGCAAGCGTGAGATAATCCAAAAAGGCCACGCTTTAGGAGTGCCTTTTCAATGGACGAATAGTTGTTATAATCCAGGTCTACAAAATCAGCCGTGCGGTCACTGTGATAGTTGCGTGATTCGTCAAGAGGGATTTAAGGAGGCACAACTTCCTGATCCGTTACTCGCCGGATAAAGTGGACCGTGGCCTCGTCTGATTGCGAATGAGTCTGGTATAAAGGAACGTGGATATGAACAAGCAACCAAGACAAATACTTCTCAGAGGTGTGGCAGGGGTTTTTTGTTGGTTTGTTGTTGGATGTTCCGAGAATGGGACGAGTGCCGGGCAATCCTCTCCTCCCGCAACCATTGCGCAAGTATCGACCGAGAAAGACCTGCCAACAGAATTCAAAGAGGGCGAAGAAAAATTCAAAGCATTTTGTTCTCCTTGCCATGGAGTGCAGGCGGTGGGAACGGCTCAAGGTCCCCCTTTGGTGCATAAAATCTATGAGCCCAGTCACCATGCGGATTTCGCTTTTCAACGGGCTGCGGCTCAAGGGGTCAAAGCCCACCATTGGAAATTCGGGAACATGCCGAAGATCGAAGGCGTGACGGCAGATGACGTCACGCAGATCATTGCATATATCCGGTGGCTCCAGCGCCAGGCTGGAATTTTCTAGACAGTACCGGAGGTTGCCCGATTCAGCCGCCTTCCTTATGGGACATCATTGCGCCAACACTGACTTTGATTTGCTCCCACCGGTTTAACACGGTTGGAGCCAAATCTTTTACGGCATACTTCGTTCCAGTTCATTGACCAACCCCTGGATCCGTGTAAATCCTGCCTGCCAGAATGCCGTGGAGTTGATGTCCACCTGTAGGGGTTTGAGCAGGTCTTGAGGACTGGCCGACCCACCTCCCGACAGCAATTGTAGATATCGCGGGACGAACGAGGGCCCTTCTGCCTGATAGCGTTGAAACAACGACAGCACTAACAGACTGCCAAAGCTATAGGCGTAGCAATAAAATGGACTGGAGTAGATATGAGGAATGGCGAGCCATTCCCATTGAAACTCCTGGTCCACGGGTAGGCGAGGCCCGAATTGCTCTCGAAGGAGGGTTAGGTAGATTTGAGCGAGGGCATCAATGGTCGCGCCTTGTTGAACCATGTGATGCGCTTGCCGTTCAAATTGAACAAAGTAGGCCTGTCGCATAATGGTGGCATAGGCATCGTCGAGTTGGTCGACAAGGAGTCCCGCCCTGATTTTGGGGTCCTTTTCCTGTTGCAAAAGCAAATCCGAAAGCAGGTGCTCGCCAAATACAGAGGCCGTTTCCGCAAGTGGGAGCGACGAATGAAACGTGAAGATGGAATGCTCCCTTGCCATCATCGCGTGGACGGCATGACCCAGTTCATGCGCCAACGTTGAGACATCACGGGGCTCTCCCGTGAAATTCACCAGGACATAAGGAGTCTGCGTGGGGAGCACGCTATAACAAAAAGCCCCCCCCATTTTGCCCGGTCGAATCGCAGCATCAAGGTGATTCTCTTCAAGAACCCGCTTCGCCCGTTGGGCCAACTCCGGTGAAAAGGCTTGATATGCTTCCATCACCAGCTCTTTCGCCCTGGCAAAAGAATATTTGGATTTCTTCGCGGCGAAGGGCGCATACAGATCGTAACGTTGAAACTGTTTTATCTTCAGGAGCCGTCCCTTTAACCGAAAATATTCCTGGAAGATGCCGGCATTCTTTCGGCAGGTTTTGAGCAGAGCATCAACGGCTTTTTCGGGGACATCATTGGTGACATTGCGCATGGCCATGGGAGAAGCGTAATGCCGCAAGGTGAGCCCTTCATTGCACCAATCCTGAACAAGGCTTTTATACATTTCGCCAAGGACATCCCGGTGTTCACCATAGACTTTGAAGAGCGCGTGGTAGGCTCCTCGACGAACCGAAGCCAAGGGATGCCGGACATATCCCATCAGTTGTTCACGGGTCAGACGGGTCGTCCGGCCTTTCATTTTCATGGAAAATGTCAAACTATTCGTGGTGACGCCATACAATGTTTCGAGGGCCTGACGCCCGGTCGTACTCTTAATGGTTAAAATCCGTTCCTCAGATTCACTCAAGGTATGCGGTGTGAAACGAGTTAGGGTTTCCAGGTGATACCGAAACCGCTCGGCTTTTGCGGTCAGCCGGGCCGCGTTGGTGGGATCGAGGCTTTGCCACCAGAGGTCAAGAAACACCAGGCGATTGGAACAGTCTGTCAGTCGGTTTCGTACCTGTGTGTCAAATGCCCGGGCTTCTTGATTTTTCGTATTTTCTGAAAACCATAAAAACGAAAAGGCCCGCAACGTCGTCATGTGCTCGGTGACGGTTTCGTATTGCTCCCAGATTGTTTTGAACCGGGCAACAGAGATATCGGGAGATAACTGCGGTCTAGTGGCCTCGAGTTCGGAAATAAGCGAGTCAAGTGTTTTGGTGATCCGCTTGAAGTCTTTGGTTGGATGGCGCAAGAGACCTTGAAGGTCCCAGGATGGAAGAGTCTTCGACATGTGTGCTCCTTTTTGAGGATAAAGCGAAAAGTAGATTCTATTTCGAAGAGTGGTTGTGTCCTCCTGCGCTAAAGCTTCTGCGGACAGCCTTCGCTCTCTTCTGTGCTCGCCAGCTGGTCGTAGTCTTCTGTATTTTTATGCTGGCGGAGGGGGTGGGATTCGAACCCACGGTCGCTTTCACGACGCCGGTTTTCAAGACCGGTCTATTCGACCACTCTAGCACCCCTCCGAATTATTTAGCGTCAAAAACCTGAGGATTGTTTGGTAGGACTCATTCTCACCCAATTGCGGCCCTAACTCCAACGATCTGACAAGACGTTCCGTTTGACACGGTATGCAATAAATCTCACAAGGCTTATCTCCATGCACGCTTATAGTAGCCGACTGTGGCAGGAATGTGAACTGTGCATAATGAAATTTGGTGGGAGCCTATGAAGAATTTTTGTATCATCCATGAGCTCGAAGATCTCAAATGGGGATTGGTTCATCAATATTTCACTTATGGAAAAGCAACCGGACGGATGACGTTAACTCCCTTCATATAGGGTTGCAAGGCTTCAGGAATATGCACGGTCCCATCGGCTTGCTGGAAGTTCTCCAAAATGGCGACCACCGTTCGCCCAATGGCCAGGCCTGAACCATTGAGTGTATGGAGGAATTGAGGTTTGTCCTTTTTAGAGCGAAAGCGGATATTGGCTCGACGGGCTTGAAACGCTTCAAAATTACTGCAGGATGAAATCTCCCGATACCGTTGTTGCGAAGGAAGCCAGACTTCAAGATCGTATGTCTTTGCGGCAGAAAATCCCAGGTCACCGGAGCATAATGCGACGACACGATAGGAAAGTCCCAATTTTTGAAGAATGGATTCCGCGGCTTGGGTCAGGCGTTCCAGTTGGTCATAGGAATCTTCCGGACGAACAAAGTTGACGAGTTCCACTTTTTGGAATTGGTGCATGCGAATCAGGCCTTGTGTGTCCTTACCATAGGACCCGGCCTCCCGTCGAAAACAGGAAGTATAGGCCACAAGGCGTAACGGGAGTTGCTCTGCGTCCAGGATTTCCTCTCGCAACAGGTTGGTGACGGGAACTTCAGCCGTAGGGATGAGAAAGAAATCTTCTTCCGGAAGATGAAAGAGATCTTCTGCAAACTTGGGTAACTGGCCGGTTCCGGTCATGGAGGGCCGGTTGACGAGCATGGGCGGAAGCACTTCCGTGTAGCCATGTTCCTGGGTATGGCAATCAAGCATGAAATTGGCCAGCGCTCTTTCCAAAAGCGCGCCTACGCCCATCGACACGCAAAATCTGGCTCCGGCAATTTTCGTGGCCCGTTTGAAATCGAGAATGCCGAGGGCTTCTCCCAGGTCCTGATGGGATCTGGCGGGGAAGGAAAATTCCAGAGGGGTGCCCCATTGTCGCACCTCAACGTTCTCGTGTTCGTCCTTCCCCGGCGGAACCGATTCGTGAGGAATATTGGGAATTCTGAGGGCCTGGTCTTGTAATCGTTCTTCGGTGGTGCGCAATTCCACGTCCATGGTCTGGATGCGGTCGCGAATTTCCCGAAGAGCGGTTGTGGCATCCTCGCACGGTTGTTTGGTACGCTTCAATTCGGCAATCTGATCCGATCCTTTTTTGAGCTGGTGGCGAAGCTCCTCGGTTTGGGAGATGAGGACACGTCGTTGGTCCGCTAAGGTCTGGACGGTTTCCCAGGGAATATCGCCAGCCCGGGCACCGAGTTGGGAGCGGAGAGAGTCGAGTTGGTCGCTAAGGATTCGGATATCGTGCATGGTGGCCTGGCAGGGAGACCGAATCTATCATGAGTCCTCATCGCAGTCAATGAATACAAACCGGAAAACCCTTGTCATTTCGGTCGGAGCCGAGCATCCATGCCCTATCTCTTTCCTCATGAAGACGTGTTTGTCGTCCTGGTGAGTGTGATCATTGCGGGATTGCTGGTCTTTAGATGGTATGTCGTTCAGGATCGTAAAAAATGATTCAGCTGGCTATCAAAGATTCAGGATGCAGAGTGTACGTCATCGCCATCCCAATAGATCAGCTATTCTTTCAACCGTATATGGCGAACATGTATGGTGCATTTGTGTTTTGCAGGGTCCCTCTTTATAATTCAATCCCTTTTTTTAATGTGAGGAATAATGTTACCGACACTTGGAATCCCGCGTACAGATAATCGACGGGCGGATGAACTGCGGCCTGTCAAAATTACCCGCCCTTTTACCAAATATGCCGAAGGGTCGGTGCTTATTGAAATGGGAGAGACGAAGGTCGTGTGTACGGCCTCGGTGGAAGAAAAAGTTCCGCCTTTTTTACGGGACAAAGGACAGGGCTGGATTACTGCTGAGTATGGGATGTTGCCCCGTTCAACCCATGACCGGATGTCCCGTGAAGCCAGCAAAGGCAAGCAGGGCGGGCGAACCCTGGAAATCCAACGGCTGGTGGGACGCTCGCTCCGGGCTGTCACGGATATGCATCAAATGGGAGAACGCTCCATTTGGATTGATTGTGATGTGATTCAGGCTGATGGGGGAACACGGACCGCCTCGATCACGGGCGCCTATATTGCTCTGGCCGATGCCTTTTCGACCTTGAAAGAAAAAGGTCTGATCAAACAGTGCCCCCTTCTGGATTATTTGGCGGCCATCAGTATTGGAAAGATTGCCGGGGAAATCCGGTTAGACTTGTCCTACGACGAAGACTCTCAAGCGGACGTGGATATGAATCTCGTCATGACCGGAAATGGGCGGATGGTTGAGGTACAGGGAACCGCCGAACAATCTCCTTTTTCCAAAAAAGATCTGGATGAGTTTTTGGCGATGGGATGGGAGGGCATTCAACGCTTAATTACCTTGCAGAAGGAACTCATCGGCTCTATTGCCTGAGTCGGATACGGGTAATGGTCATTGATTCGTTAGTTCTGGCAACCGGGAATCGGCATAAAGTTAAGGAAATTCAATCTATTCTCAATGATGTGGGCATTCGCATGCTAACCTTGAATGAATTTCCTGATTTTCCGGCTGTTGAAGAAGATGGGCTCACCTGTCAGGCCAATGCCGTGAAAAAGGCCGTGGCCACAGCCAAATATACCGGACACTGGGCCTTGGCTGACGATACCGGATTGGAAGTGGATGCCTTACAAGGACGTCCTGGGGTCTATGCAGCCCGATACGCCGGGGAGCATGCCACTTACGAGGACAACTGTCAAAAACTGTTGCAGGAATTACACGGGGTGCCTTCAGATCAGCGAACCGCCCGTTTTATCACCGTGGTGGCGCTGGCCAATCCGGATGGAGAGACAGAAACCGTGGAAGGCGTGTTAGAAGGAATTATTACCCAGGAGTTTCACGGGACGGGTGGATTCGGGTACGATCCGGTATTCTATGTTCCTCAAATAGGAAAAACACTAGCGGAGATGACCTTTTCAGAAAAAAATCGAATAAGCCATCGCGCTCAAGCGGTGACCAATGCCAAGAGTCTTCTCACCACACATCGTCATTTAGCACAAGAGTCGGGGCGTAGCGCAGCCCGGTAGCGCGCCTGCTTTGGGAGCAGGATGTCGGAGGTTCAAATCCTCTCGCCCCGACCAATAAAAACAACCGCTTACGCATTTTTCGCTTCCTCAGACTCTGCTTTGGTGGCAATTGGAGAGCCAATTCCAACCGAACCCTTCCCATCGTTAGCCTGATCTTCAGTGGCAACCTTCAGGCCACCTGTAACTGGCTTCCCCTAACTTGCCACGCCTTCGACTGCCGCTCGCAAGTGTGTGGGAGAGAGGTGGGCATACCGTTGAACCAAGGCCGTACCGCTATGCCGGAGCAGGGCAGCAATGGTGCTGTCACTCTGCCCATTCATGGCCAATCGACTAGCAAAGGTATGCCGCAAGGTGTGCCAGGTAACCCCTTCCAGTTTGGCTTCTTTGACCGCTGGCCGAAAGATCCGCCCGTAGAAGTTGTAGCTATCCAAATGACTCCTCTTAGTCTTGCGACTCCTCTGGATCTTGCTCGGAAAGACCCACACGGAGTGTTCCCAGGAGGGAAAGGCCCTCAACAATGTTTTGGCTTCTTCGTTCAACGGGACATATTGCGCCTTGCCAGATTTCGTCTGCGGCAAAGAGATGAATCGTTGTTCCATGTCAACGTTGGTCCACCGAAGGGAAAAGAGTTCATTCTTTCGCAGCCCCGTCAATATCGCCAGCCGTGCCCATGTGGCATAGGGTTGCCCCAACGCTTTCAGCAAAGCTGCTTCTTCCATCATAGTAAGGAAACGGGTCTTACCGTGCCCGGTTTTGGGCATCGTGAATCGAGAAAACGGGTTCTTCTCGACCTTGCTGTCCCGAACCGCCAGATTCAGGGCATGCCGCAAGAATTTCAAGTAGTGCTTGATGGTCTCGGCGGCGTACCCTTTTCCCACCAATTTCTCTTTGGCCTCATCCAGGTCCGATGGGGTAATGTGGGACAACTGTTTTCCGGCCAACCGCGTTTTCCACCATTCTCCGTAGCGGCGTTCTTCATATTGTGTTTTGGCACTCTTGCCCGATACCGACAATTTTCCTACATACTGATCAATCCAATCAGTCGCGAGAGGAGTGCCTTGCTGGTGGTACCGCTCAGGGAAAAACTGTCCCTCGCGTTGTTCTCGCTTACACTTTTCATAGAATTCCCGTGCCATGGTTTTCGTCGTGAACGGACCAAACCTGTTCCCCTTCCCATGGTGAAACAGGCGCACATACCACAACAGTTTCCCTTGAACATTGGGTTTAGAATACAACCCTCGGTCTACTCGGCCTTTGCGTGCCATTACCTATCCCCCTTTCTTCATCTCAGGTGGATTCAGTTCTCGCTCCAACAGTGCCCGGATAAACCCGCTGGCTGTGTAGCCCTTGGATTTCAAAGCGTCCAACTTCCGCTTCATGGACACAGGCAAATGGATCAATATCTTCGTCATTGTGGCCATCAGTTAACCTCCATGAGTTATTTGATTTTTTTGATACATATATATCTTTGTAACATATTATATAAAAGTAGGGCAACCTCTATCGACGAATAAATAGCTCCGTGATATGATTCCGGCCCTATGGTAGCGAGACGAGGAAAAGAGAAGGTAGAAGAAACGACGGCCTTAAATCTTCGGGGTATCCCCGTTGACACCTATTATCGCCTCAAAATGGCTGCCGCTGCCGAACACAAGTCGGTGAAGGACTTACTGCTTGAGTTGATTGAAGGAAAAATTCAGGAGTTGGAAAGGAAGGGGATGCTGCCGAAAGGGAAGATGGGGGTTTCATAAAAGAATATGGTCCTGACGCACCACGTTCCCCCCAGAAGGTCAGCCAATGGGATTTGAAATAGCAAGCGAAGTCGAGCAGTTAATTGATGCCGTGAACTTGCTTGGGTCTGCCATTAAGTCACTCAAGCAAGAACCTTCTGGGCATGAATACATCTACCCCATAACCCTGTCGTTTTTTTCCGCCCTTTTCGGTGTTTTATTGGGTTATTTAATTGTTTGGTTGCAAGAAGAAAATAAAAGGATAAAAAAGGCCATTGATGATGCTAATTTCTGGATCTTTGCAGCGTCAGACTGCTTTTCCAATTTATCTTCAATAAAACACAAATATATAGATTCATTAACTGACGAACCCCTTCAGCGATGTCTTATAAAAGTTATTCCCTTCCACTTTCCGGACTTAGATGTGAACGTCACCAATCTGGCCTTTATTGCACCTAAGACCCATCCCCCCAATACACCTGTTGGAGAACTAGGCTTTGATAGTATAACCCCAATCAACGCCATGTTCCGAAACTATAACATTTTACTGGCCCAATGGAGGCATAGGAATGAGCTCGTTCGCCCATTGCTAAAAAAAATTATAGACGAACACCACACAGGAGGTAACAGAGCAAGGGTTTCGCAAGTGGAAATTTTGAAAAGTATTGGCCCCATAAAACTTGCCGATTTGATTTCGGAAACGGAACAGGCCATTTCACGTACCGATGAGAATTTACAGAAATTAAGTGACTTCCTCGCTGAATTTCCCAGAATTGCAAAAACCGCAATTGTTAATAGCTCGAAATATTATTCAATTCGTGAAGCCTTAGGATTTAGAATATCTATAATCAAGATCAATCAAGACCCCACAAAATTGGAGCGGATATTAAAAAGAGTTCCCGTGGACCCAGAAAAACTAAAGGTCCGCACTTCTTACGTACAACCAATTGTAGAAACAATGTGACATCGAATTGGTAAAAAGCAAAACTTATTCCTCATAGAGATTTCTGGTATACCTGACTTCTCATGGGGTTGGGTTTTGGTGTGAGCAGAAGCACCTTCCCCTTCCCAGGGATAGGCACTAACATTCTAATCTGATTGACTCTGGAATAACGGGAACCTCCCGTTGTTACGTTTCTCACCTGCGGAGAAGGCTGGGGGTCATCCCGGCCTTTTTCGTTTTGTGTCTTCCATTACCCCTGTTTTGATGGCTGGTTGATTTTTAAGCTGGAAAGCGTAAAGTAGCCACAACTCCTTGGCCGGAAGGCCTTACAAGTTCTTAGCTTTTACTTTGTATGGTCACTATTAACCCAAAAGGAGAAACAAGAGAAATATAGTCATGAAGATCAGAATACTATTAATGGTTATAGTGACGATTTTCTGTACGAGTAATATAGCATTAGGTGAAGTTTTGCTTGACTATTCAGCCGATACACTGCCACCTCCACCTTGGCAATTCGTAAATAACGGATCAGGAGGAATTTCACAAGATACAGTTTTTGTTCAAGACGGTGTGCTACACATGATTGATGAAGACCCATCATCACTTTCGTTTGGCTACCTTCGCCGGTTACCATTTGATCCTGGCCAAATAATTGAAGTCGAATTTCGTGCTCGTGTTCTATCGGGCGAGAGTCCATCCGATGAGCGGGCGCCCTTCTCAGTCTGGTTGTACAATGGACTTGTTCGTGCAGATTTGAGCGTTGGACCTGATTCTATTACCTCTCTTGGGCCACCTTCTAACCGACTCCTGATTAATAAACCCATTGATGGAGACAACTGGCACGTCTATCGATACCGGGTTACTTCTCGCGGCATAGAGTGGTGGGTAGATGGCACGTCAATCGGGACCGCAACGGTGGACATGCTCATCCCTCACTATACAGATAGTGATCTACGTATCAATATGTTTATCGCCGGGGTCGCGACTGTTGAATTGGATTTCCTTGAGGTGACTGTCACCGTGGATCCCATCCCGCCAATGAACCAACCGCCAACGGTTGATGCGGGGTCACCACAAACGGTCGCCCTTCCCAACAATGCCCAGCTTGAAGGTACTGTCACCCATGATGGACTACCCGGTCCCACCGTTACCGCCACCTGGACGAAAGTAAGTGGGTCGGGCAGCGTGACATTTAACAATCCCAACAGCGCTTATACCACGGCCAGTTTTAGTGCTACTGGGACATATGTGTTGCGTCTCACCGGTGATGATGGGGAACTGAGTGCGAGTGCTGATGTGACGATTACCGTCATTCCCCCTCGTCCCCCGATTCCGTTGGCATTGGCATTGCGTGATAGAGGTCTACATGATGCCGATGGCATTCCAGGGGGCGCCACAGTGCGGTTGATATACGATGAGGACCGAAATATCACCTGGTTAGGAGATGCCAACTTTGGGGCAGGGTCAGCTTTTGATGATGGAGCCAACACAACCGATGGCGGGATGTCCTGGCAAAATGCGGTCAATTGGGCGGCCAGCCTGACGGTGGGTGGCTTTTCCAATTGGCGACTACCGACCACTTCCCAGCCCGATCCGTCGTGCGCGATACAAAGCCCTTCGGGGGGTGTCGGCCAATACTGTATAGGCAGTGAGCTGGGACACTTATTTAACGCTGAAATGGGGGGAGTTTGGATTGATATTGATTTTTTGGGCCTCCGGCTATTGCAACGATGGCTTCTACCTTTTACAAACGTCCAGGAGAATGGTGCCAACCATTTTGATACTGGCCCCATCGACGTCTATTGGTCTGGTACGGAAGATTCATTATCGCCCTCCAGCCACGCATGGGGCTTCGCCTGGGGTACCGATAATCAGAATGTGTTTCCGAAGGAGGAAGTATTGGCTCGCTTCGCCTGGGCCGTCCGTGACGGCGATGTGTCACCGGTGCTGAGTGTCCTTTCGCAAGGGCTGATGAGCATCGTCCCGCCGAGTTCTTTTGATGCTGTTGTTGGATTGTTTGATGGGGGGGGGGGTATTTATCCCAGAGGTTGTGTTAGACGGGAAGCCTGGCACCTTCTGGAGCGTGGGACCGGGAAACCGGCAAGATGATGAAATAGTCCTCGCGCTTGGGGGCAATTACCTCGTCAGTGAAATTAGATATCTCCCCTATAGCTGGACAAAGTGTACGCAGTACGAAGTGTATGTGTCGGCGACGAATGGCGACTGGGGAAGCCCCGTGGCATCTGGCACGTGGGCCAACGATATTACGGAGAAGACAGCCAGCTTTCCACCCACGCGAGGGGCTTATATCCGCATTCGTTTTCTGGACAACTACTGCTATGTCGCAGAACTGAATGTCGTGGGAGTGGCCGATGTGGGTAACAGCGGTAACACAGCCCCTTCTGTGAATGCGGGGACAAATCAAACCATCACGCTTCCCAATATAGCCTCTCTTGATGGCACGGTCAGCGATGATGGTCACCCACCTTCTCCTGGTTCCCTCACGACCACATGGAGCAAGGTCAGTGGGCCGGGAACCGTGACCTTTGGCAATGCTTCTTCTGTTGATACCACGGCCAGGTTCAGTGCTCCGGGAATTTATGTCTTGCGCCTCACTGCCAATGATGGCGAACTAACCACGAGTGCAGAAGTCACCATCACCGTCAATCCCGCGCCGCCCCCTCCGCCCATGAATCAAGCCCCGTCGGTCAATGGGGGCACCCCGCAGATCGTGACGTTGCCGAATGCGGCGATTCTTGATGGCACCGTGACGGATGATGGCCTGCCCAAACCCCCCGGCGTGGTCACGACCCTCTGGAGCAAGGTGAGTGGCCCAGGTGTGGTCACCTTCGGCAATCCCGCAGCAGTGGATACTACCGGGAGTTTTACGCTCCCTGGGACCTATGTCTTGCGGCTAACCGCCACGGACGGGGCACTCTCTACGAGTGCGGATGTCATTATTACGGTCAACAATCAGAGTGGCAGAAGACAGAGCAGTGATGTGAATGGAGACGGGAAGGCCGACCTGGTCTGGCGCAATAGTAATGGTGCCACGGCCATCTGGTTCATGAACGGAACAGCGATTGCCTCCGCTGGCTTCCCCGGTGGAGTGCCGTTAGCGTGGCAGATCGCAGGGGTGGGCGATGTGAATGGTGATGGCAAGGCGGATGTCATTTGGCGCAATAGCACCAGTGGCACCGTGGCTATTTGGCTGATGAACGGGGTGACCATTACCTCTGTGGGCTTTCCCGGCAGTGCACCACCGGCGTGGGGCATTCAGGCCGTCGGGGATGTTAACGGTGATGGCAAAGCCGACATCGTGTGGCGCAATACCAGTTCAGGCGCCGTGTCGGTGTGGTTCATGAATGGGGCGACTATCACGTCGGCGGGGTTTCCCCCCGGGGTCTCGTTGGCCTGGCAGGTGGCGGGGGTGGGTGATGTGAACGGTGATGGGAAGGCTGATGTCATTTGGCGCAGGGGCAGCAGTGGGACAGTGGCGATATGGCTCATGAATGGGTTGACGATCACCTCGGTGGGCTTTCCGGGCACCACCTCCGTGGCTTGGAAGATTGAGGGGGTGGGCGATACCAATGGTGATGGCAAGGCTGACCTGATTTGGAAGAATGACACGAGCGGCGTGGTGGTCATCTGGCTGATGAATGGAGCCACCATTGCCTCCTCTGGCGTATTGGGCGGCCTCGGCTCGTCGTGGAAGATTGCGCAGGTCGGGGATGTCGATGGGAACGGCAAGGCCGATCTTGTCTGGCGCAACAGCCTGCTCAGTGCCGTAGAGGTGTGGATCATGAATGGCTTAACCATCACCACTATGGGCTCACCTGGGGCCGTCTCCACCGACTGGGAGATTCAATAGGCAGCAGGCCTTATCTCTTTTCAATAGGTTTCACATGAGGCTGACTTCTTACGGGGTTGGACATTTGATTTTTTCGGCAACCTTGAACCGAGCGCATTCTGTGTCCCGTTGGTGAGCACGTGCGTCGACGGTCCAGCACGGTGGCCTCTTTTGGAGTCCTGTCGTGGGAGGCTGTGGTTAAAAATAGGCAATAATGCTTTTACGCGGCATTGATTGGCGGGGAATAAACCCATTGGAGGTAGGGCGCTTTGGCAGAGTTTTGATGGAAAAGTTGGTCACGGTTTTAGTCACGATTTAGGATGGACCCCAATCTCAGTTGATCACACTCGAAAATGGTCAATCGCCTTGTCAGTCAAATGGATTATCACTCCTGGTCTTACTTATTCATTCTCTAGGGTGATCGTCCAAGTTTGCCTTTTTAAGGCGAGGGTCGTGAGTCTAAATAAAAACCTCGAACTCAGTGTTTTACGAGGATGGACCTCAAATGTTTAGCAATCCATTCCTGCTTGTCTCTGCCCAGCTCTACAAAATGGTCAATCAGGGGCGGATTCCCTCTGTGAATCGGCGGGGGGTTAAAATTTAATCTGCCCCAAGGAGACCGATGGGTTCAGGATCAAACCGTCATGCCCATGGCCAGGAGGTCGTTAGGAAGAAATGGAATTGGGGGTAGGATGGTGACTGATGGCTTCAGGAACAGAAGAATAGATCGAAATGAGTTCCGTCAAATGAAGAGATTCCATCGTATTGCGGACCATGGGGGACGGGGCCACGATACTGAGGCGCACCTGATTGATATGCAAAGCGTGGTACCAGGTAAAAAGGTTGCCTACTCCTCCAAGGTCCATGGTGGCCACGTTGGAAAGATTGAGGATGACGTGGCGGCAGGTTCCTTGTTGGGCCTCCTCAATGAATTTTTCAAGCCTCAGGGTTTGAAGGGCATCCAGGTGTCCAGAAAGAGTCAATACTCTAGTGGTAGGATGGTTGGCACTATCGAAGTCCTGCATAAGAGGTTTATCGGCAACAAAGAGCGGAGAGTGAAGCATTTTTGTGTGAAAAGACAAATCATGGATGGAAGGAGCGGGCATATTTTGTTTCGCAGAACAGGATTATTGCGTTAAACCACAAACAGTAGGTGTGGGGTGGTAGAATCCCCGGATTGTGGGGACGGGCTAGTAGATCGTGTCATTATCCCCTCCTGTCGAATTTCTTAATACGGAAGGGGAGGCACGATGACCAGGAAACGGCCGCCGAACTAGGGATTAGCTAGCCTCCTCCCTCCCTTGTTTTGGTGGATCAAATTAACACACATTTTCAATGAAAAATCTCCCTTTTGTGATGGCAATTGGAGAGGCAGTTAGACCGTACCACTGTAGGCAATACGAAACGACAATGAACGACTAAACGCCTTGTCAGTATTGACGTTTCTGTGGAACGGTTTGGGCCAGATTGAATGGCGTTGCAATAGATAATCACCTTTGGGAGCAGGATGTCGAAGGTTCAAATCCTCTCGCTCCGACCAAATATTCCGTTAAGACCTCTTCTCCTCGTATCACCCCTCCCAATTTTTTATCAGCAAGCTGGGCGCCTGGCGCTGAGTTGGATAGACGAGTTTGAACAACCCAGGCGTTGTGTTTGTATGACTCCTCTAACTTTACCCGTATATTGGGGACGAGAGAGATCGCTCTCTCGCCGTGGGCTAGCTAATTGAGGTAGGATGATATTGTTCTGACTTGATATGCCGTGATTTCATCATCTACTGGATCATGAGGGTACACTCACAAAAAACGCTCGTTAGTCATGTCTACTATTTCTACTCATACCGTTCGGTCTTCCATTTTCGCTAAGTATCAACCGATCATCGATCTCACCACCAATCGTATCGTTGGCTGTGAAGCCCTTGCCCGGTGGCGAGCGGATAATGGACCTGAGATCAGTATAGAACCCGTCATTGACGAATTCGAATCGCAGGAAGACTTAGCCTTAGAGTTAACCACCTGTATGTTTGCCTGTCTTAAAGCGGATTTAGGCACTCTGCTGCTCGAGCATCCCACGTTTTCAGTGAGCGTGAATCTGCCCCCTATTGTGATGGGAAAAAACAAGATCTTGCCGGTGCTGGAAAAATTAGGGTTGATACCCCATCTCCCACAGCTCACCGGGGAAATCACTGAACGGCAAGCACTCAATGAGAAAGGCCGGGATGCCATCCGCCTGGCTCGGCAATTGGGTGCCAGAGTGGCTATTGATGACTTCGGCACCGGGCATTCAGGGCTGCAACAACTCATTGACCTGGAAGTGGATATCCTTAAAATTGATCAATCCTTTATTCAGCAGTTGGGAAACAATGTCGCGGCAGAACGCCTGGTGCGTGGGATTGCAGCCTTGGCCACTGTTCTCAAGGTGGATATTGTTGCCGAGGGCATTGAGACCCCGGAACAAGCGGAATTTCTTCGGGCTATTGGGATCGAAAAAGGACAAGGATGGTTGTGGGCGAAAGCCCTTGACGCCAATGAATTGTACGAGTGGCTGGACTAGCGCTGCCACGTGTCATGTACATTCATCAGCAAAAAAGAATCGTTTTTCCCTTAACTGTCTGAATTGATTCCTTGAATGTTCTACTCGCTGCCTCTTGACGCCAAGTCGACAGGATCCTCCTCATGATTTCCTGTTTAGGAAATTTACTCGCCTAACAGTCATGTGTTGAAAGGTTGTTGTGTGGCAGGATCAAATTTGGGCACGTGGCTTTTTCACTGCCATGTGTTGCCCCATGTGGCGGATGATGGACTCTATCATCGGGGAAGGCTCACCCGGCTCAACGTCCTGAAAGGACCATTCTAAACGGTTCAGTCGAAAATTCGTGGCTAGTCATCGTAAGGCAGAGTTTCGGCTTAGGTATGATAGCCGGATCCTGTCCCTCAGATAGGGCCAGGTGATCTTCAGGTGAATAATCTCTCTATGGTTGTGAGATTGGCCGAACCCCCAATTGTTATCTAATTATTTTCAAATATCGGCGGGGAGGCCTCCATGTCGGTTTTTCTCCAGTTGAAAAAGAAAAATGCCGTATAGACAGTTTGCGTCACCGATCCTACCTGCGGCTCGGTTGAGAGCACAAAACGTCCGGATGCTCTTTCGAAAATATCAAAATAAAATCGCACATAGCCCTGGCTCTGCACGCGTTTATAGAATGCCAATTCGGGTGTGGCTATGGGAAATATCGTTGCCTGGGTGGCCGGTAGCCCCAACAACCTCGCGTTTTGGGTTGTCCCGATAGACTCAACGATTAAATGCACACGGTACGTCGCATCCTCTTCCTCTTCCCGAATGATCACTCCCTGTTTTCCTAGCCAACCGGCAACGACCTGCCTCATATGCTGATTGATGACATCGCCGTTTAAACTCTGGTCCACCCTCAGATCTGAAGCGGTCAGGAGTATGGATGCACCCTTGAGAATGCTCACATCATAATTCTTCAGGCCTTTGTTGATCGCTGAGCTGAATAACAATTGCTCGGTGGGTGTCAGGGGATCCGTAGCCTTCTTTGAGGGTATGGCGCAGCCGGATACACTCAAAATCAGCCAACAAATCATGATCCATCGCACGTTCTTTATTCGGGTCATCTGCTTTACTTCCTCATTCTTAGAGTGATGGGCCAACTCCGATTTTTCTAAACCGGAGGCGTTTGGCAGAGGCCAGAGATTCGATAGTTTTTGGTGTAGGGAGCATAACAAAGAATGCCTAAGGTGCCCCACAGAGGGTATTATTGATAACGCATTGGGTCATAATGCCGGCTCCTGTTTGTTCGGCATTAAGGTTCACGATCGCCCCATTTGTCTGGGCGTTGATATTATTGCATCCACAGATTTGACTGGCACAGCAACTACATCCGGCCAGCGCCTCGACCAACGTGATTTCTGTCAAGCCATTCATATTCTGGATGCCGCTGCAGGCCTCTTCCAATAACTGTGCCTCGGTTTGATGGTCCGGCGGAGGGCCGTCCTGTCCGATACCCACCGTGGTGCAGAGTGTCGCATCGCAGGAATAGCCTAACTGAATGTCGGGATCATTGGGATTATTTGCGTTGCTTGATCCATAATAACCGCAGACGCTTTGACAAAGCGCCCCATCAAACTCAATGTTGTAGTCTTTTCCTGCTTCATACAGAGGGCAACCACTATCCCCTGGTAAATCAGGTATGCAGGGGAGGTCGGAAAGGATGATAGGGCCACCGGCAGGGTTATACGCTGCCGACCAGACATTGTCGCCTCGACCATGCCGCTTTTGGGTACGGGAGGGGGTGGTGACGGGAGGCGGGTCGTTGGCGTTGCAACTTTGGTCTCCTTGACCAATTTGGAACGGTCCATCATAGACCGGGCATTTGCACTCCACGAGGTTACGGCCAGCCGCATCCTGTAAGCCCGTGCGGTAGCAAGGCGCTGTCATGCAACCCGCATAGACCCCCTGATCCTCTCTATCTGTACACTCTGTCGAAGTGTCTTCTCCCATGCTGACGTAATTGGGTTTATACCGTTCTGAATACACGGATATCAGGTCGGCGCCGGGAACCAGTAAATTGGTATTGATCGCTTCACATACCGGTGGAATTCTTCTGCTATTCAAACATTCCGCTCCTTGTTCTCCGCAAGCTTCAACCGTCTCCTGATAGATATCCAGATTGGAAATGGCATGAATATCCACAAGGTAAGGCATCTTAGGAGATACCTCGTCAGTAGATATTTCGAAACACGTGCAATAGGCCAATGTTCCATCCGGGGAAAGCGTGCAGGGCAAAGACGGGTTTTCATCACTATTCCCTGTCGGGGCATCTGGGCCTGAGTAATAGCACAGGGCATAAGAAAAAGGTCTGCCTGATGGCGGAGTACATTGCAGAAAATTCGCCGTGGACGTCCAGAAATTCGCATAAGCCGGACCAAAATCTGTGGTTTCCTTATCATTGAACGTATACACATCACTGAGTTTCACGCCACGGAGGATCGACTTACTATATCGATGCCCATAGTTGCTAGGATTGGTTTTTGAAGAAAACCCGTCACGGCGATCCCTGTCGCCGGCAAAGAGATCATTGCCAATCGCCGGCATGAAAACCAAAAGCATACTCAAGCCGAAGAGTAAGTGGCCCGCTTCCCGCCAATGCAAGGCTAGACTGGTGATGTGTTTCATGATCAACCTCCATTCAGGACATTTGTAAGCCACAAACTCTGGCGAATCGAAAGGCTTCCGGTCTTTGTGGACCACTTTCTTGATGGTCCCTCTACAGCCTGTATTGCTTTAAACGGATTCGTTGTCTGCGGATCCGATGCGGGCGTCTGTACACCTACCAGGCTTTTCCTGTTGGTCCATTTCCGTTTACTTGCGATTGGTCAAGGCATTTGATGTGATCCTTTCCTCTAATTTCATCTACCTGCTCAAAACAAACCCGAAGATTTTTGATCGGTCGACCGGAAAAGTCAAGAAAATTCTGGTGGAAATCGCTTTCCCGTGGTTGTGCAATCTGTGTTGAACAATGTCATGGAATCCCTCGATCTTCAGCCCGTGATTTGTTACCTTCTCTTTGCGAGCAAGTGTTGATCGATGTGGAGCGTGATGAACCTCGCACGGCAGGCTGCGTGCCGAATGGGCAATTATTTGAAAGTTCTGGAAAGGTGGTCATGAATCGACGAATTCAGGAAATTGAAAAACCGGAGAACAGACCAGGAGGAAATTGCCGACTCCTCTCAGGACTGATCGGCCTGCTGGTGTGTGTAGGTGTGCTCTTGATCAACCCTGGATCGGGCCGGGCCGTTGTTGAAGAAGATGTCCGGGCCCTTCGCGAGGATATGGAGCAGGTGAAGAAAGATCTTGCTGAAATCAAGAGTATCCTTCAGAGTGCGACAAAACGGCAAAGACCGGAGAAAAGTACAGGCACGGTGGGTGTGACCGGGGGTGCGGTTCTGGGGGAAGTCGATGCGCCGGTCACGATCGTGGAATTCTCAGACTATCAATGCCCTTTTTGTCGACGGTATTCGTTAACGGTATTTCCTGTACTTAAACGTGAGTATATCGATACAGGAAAAGTTCGGTATGTATTCAGAGATTTTCCTTTGACCAGTATTCATCAACAGGCAGAAAAGGCTCATGAAAGCGCCCACTGCGCAGGGGAATCCAATAAGTACTGGGAGATGCATGATATGTTGTTTGAAAAGCAGGATGATCTCATGGTTTCCTCGTTGAAACACTATGCGCAGGAACTCGGACTGAATTCCGCGACGTTCGAGGAATGCTTAGATAGCGGGAAATACCAAGTGGCTATTCAGAGGGACATTGATGAGGGCGGCGCTGCCGGGATTAGAGGAACCCCATCCTTCTTTGTCGGAAAAAGTGGTTCTGGAGATTCTATAACCGGTACGATCATCCGTGGTGCCCAACCGCTGGTGAAATTTCAAACCATCATCGATCAGCTCCTGAATGATCATGCGTCGGACGCTGGCCCCCCCTCTGTATCCAGTGAAGGTTCCCCTGCTTTTGTTCCTTGAGCCACTAATGGACGACATTCGCCACATTCATCCGCTCGTGAATTTACTCCCCCAGTAACCAACTCACCTAATTCGTTTTCAATAACGCCAGATCCCGTCGTCTAGTCAGTTACCGCATCGGCATCCTCATTTAATTTTTACCAACCAATGAACATCCTATTTGGTGCCGCCTTTCAACCGATTCAATCGGTCTTCTTTTACTTCAATCCAGAGCGACTTCTCCCTCTCCACCGTCACGGAACCAGGTTTGAAGCCTTTGCCTTTCCTGACGAATTTCCGTAACGTGTAAAACACTTCGCCTTTCCCGCTCTTTCACAAGTCACTAAACCACAGGGTCAACGTCGCCGCATCCTTTAATGTCTCCGGAGGCACCGTAGCCCCTTTTTCCAACCGGACAACCACGTGCGAACCCGGTGTCCCTCGCGCATGAAGCCAGAGATCATCCGGATTGGCGACCTTCAATGTTAGATGATCATTATCCTTTGCCGTTTTCCCAACTAAAATAGGAAGCCCATCGGCAGACATATACGTTCGGTAGCAGAAAGTAGTCTTCCATATTCTAAACCCCGTCCTTAAAAGGATTTAAGAGGGAACGTTAAGGTAGTAATTGGCTTTTTATGCGGTCTTAGATTCATTGACAGGATGAAAGGAGATTCCTAAAATGAACCAAATGTCGAATATTGCCACTGTTCTCTCATCAGAAGAATTATCTCAGGTTTGGGCTGACCTCGCGCAGAATGATCAGCTTCCAGATTGGTATGAGCTCACCGAACATGGAGAACTGATCATGAGTCCAAAGCCAAGCAACCGTCGCCAGGTTATTTGCGCAGAGATTGCCTATCAACTGCGCGCACAGCTTGGCGGGAAAGCGGTCCCTGAGGTTGCGGTCCTCACCACATCAGCAGGCATTCGGGTACCTGATATTGTCTGGATGCCTGAAGAAAAGTGGCAGGTCGTGACCATCGAAGAGGGATTAGTTCGTGCTCCGGATTTCATCGTTGAGGTCCTATCACCTGGAAATCGGCAGGTCGAAATCAACTATAAAGTCCAAGTCTATCTTGCTTCTGGCATTCAGGAAGTTCTCGTGGTTGGACTCAACGGATCTCTCGAATTCTATCGTCAAGATGGGGTTCATACGAACTCGTCCTTCAACGTCAAGCTCTCGCTTCCTTCGCACTTCTTTCAATAATCCAGGAACATCAGATTGTAACTTCCTGAGTTAGAATCCGAGTGGGTATAGCCCGGATTTTCAGGAATAGCTCGACTCCTTTCCTTTGAGCCCCATTCCTGTTTCTTCATAATGCATCTAACGTGAGCAGACTGAGGGCTGGTTTTAGGAAGGGAGACCTTTGAGGCGTTGTAATCGGTCTTCTTTGAGTTCAATCCAGATCGACTTTTCCCTTTCGACCGTCACGGCGCCGGGTTTGAAGCCTTTGGCTTTCTTCACAAACTTTCGGAGTGTATAGATCACTTCGCCTTTCCCGCTTTTCCGCAAATCACTAAACCACAGGGTCAACGTCGCCGCATCCTTTAATGTCTCTGGAGGTACCGTGGCCCCTTTTTCCAACCGGACAACCACGTGCGAACCCGGTGTCCCTCGCGCATGAAGCCAGAGATCATCCGGATTGGCGACCTTCAATGTTAGATGATCATTATCCTTTGCCGTTTTCCCAACTAAAATAGGAAGCCCATCGGCAGAGGTATAGGTCCGGTAGCCCTGGGCTGGAGCCGGTCGGCCTTTGGATGCCCGCGTCCCCTGGGGAATCGAGGGATCTGTTTTTTTCTTCGTTCTTGGTAAACCTTCAGGATCCACAATCCCTTGTTCCAACTGAGCCAATTTCCCCTCCAATCGGGCCACCTCCTTGTGGGCCTCGTTCACACGGGGTTGGAGATGTTCCTGAGCCCCGATGTATTTATGATATTTCCGAAAGTAATCTTCCATATTCCATACCCCATCTTTAGCGGGGTCAAGAGGGAGCGTCAGGGTAGGCAGGGCCGGATCATAATAATCAATTATGGTGATGGTCTCTTGTCCCTTTTTGATCTCATGGAGATGACTCTTCAATAGTTCTCCATACCGGGCATATTCCCGAAACCGCTCGGTCTTTTTGAAATCTTCCTGTAACGCCTGGATTTTTCGTTTGGCATGTTTGAGTGCTTTTCGAACCTGCGACAGTTGCTGTTCAAGGATGGTATCCCGGCCTTCCTCCTCTTCACGCTGCCCATATCGGGTTTCCAGTTCCGACGACACCGGGAACATTTCGCCAAAGGTACCTGTTTCTTGAGTGGCAGCTTCAGAAAGCGGTTCACGAATTTTCCCCTCCCGGGTGATAACAATCTCGTCCTGAGGGACGAGACTATCCATGGCGGAAGGAGGGAGAGCTTCCTGGGAAGACACCGGCCTCAACGTTGGGGGCGTATAGCGCTCTCCCACCTTCACACGGGAATCCCGTAAGGATCTCAAGACCAGTTTTTTCTCATTGAGGACATGCACATTCGCCTGATTGCCGGTCAACGCAATCACCAAAACAGACATCTGCCCGGCTTTTGCTATTGTGATACACACAATCCGGTCTCCCGGCTCTTGGCTGACCTCCGCAATGCGTCCACCCTCCACATGAGAACGCAGAAAGGCACAAAAGGGTGGGGGAGTCGGCGGATTCTCAAACTTTTGAGAAGTCAGATGCAGGCGGGCAAACCGGGGCTCCACGCACACAAGTAAGTGGCTGGTCTGTCCCTGGGCGCGAATATCGAGGGTTAAGGTCAAGTCCCGGGGTTGGTGGATTTTCTGGACGAATCCTCCGACCAGAGCCTTGCGTAATTCCCTGACAATGGACTCACATTCAGAAAGGGAAAGCGCCATAGTTACGTGGTGCCGGCTCGAAAAAGATGGGGGACAAATGAAATGAATATGTCAATTTTTTCGGAAACATCCCCGGCAGCGGTTGTTCCGGTTGCAAAGATTGATCTGGAGATATGAGGTCTTAGATTAAGTTGGAACACCATCCCTTATTCCGGATTCTTTCCGACCACATAGGCAATCCATGAGGGGTCGGAATCACCTTTCTCGACGCGATGATACGTACCGGTCCCTTCATTCGCTTCTGCATCGAGGCCTTCCCAGAGAAAGTGCACGTCTTCAAAACCGGCCTCTTGCAGGAGTTCCGTGACTTCGGGAATCGTCCACAAGCGCCAATCATAGACAAAGGCATTACGAAGCTCACTGCCATCGCGGAAGAGAAAATGAATCCGGGTTGTACAGAAATACGTGGAGGGTTCAAAGACATCCTGATCCCAAACGAAGATGAAATCGCCAATGCCGTCGTCAGCGGGATTGTCGATGTCTCGATGCTCCTCTTGCTCCACCTGCGTTTCGCTGCCTCCCCAGATATCCAGCACAAACAACCCGCCGGGCTGAAGCGACCGCCTGGCATTCCTGAAATATTGTAAAAGAGTCGGACGATCACGGAACACCATATAACTAAAATTCATGGCGACGGTGAGTTGCGAGAGAGGGTGTTGGACGTTCAAGACATTGTCATTCACCAATGTGAGGCGCTGCTGTTGCTGGGGAGTCAGATGAGCAACGTTGTGTTTGATACCCCAATTCAGCGTGGGCCAATCCAAGTCGATGCCCAAGGCATGATTGTCGGGATGCCGGGTCACGAAATGGGAGGATAACAACGCAGTTCCGCAGAAATCCTCCCGAAAATGGCGTAGCGAAGTGTTGGTATATCCCTCGAAATATTCGGTGAGGAACGGTATATCCACTTCAGGGCTTTGCACGCTCTTTTGGTAAAGAAGATGGGCATCGGCCAATTGAGCCATTGAAACCGGTTGGGGAGAGTCATATTCAGGAGAAGTCATGAAAGCCTCGTTTCGATTAAGAGAGTGAATTTATTTTGAGATATCGCTTAACGGTGGAGTGGGGTATTATTGAAACTCGAAAACTTTCAAATTACAGCTCGTTGTGTGGGTCAATTTTACGTGAATACGGTGGTTTCTTTCTAGGGATATCGCCCAGGCACGGTTGAATTTCTTGATACGCATTCCATGTGCACCCTTGTTTCCACTTTATCAGAGCCATGGTTACTGGATTGAAGGAAGGCGAAAAGGGGTTTTGCACATCACCTGTTCGAATTGAATACGCAGTTGGCAGCCAACTGCGCAGTTCATTGTTACCGTTGATTCTTTGGTTCCACACAAGATCGAAAAGGAAAGTTTACATGGATGGTACATCGTTAGCTATTATCGCGAGCGGGGTATTTGTGGGTATGGGCGCCGCCTTCACCGGGCTCGGTGGCGGATTCCTGATGGTCCCTCTGCTCTTATTTCTCGGTTTCACCGCACAAAAAGCCGTTGGCACCTCATTCGTCGGAATCCTGGTGATTGCGGTCTCGGCCTTAATTGCCCACGGGAGGATGGCTCATGTGGATTACAAATATGGCCTCCTGCTCGGCCTGGGCGGAATCATTGGGGCACAAATCGGTGCACGCCTTGTTGAAGGTGTCCCCACAGAATTGTTCAAGAAAATCTTTGCGGTCCTGCTCATGGGTTTGGCCATTTATCTCTTTGTGAAGAAGTAAGACTTGATGACCTGTCAAGCAATGGTGCGGAAAGGGTAAGCCTGCGCTTCATTGGCTCTTTGTGTGATAGTCAAAAATTGAAATGTACGTTGAGCACGGAAAAAGGACATTCATATGACTGAGAAGTTTATCCGGGATGCCTTGATCTTGTGGACCACAATAGACCCGATCGGGACATTGGCCATTTTTACCGCGATTACCAGTAAATTGGACCAAAAGCAGCGCAAAAAAACCGCATGGAAAGCCATCTTATACAGCGCAGCCATACTCCTGGGGGCGATTGTCATCGGTCAGGTTCTGCTTTCAGCCATGGGCATCCGGCTCCTGTCTTTGCAAGTGGCCGGAGGAGTCATCCTGTTTTTATTCGGTCTTCAAATGGTTTTTGGAAGCGGGGTCACCAGCAACCAGACGACCGAGGAGCCCGGCCACGATATCGCCGTCTTTCCGCTAGCCGTGCCGTCTATCGCGACTCCGGGGGCGATATTGGCTGTCATCCTGTTAACGGATAACCATGTGTATTCCATTCCTACCCAAGCGACCACAGCGGCCATTCTTTTAAGCATACTGGCCGTAACACTGGTCTGTATGCTCGCAGCCACTCCCATACTCAAGGTGATCGGGATGAACGGGGCTTCGATATTGGTTCGGGTCATGGGAATGATTCTAGCTGCGTTATCGACTGAATTCGTCATGGAGGCCTTACGTATCCCGCAGTGGATGGGTGCCCCACCGTAACTCTGCGCGTCCCTCCCGATTCTGTTTTTGGACGTCTCATAAGCTTCATCGCCATGTCTTTGACAAATGGCTACATTTTCAGCATATTGCTATTGGGACTTCGTTCGACCCAACTGATCTTTATTGTTGTGAGGCATTTCTATGGCAACATGGCTTATTCCGGCACTGAAAGCCGTTCTTCCACATATCGGAACAATTATTTCGGCCACCGCACCCGCATTTACTAAAAAAGGCGCTGCTCCTACCACGGATCAAGCACATCTATTGCAACAACAGATCAGCGAATTACAAGCAGCTGCCTCCCAAAATGCCACACATGTCAAAGAACTCGCCGAACAATTGCAACGCACCGTTGCGGCCATCGAACAGGCCGCCTCAGTGGCCACATCCAATCAGCAGCGCACCTTGAAACTTAGCCTTGCGGCGATTGCCTTATCCACTATCTCCATTTGTGCCGTGCTCGTAGATGTTCTCTTTCTATAAGACTGCACCAGTCCCTCAAAAGTATCGGCCATGTCACTAAACCATGATGGAGTTCGGAGGGTTGCGATCATTTTTGCTACCCTTTTGAGCTTTGGTAACATGTGAGTACAAAGGCGACAATTCTGCCACTTCACAAAAAGGAGATAGAATTCTGAAAAAGATTCATTTTATCATCTGTATAAGTTTGTTTTTGATGAGCAACCTTTTGGTAGCGGCTGAATTAATAAATGAACCAATCCGGATGGAACATTTCCCTCCCTATTATTATCCGCATGAAGCCGTCGTCTGGGCCGATGTTCCCATTCAATGGATTAATGCGACCGCATCTCCTCATACCGTCCAGCATGATGATTGTGGAACAGAAAAACCGTGTCTGTTTGATTCCGGGAAGGTCGCACCCGGAAAGACGTATACCCTCCCAGGGCTACCCCCTGGCCGCTATTCATACCACTGTCAAATCCATCCGATTATGGGCGGAACGTTAATCGTAGAGGATCCGAAAGGCAGAGCTGCTCCTCCGCAATAGGATTGCACGCTCTCTCCAGTTGTTGACCATGACATTTTTACTGTAAAAAATGGACGGGATAATCTAACCGAGGAGCTCGCATGCCCGATGAAACCTGGGTCGATGTCGGTGGTGCAGACGAGTTGAAACATCAGCCGGTGCAGCAAGTGCTGATCGGACGAACACCAGTGGCGTTAACTTACTGCAATGAGCAGTTCGGAGCGATCAATGGCGCGTGCAACCATGTGGGCGGGCCGTTGGGTGAAGGCACATTGGAGGGAGAGTACGTCGTCTGTCCCTGGCATTATTGGAAGTTTCATTATCAGACCGGTAAAGGGGAGCCCGGGTATGAAGAAGATGCAGTGCCGGCCTATGACGTGAAAGTAAAGAACGGGCGGGTCTTGATTCGATCCACGCCGATTTCGAAACGAACGCGTCAAGCACATGAACCCCATCCGCTTGCTCGACCTCCCCGCAGGGAGGACGGTCCGATCCGGGTTCTGGGACTTTCCACGACGGTCATGACGCCTGGTCATCCGCGCTACAGTACTTCAGATGATTTGCTTGAAGTCGGGCTGACGCATGCCTCGGACAATTTAGAATGTGAAACGCGGTTGTTGCGTCTTCGGGATCTGTCCTTTCGCCCCTGTGAAGGTTTTTATTCCAAATCATCACGGGCTTGTACCTGGCCCTGTTCGATTACGCAGATGGATCCCCAAGATGAGATGGACCAGGTCTACGAAGGGCTGGTCCATTGGGCTGATGTCCTGGTACTGGCCACTCCCATTCGATGGGGGGCCGCAAGCAGCCTTTATTTCAAGATGGTTGAGCGGATGAACTGCATTCAGAATCAAGAAACGATTTCAGATACCCATCTGCTTCAGAATAAAGTCGGCGGGTTTATCATTACCGGCGGGCAGGATAATATTCAGGCCGTGGCCGGGCAACTACTCGGATTTTTCGCCGAAATCGGTGTGCAGTTTCCGCAGTTTCCCTACATTGCCCATTCCCGGGGATGGAGTGCGGAGGACATGCAAAATAATATGCGCTATGTGCAGAAGTCCCGATCACTCCGGGAGGGCGCGATGGCCTTGGTAGAACGCTGCGTTCAAATGGCCCGCCTCCTGGTACACGGAGATTTGGGGGAATGCCGCACGGCGAGAGGCGGGCGAAAAGCTCACGAGCTAGATACCAGGGCTCAGCTGCATGGTTTTACAGACGCTGAAAAAAATCCAGCGGTCAAGCCGGAATAAGTTCTAGCTAGGATGACAGCCCTTCTCGTCAATGCTGAACTCTGGCCTATCCCTATCTTCTAATTATTTGACAACATGCAACCCTCCGATTGTTTTTTATCGCAAGGTATCTCAGCTTTTATGAGATATCAAATATGCCGTTGACGCATGCATTAGTGCGGTGAAGTTGAATGCCTACGCCGTTCGCACACTAATCCCACGAGTTTTTTTCAGTGGGGTCCGCTGTTGCCAGAATTCTGATACAAGCCTTTCATTTGGTGGAGATTTGGGATGAAACACGAATCCGGCTCCGTTTACAGTTATCCACACTGGCATGACTGCCTAAAGGCATAACCGTTGCATTAGTTGGATTATACGCTTGTTTTAATTCTGAACTTTTTTGTCAGGATTCATTGGGTAATATTTAAAGTTTGGTTTCAACGCTTTATAATAGGAACCCATTCGTTCCGACGAGAATTTTTTCCCATGTATGCGTCCCAATCCCTCCATACGCCTCTTGATCAATTGTTCAGTTTTTATCGCAAACAGGTGGTGGTCTCTCTGAAGCCGTTAGTGCTGGAGTATTATCCCGACCTGTTTAACCAACGGCAGGATGAATACCGGAAGATGATGGAATTGAGTGCCAAAATGACTGTTGTGGGCCATGCCTGTGCGGAGATTGCCGGGTTCCCCTATGATGCGCGTCGGCAAATGATCGGCAGTTTGTTCGGCGGATGTTGTTTTCTTGCGGATAGCTTTATTGATGACTTTGGATTGGATGTTGCCAATTCCTATATTGATCGGATGGACGATCTGTTGACCAAGGGCTGGTTTGAAATTCAGACGGATCGAGAAAAACTGTTTTATGTGATTATTGCGCGGTTATTTGCTGAACGGGACGTCTTGGATCCTCTCCTTCGGCAAGCCATACTGTTGCTCTTTCAGGCACAAAAACGGGATGTGGCCTTCCGTTCTGATCCGGAGAGCATTCGCTCACGTCCCCGCCGGGAACAATTGCGAATCTTACGGGAAAGCGCCAGGAACCGAAGCGGCCATGCGATTTTAGTTCTCACGGGATTTTTAGTCCCAGCGGTTCCGCTGCATTATGTAAGTATGATCTTTCTCGCAGGCTCCTTGATCATGCATATCGATGATCACGGGGATTGCTATTCAGACTTGCATTATCATCGGTTGACTTACCTCAATCAGGTTGCCGACCCCGAACGCACTCTTCGTCGGATCTTTCAAGGGCATATTGCCCGTTTGCGGCAGGGGCTACCGGAAGGCTCAGGGCGGGATTTGCTGATTGCCTTTTTGACCAAATATTTTGCAACCCGTCTCAAAAAGCATCGTCTGCAAAAAACGCATCGAGAGTTGGCCTGGGCGGTCTATGATTAAGCTCCCAGGCGGTATCACCTCGACTGTGATGGAAGTGGTGTCTCCGGTTGATCCTATTTTCAGGGAGGCACAGGTGCATAAAAGAGGAGGCCCGGTGGTCAGGCGCACAGAGAAATATGGGACGTTCTCCTGAGGATACAACAGGAACCACAGAAGTGTATTGGGGTGATATGTTTGCGATTGCCCTTCAGGAGCTGCGGTCTCAAGGAAAGGTCAGCGATGCGCGCCCCCTGTTACGTATTGATGGCCAAGCCGAAGCAGCCATGGCCCCGTATCAATTCGATCCGGTTTATGGGAAACTTCATCGCCGGGAATGTTCGAATATTGCTGACGATTCCCGGTCGGCGCTTTTTGCCAGATGGAGCATGGGAAGAGATGAACAGTTCCTGGCCTGTTCCCATTGCCGTCCGCACCCCTATCCTCATGGCCGGGAATCACAGGACGTAACGTTGGATATTTTATTTGGTGTGATCTCCATTCTGGATCAGTTCGGAAGTGTTTTGCGGGAACGTGGCAAAGAATATCGCACTTCCAGCGACGGACAGGAACTTGAACGAAAACTTGAAAATTTATATCAAAACCTTGATCGACAACAAAAAGACACGCTTGAAGTGATGTTGCATTCTATGGATCAGATGGTGAAATTCCTGCGCGAGGCGGATAGAAACCTAAGTCAGGTGCACGACAAGCCGGTTAATGGTCACGTGCAGACGAATGGTCACGGACTGGCGAAAAAGAAGGCCAATGGGACCGGAACGATGAAAGCCGGGAATGGAAACGGCAAGCGTCCGGTGCGTCGCCAGGATTCAAGGAAGTCGAAATAATCAAGGGTGAGAATGGCCACGTCAAATTCAGGAGAAGCAAGGTATTGAAGGGAACGCCCTTATTTGGGCACCCCGGTTTCATTTTTTACCAAAGGTGATAGAATGGCGGCCAATATGGTCCTTCGAATTAAACTCGGTCCCTTTGTCTCGTTTGAGATTGAAGGGGAGAACTGTGAAGAAATTTGTCAATCCTTGAAGGGGTTTGAAAAATTGAATGAACGGATTGATGCGATGTGTAGTGATCTGGCCGAGCGGGTCTATCCGGATGGGATGACGGCTCAGCAAACGGGACAGGAGGAGGCAACGTGAATTTCAAGGGGCACCTGGGTATGGAGAGTTGCCCGGATTTTTCTGTCCAGGCCAAAACCGAACCAATCGCCTTTGCCACGAAGGCCAAAGGATCGTTGGTGGCACAGGTGAGTTCAATCTCGGTACGGGTAGGGGAGATCCCGATCAACCTGTCGATTCCCTTTCTTCGGCGTGCGGGTGGAATCCATACGGTGGCTTCGATTGGCAGTTTTGGGATTAAACTTTCTCCATTTACTGTCGCTGTTGAAGGGGCCAATGTGCAATTAGCCGGGGTCCTGGGCACAAAAGGTATCACCACGCAACTGGAGGGGAAGGTTGGATGTAAATCAAAGTTAAGTTTCAATGGCAAGCTGTTCGGGAAGATTGCCAATTGCTCCGTTGATCTCCCGGACGATGATTTTGAGGAACACGTCGACACGATGTAGCTGTCAGCGTGAGAATGTGATTGAGAAAGGTCTGACCGTGTCAGTTCATCCTGCACCATGCCGTCACTCCCATTCGACTTACCAGGTCTACCATCAGGTCGTCTGTCAGCATCAAATCGAAGTGGAGGTCTGGCCGGCCAGCGCTGAAGTGTATTTTCGCGATGAACGATATGCCGATCCTGTGAATACCCAGGTCCGGTTTCACGCTTCGGTGTATAACGGGATGAGCAGCAAGGTGAATTGGGCTGTTCAGGATCCTGCAGGAAATCCCGGGGCTGGTTCGATTGATCCAACCGGCTTATATCTTGCTCCACCGAAAGGCAGTCTTTCTCACGGGACAACCGACATCATTATTGCCACAGCGGCAGAAAGCCCTTTTCGGAAAGCCTATGCCTTTGTCACGTTGATGGGAAATGGACCAGAGCCGCTTCCTCAACCAATTCTTGAAGTTTTCCCCAAACAGGCGTATCTCTATTACCCTCAAGGTCATGATAACGCCTATATCGATCAGAGCAACACCCAACAATTATTTCGGGCGACCATTCGGCACAGTTCAGGAACGGCTGTTCAGTGGCTTGTGGATTCTGTGGTTCAGAGCGGGGCGGGCACTGTTCCCTGGTTTCTTTATCAGCTTACAGGGTCTGGCGCTTCCAAAGTTGTGACGATTTCAGCCCGACTACAAACCCAGCCGGCCATTATCGATGAGGCCAAGGCGATTCACCTAAACTATAGCTGGCCAGGACTTGTGTAGCATCCGCCAAGGAAGGGCATCCATATGGGCGACATAAAAATTAAAGAAGCAAAAAATCTCGATAAATTGCGGATCAGTGAACTGAGTAATGTTGATCCGCTTGTGATCAGCGAAGTTCGACAAATTGCCCCGGCCGCCGTTCACATTAAAGAACTGAATCATATTGATCCCCTGACGATTGAATCCCTCCGCATCAATGAAGTTCGCAACCTGGATCCGGTCCGTGTTGAACAGTTCAATGTGACCAACCTGCCAACCGTCAATTTGTCTCTCCGGCAACTCCCTGCGGTTGATATGAATATCCGGCGCTTGCCCCCTGTGTCGATCGGACTTCATCAGGATTTTTGTCTTCCCTCCAGCTACACGTTACGCGCACGGGTTTTAGGAATTGAATTCCTCCGCCTCAATCTGGAGGGACGGACCATGGTTTCCCCAAGGGATAAGGTCAGGCGTGAGCAATCGCGTATTCCCGCGCAAAGCTTTCCTCAGGTGGCGGCAGCCGGCAATCCGGGTATTCCATCTCGATCCGTTCGCAAGGGCTCGCGGGTCGTGGTTACAGGATCACCTTGTCAGCCCATGCCTTCGTCTCATCAGTCAAAACCCGGGACCTCTGCGGGGCGGCCTATAAGCAGAGAGGGTTTCAGACCTGGAAGTGAGTACGGAGGGGACAGACAAGTCTCTTCGGGTGGATTGAAAGTGGGAAATGTGCCTTCACGAACCTTTCCGATGACTAAGGCCGTGGTTCAGATGGATGTCATGGATAGTGCTGTCAGCAGCGGGGAGAATTAACCTATGTCCTGTGTACATTCGCAATGCTCATACTCAAAGCATGGACATGATGGGGCTACTAGAATGGGCCAGACCACTGGTCAGGCTATTGGCCTGGCCTTCCATCTGGTCGGTGCTGGTGCCCAATTGTTCCGGCAATTCATGCACGGGCTCATCTGGCAGGAGCCACCATGTCCTCACGGATGCGCCTGTACGATGCGTTGTGGGTGTGAACCGGTTGTCCAGCACCATTATTGTGTGCAGTGCCAACCTTCACCCTGTACGTGCCATTCATGTTGTTAATACGCACATTGTCTTTGGAGTCCTGAGCATGAAGTCCGAGAGCAAGGCTACGACCAGTAAAAACAGTAAGAAAAAATCTCCGTCACGGCGATCTTCAACTCAAAGAAAGTCGACAGCCCAAGCGTCTGCTCACGCGGACCAAAACACCAAATCGGAGGATTCGATGTTCGGGCATGGCGATCAAATCGGCACGACGTTTGCGAAAGGATTGGATCTGGCTGAAGCGGGTTTGAGTTTGGGCTTGACCCTCATCAACCGTTTTGGAACGATGATGCAGGAATCCGTGCTGGAGAAATTTTCCGGGGTCATGGACGCCGCCACCGCTTCATCTCAGGAATCCGCTCCCTCGTCCTCCAGATCACATGATTCGACTGTTCCGGGGCCTTCCCCGGAACATCCCGAAGGCATCGAACCCCAGGATCCCGCCTATTACATCGCGAATCGTTTACCACTTAATCCAGGGCAATCTGTGCATGTGTCATTTTCTATTAATAATGATTCGATGGACGCGGCCAAGAACGTCAAGTTGAAGGTCGACGGATTTATCGGATCGACTCAAGGACAGGTATTTCCTTGCAAAGGCTTCACGGTCAGCCCTGGAACGAAAACGATTGAACCGATGGACTTCGAAAAATTTATTTTGAAAGGTGTGATTCCCGCCGGCCTTCCGCCGGACATTTATCATGGACGTATTGTTGTGATGTCCGAACAGGCAATCGAAATCCCGGTGAAATTATTGGTGACGTCGGCAACGTAAAGGGGGAGAAGCTCTCGAATGAGAGTTATTCTTCCCATAGGGATGGTTGACGGGAGAATCGATGACGTATGATGTGATTGTAGTTGGAGCCGGACCGGGAGGGAGCAGCACCGCGGCGTTTACGGCACGGAAGGGGCTGTCGACCTTAATCCTTGATCGATCGGATTTTCCGCGGGATAAGGTCTGTGGGGATGGGTTGACCCCTCAAGCTTTATATTGGCTGGACCAGTTGGGCTGTATCGACGAAGTGCTGACTCACACGAAATCCTGCATTAAAACGTGCGACCTCTTTATTAACGGGAAATTACTGCTGACCGGAGGGTTTCCGAATACCACGCAGTATCCTGATTTTTGCGTGTTGTTGGATCGCCGGCGTTTTGATCACATTCTTCTTCAACATGCCGTGGCCTCCGGAGCCGAATTCCAAGCGAACTCACTTGTTCGAGAAATTTACCAGACTCCCGATCATGCCCGCGTTATCCTGGATCATAAAGGGCAGCGCATGGAAGTACAGGGAAAAATTGTTATCGGGGCAGACGGCGTGAGTTCCGTCGTGTCCCGCTCTATCGGGAATGTCTTAAAAAATGGAGCGACCGCCCTTTCACTCCGAGCCTATTACCAAAATGTGGAGGCTGAAGGCGCCCAGATCAAGGTGTATTTCGATGAGCGTTTTTTCCCCGGGTATGCCTGGGTCTTTGTGGACGATGACGGCTTTGCCAATATCGGGTTGGGGTACGCGTTTGATAAGCCGTTTCCCATGATCCCGAATCTGAAGCAGGTGTTCCAAGATTTTCTGGATCAGGATCTGGGCCACCTCTTGCGTCATGCCTCACGGTGCGGAGCCGTTTCAGGTGGGGCTGTCTCATTTTTTAAACCCAAGGCTATCGTGGCAGATCGGGTGATGCTGGTGGGTGACGCGGCTAATCAAGCTGATCCGCTGAATGGCGGAGGTATTCATAAAGCGATGGAAGGGGCGTATTTAGCTGCCGAAACCGCGCATCAGGCCGTGTTGAGTGGGGATTGTTCCGTCCGTGTCCTTCAACAATACCAAACGCAATGGGAACAACAATTTGAGTTAGACTGGCGGACGGGGGAATTATTTTTATCCGTAGCCAAAAATCCCGATTTGAAAGAATTCTGTCTGTTTGTCCTTGCCAACATTGCTCGGATGACCACGCATGACCGGCAATTTCAAGAATTCTGTAGTGGAGTGTTCAGCGGGGTCCTTTCTCAGAATATCTGTCTTGTTCCGCAAGCCTTGTTTCATGCGATGCCACGTAATCCGGCGGCCTGGCTGGCTATGTTACAATTAGACGAAAAAGGATTAGTGACGGGGCCTCTGAGTCTGGCTGTCGACGCAGTAACCAGTAGTGCGAAAGCGTCAAGTCGCATGCTGATGAGTCCTTGGCAAAGTTTAAACTGGAGCCTCGAGGTGATGACCAAAGTTCTTCGGCTGGCCAGGGGCCATGCTGAAGGATCATTCACGTCGACAGGCCCCGCATCGGAAAAATGTCCAATTTGATCACCGGCAGGGATTCCAACCCGTCCGGAGAAAGGTACCCGACATGGCCACCGTTATAGAATCCGTCAACAAACTCATCAATCAGACTTCCACACAAATCCTAGAGAATCATATCCCTCAAAAAATGGCCGACATGGTCAATACCGTGGTCAATACGGGCTTCCAGATTGTGGAAGATGTGTTGAAGATTACCCAGGATTTGACGAAAGCATCGGACTCTAACCAAGGAGATTCCTAATGCATCACCATTTACCGCATTGCTGTGTTTCGACGTCCCACCATTCGTCACCGCATTATCACACGGCTGGTCATCGCAGCATGGTTCCAGTGGGGTATCCGGTCCTGATGCCGATGCCATATTACCCGTCCGTCGGGTATCCCGCGTACGGCTGGGGAGCTCAGGCCACCCATTCCATGCCTCTTCCTCAGGAAGTCAGTGTGGACAGCGCAACCGGCATGAAAGAAGTGTTGATCGGAGGAACCACCAACGCCTCATTGACACTGGAATACGCGCCGGATGCCGGGGCGACTTCCCCCTTGGTCAAGGTCACTGTGGACCTTGATGGGAGTACCTCAACATGGCAGGAAACCTCAATCACTGACGGCTATCATGTGAAATCGCATTTGCTGTCCATCGAGCCAGGGGCTAGGGTGACGTTGGAAACGACGGAGGCGATGGCCCGATTGCGCTGGTGCGAAACAGTCTGCTGTTGATCGGATCGGGATCTTTCAATCGGAGGCCTATTGCCTTTTGAAGGGCTATTCAATTTGAGGAAAGATTAAGGAAGGGCACACCAATGAATTACACTCAGCCGATGTTTTCTGGAATTCCCGCTCATGCGTATTCTAATGCCGGAGCCTTTTCCGGACCACACTTTCAGCATGGGGGCCCCGGGTTTTGTCCTGGTTGTTGCCATCCCAGGGCTAAATGTTGTTGTGGGCTTCGGGAATGCCGGAAGGAAGCCAAGGAATTGCTGGTTGAAGCGGACACCAGTGTCGACGGAAAGACAGATCCCAATTCCATGGTCCTCCAACGAGTCCGTGCAATGGCCATGTTCACGGCTCCGGTTGAGATGTCAGCCGGCGAGACACCTGGCAGGAACGCAGAAACGAAGGCAGCCGTGGCTCCGATTGTCGGTGAGGTGGATGTGCGAGGAAAAGCCGGAATCGGCAAGGCCTTTATTGGGGGAGGATGTTGCGTGCATCTTTCCATTGAATATACCCCGACGAATGCCGCATCGACTGCACCTGCGTTAGTTTTTGTGGTCGTACAGGACAGCGAAAAAACGACTCTAGGCTGGATGAAACAGGCCAACCCTCAGGACGGCTATCAAATTAAGGAAGGAATTATCACCACCAAGCCAGGTGCCCATTTGACGGTCCTGGTCGTCAACATGACGGCCAGGGTTCGATGGTGTGAAGTCTTTAGTTGTTAACCGGTTTAACCAGGAGATGATGATGGCGGCAACCCCAAAAGGTTCATCAAAAGAGAAAAAGGTCGGCGCAGCGAACAAAGCCAAAGTGGAATTCCAGGAATATAAAAAACGAATCCAACACGCTCCGGGAATGGAACCCCGTGGCCCGCAGTTCGGCACGGGTGCGACAGGAATGCCTCACATGCCGATGGGATGGCCACTTCCCCCTATGACCGGTTTCTTACCTCAGATTCCCCAGATGACTGGTTTGCATCCTGCCTCAGGCCAACCTGCGGGTGAAACGGGTGGAGAGATCGCTAACCGGGTAGGGGAAACCTTGAAGTTGGGGATGGATCTTCTGAACTCTGGGTTGGGGGTCGGATTACGGTTTCTTCAGGGGTTAGCCAGCTCTGAATATCATCATGGACACCCAGGATGGGGCCACCCCCACGGGGCCGGCGATCATTTTCATGGATCTCATGGATATGGGTGTCAAATGACCTGTGGCTGCGATTGCGTGGATTGTTGTCAGTCCTTCGGGTGTGCCAGCTGTGGGTGTTCTCCCAGTGTAGGCTCGTGTTGTTAGACGTTAGTTTTGAACGATTGCCGCCGGATTTCTTCCTCTTCCTCTAGCCCGGAGTTTCTTATGACTCCGGGTTTCGTTTTTTCTTTGCACACCAATGTTCATCTCCTACCCGTGAAAGAGTTTTTGATTGTAAATCTATGAGACGTCATCAGTCTGCTTCTGACATATCCTGGACGCGTGAGGCCATAATCTATCAGATCTTTCCTGACCGGTTTGCGCGGGATAGCCAACTGCCCAAGCAAGGATCTGGTTTCGTATCCTGGGGATCCAAGCCCACAGCACATGGATTTATGGGAGGTACGCTGCGAGGAATCACTGAGCGTTTTGATTATCTTCTGGACCTTGGAGTCAATCTGATTTATCTGGCCCCCATTTTTTGTGCCTCGGCCAATCATCGATACAATACTTATGATTACTATAGGATTGATCCCCGTCTTGGTACATTGGCTGATTTTCAGACTCTGTTATCCAGAGCTCATGCGAATGGCATTCGCGTATTGTTGGATGGCGTATTCAATCATTGCGGCCGGGGATTCTTTCCCTTTTATGATGTCATGGAACGTGGTCCGGCTTCCCCCTTCACCTCCTGGTTTTTCATTACACAATTTCCGGTCAATGCGTTCGGGCGGTTTCGTTACCGGGGTTGGCAGGAACGGCCTTTCATGCCCATTCTCAATTTAGCCAATCCTGCCACCCGTCGGTATTTTCTGGACGTCGCAGCTTATTGGACAAGTCAGGGTATCGATGGATGGCGGTTGGATGCGGTGGCTGATGTCCGTGGGCATCGGTTTTGGAAGGCGCTCTGGCAGGAGGTGAAAACCATAAATCCGTCCTCGTATATGGTGGCGGAAATCTGGGGTCCTGGTTGTTCCTGGATTCGGGATGGACAATTTGACGGTGGAACGAACTACGTACTCCGTCAGATCATCTTGGACTACTTTATTCACGGTTCTATTTCAACCAGGGCATTCGTGTCTCGCGTGAGTAAGCTCCTCCGGATGTATCCATGGGAGAAGACCTTAGCGATGATGAACGTGTTAGGGTCCCATGACACTGAACGTCTTTATGATTTAGCCCGGGGAAATATGTTACGCCTGAAGTTAGCCATGTTGTTTCAGTTTGTCTATCCAGGGATTCCGGCCTTGTATTATGGGGATGAAATCGGAATGAAGGGAGGGAAGGACCCCGACAATCGTCGGGGCATGGAATGGAATCACCGTAAATGGAATCATGAGTTGCGGAATTACACCAAACAGCTAATTGCAATCCGGAAATCTTTTCCAATATTTCGAGAAGGGAACTGGACTGTGGTCCAGGTACTCTCAAGTCAACAGTGTTGTGTCTTTTTGAGAAAGACGCAAAGAACCTTTGGTTTTATCCTTATTCATAATGATGATCACCCCACCTCCATTCACATTGATATTGCCCAGTGGGTGGGGAAGACCCCCCAATGGCTTGAGGACCAGCTTACTGGACACACGTTCAAGTGTGAACAAGGAAAAGTTGTCTTATCCGGCCTGGGACCACGATCAGGAATGATACTGACTCCGGTTAGGCCGATTGTCGCGTGAAAAATATGAGTGACCGCCCTTGATGAGGCTGAAAGCCAATTTTTCTGAAACGCATCGATTTTAACAGCAGGTGACATTCGCCGACATTCAACGATTTCCTTATCCGTGGTTTCTCCACATTCGGCCGTCCCTGGCCAGCAAGGCATCCGCTTCCGGCGGTCCCCAGCTCCCTGAGCTATAGGGACGAATGGCATGCGAGCCCAGGCTTTCCCACACTTTGACAATGGGATCGACGATACTCCAGCCCACCTCGACGCTATCACTTCGCTGAAAAAGTGTGGCATCTCCAGCCATCACGTCGTGCAGGAGCGTCTCATAGCCCGTGCTCGGGGCATCACCGAAATATTCCGCATATTGGAAATCCATATCCACCGTCCCGACCTTGACTTTGGGACCTGGAATTTTGGCCCCAAAACTGAGGGAAATGCCTTCATCCGGTTGAATGCGAATGACGAGGACGTTCGGCGTGAGTCGGTCGACGGGAGTTTTACGAAATAACATCAGCGGGGCAGATTTAAACTGAATGACCACTTCGGTGACCCGGGTGTGCAACCGTTTGCCGGTCCGCAGATAAAAGGGCACGCCTTCCCAGCGCCAACTTTCAATACCTAAGGTCATTGCGGCGAAGGTTTCCGTCAAGGAAGCTGGATCGACATCCTTCTCCATTCGATAGGGAAGGACACTGTGACCATTAATCGATCCGGCCTCATATTGTCCGGCAACTGTTGATTGCAAAACCTCGACGGGGTTCATTGGCTGGATGGCACGGAGCACCTTGGCTTTCTCGTTTCTGACCGCTTCGGGATCAAATGTATTCGGTGGTTCCATCGCCACGAAAGCCAAGATTTGCAGGAGGTGATTGGAGACCATGTCTCGGAGCGCACCGGCTTTTTCATAATAGGCTCCGCGATGCTCAACCCCTAACGTTTCCGCAACCGTGATTTGGACATGATCAATATATTGACGGTTCCAGATTGGTTCAAAGATGCCGTTCGCAAAGCGGAATATTAAAATGTTTTGAACAGTTTCTTTGCCAAGATAATGATCGATCCGGTAAATCTGACTTTCATCGAGCACCTGTCTCAGAGCTTGATTGAGCGACCGTGCCGATGGCAAATCATGACCGAAGGGTTTTTCAATGACGATACGACGGGAAAAATCTTTTCGGTGTTCGACTAATCCCTTGGCGCCCAATTGCGCAACGATTTCCGCAAAAAATGTTGGAGCGGTGGCCATGTAATAGAGAAAATTTCCCTGGGTCCCATGGGCGGTATTTAATTGTGTCAACAGAGACTGAAGGCGTTCGTAGGTTTGAGGATCCCGGAAATCCCCTGACAGATAATGCAGGCGATCAAGGAGCCATTCTTTGATGGAGGCATCGATGGGGCGGGGACATAACTCATCGATGTCCTGACGGATCTTCTCCCGAAACTCATCCGTATGCATGGGAATCCCATCTATGCCAAGGATGGCAAATTCTTGAGGGAGATGATGACTTGAGGCCAGGTTATATAACGCGGGAATCAATTTTCTCTTCGTGAGATCTCCCTGGGCCCCAAATATGATAAATAAGGTGGGCGGTCGCGTTTGCCCATTACTGGGTTGTTGGAAGAGAGGACTTTCTTTCATTTCATCGGCGTGGTCGAACACTGGATGGGAAGTTTTCACTGACTCTCTTACCTTTCCGGAAGCGTCATTCGCATCGGGGATCCATGGAGAATATAATCCAGCCCAGGAATGAAACGGGATTCCTCATAATGGTCTTTGCCTGATAAAAAAGGCTGCGACAATGCCACGCAGCCCTTATAACCGTGACCGTTGTATTTATTACTATACCATTTCCAGGGATAAGCGCTATCCACGCCTGACTGTCCGGAGTTCCCATAGGGGATTGAGGAACACCGGTGCGTTCTGAATGATGTGGGCTTTCCAGAAAAAGCTACTCCGATAGATGAGCCATGGAAGGTTCAATGGGATTCACAAACGGGGATGGTCAGATTCCCGAAGGAGGACAGGTCTTTTCCTTTAGCCTGAGCAGATTGATCTGGTTGCCCATGGGTTTCACCATCAATCATCGCACAAGGTCCTCCAGGTAAGGGGCGGGGCGGGCGGATAATATGATCCAGAACGCCATGCTCGACATATGACGCTTATGCTATGATCACTCAAAAGATTTTTCTTTTACCCAATTCTGTTTAGGCCTATGCCGCCTTTTCAGTTATTTCCTAACCTTCCTCCCAAAACAGCCTTTTGGAAGGAGGCCTGCACACACCCAACATTATTTCCCGCCTATCTGAGTGCGTTGGTCCTCGTAATTTTGCTTGGTGATTACCTGGCAGGTCCAACCATTCAGTTTCCTATTTTGTATTTGATTCCGGTGTCGCTCGCCTCCTGGTATAGGGGATTTTCCTGGGGACTGACATTTGCTGTGACGTTGTCTCTTATCAGATTACTTTTTAATATACAGTTTTGGTCGGTTTCCCTCACCATATTAGATGCCTCCATTAACACGGTGATCAGAATCCTTGTCCTGGGCGGGGCGGCATTCCTGGTCAGTCGAACCGCTATGCAAACACGAGCCTTAGCCAACAGAGTCAACGTATTGGAGGGTTGTCTTCCTATTTGCAGTTTTTGCAAAAAGATTCGTGATGACAACAATAACTGGCAACCGCTCGAACAATTTATTGGTGATCGATCCAACGCCCACTTTACCCATGGTTTTTGTCCGGAGTGCGGCCAACGCCATTACGGGGAATTTTACAAAACGGGGGATAGACCGACAATAGAATCCTGACTTGTAGGATGAGAGTATGGAGTAAGCAAGAGAAGATGATCGGGATTATTTCTGACACGCACGGATTAGTGCGTCCCCAAATAATTGCGGCTTTGACCGGTGCGGAATTGATTATCCACGCCGGAGACATCGGAAGCCCTGGCGTCCTGAAGTCACTGGAGGCGATTGCTCCGGTGATTGCCGTCCGTGGAAATAATGATCAGGACCCTTGGGCTGAGAAGATTCCCCTGACGAATGTTGTCGAACATCAATCGTATTGTTTTTATGTTGTGCATGAACTGGATCACTTGGATGTAGATCCGGTTGCCTCGGAATTTTCTGCCGTTATTTTTGGTCATTCTCATCGTCCCTCTGCCGAGAGACGTAAGGGAATACTCTACCTGAATCCTGGCAGTGCAGGCCCTCGTCGGTTTACTCTCCCGATTTCCGTGGCCCGTCTTCATTTGACGGATACCGGCCTTACTCCTGAAATTATCGAGATTCATAGTGGGGATAAGCGGTGAGTCTTCCAGGAATGGCCTAGTCAACTCTTATAAAACACTTGAGACATGAGAGCTTTGCCGATTGCTCCCTGATCAATGTAATCTCGCTTTGCCAAAACCTTTGGGGATGTGAACATGAAGCCAGGATAAGAGCATGGAGTTGATCGATAGGCGTAATGCAAGAACGCATTGAGGACAGTCATTGCATGATTAGGTTTCTAGATATAAACGAAGGGTATTTTCATGTCCCAACGTGACATGTCCGACTTTGCATTCTCCACTCAAGGAGCAGGTGCGTTTGATCGCCAGCACGACCGCAGGACTTTCATCAGAGCGATAAATAACATCTTCAATGCGAATTTCCACCGCTTTTTCCTGATCTTCCTTGTCTAGGTATTCGGTTTCACCCATGAACAACCCCTTGTTAATTATGGACGTTTTGGCATTTCGATGCTGTTTACTAAACCAAGAACCATGCCAAAAGTTTCGGAGACTGGATGGCATAAAATCCTTGAAAACCTGGTAAGTTTTACCTTTTTGGTGCTGTGTAAATTTTGACACCAGGCAAGGACTGCCCGGGCTAGGTAAAAAGATTTGCCGGATTTTTCTGGAAATCGGCATAAGGAGGGAGACGGATATCTTCCTCTTCTCTAGAAGGAGCCACATGATATAGGGGGATGCGACAGCAACCAATCGGTTCATTGTTCCAGGGCTCATCATCATGGAAGGGAAAGTGGTTCGTTCCTAAGGGTCTTCATTTCAGGGTTATACATGTCCTGGTCCTCAATGGAGTTCAACCTAAAAGAAGAGTAGACAGCTCTAAGACTAGATGGGCTGAGGCATTGGCCCAAGAGTTTGCCAATCTGGCAAACGAGGATGGGGCAGTTCGTCCGGCTGTATACTGAAAGGCCATGTAGGATGGTTGGATCTACCATTGAGGGGCGTCTCTCAATCGTTGACCTTGTTGTCCTCTAACGGGTGGATTGGACATCGAAACGGGGAAGAATCCGTGAAAGATGCGGGATGCGCCTGACAGCCCCTTTTCCTGCTGAACTTCGAGTGGAAGCTTCGCGGAATTTTTTTTGGAAGAAGCCGTCTCACCTCCCTGTTTTAAAGAAGTTGGTGAAGCTTCCCTTCGTCGGAAAGTTCCATACCCGGATGAGGAAAGGGATGATTCAGTTCCAAGCCAACCGTGGCAGTAAGAGCCGCCGACAATCAGGAATGACTCAGTCGCTTATGGCCTTTGAAGCTGCTGTTTGAACACAACCAGCATTTTGGAAGGTGCAGGGGCCCTATGGCTTTTGCCTAAGGATAGCCGACGGTTTTGCTGTGACGGGCGTGAGGACGGATTTCCATTGTTGTGCCATGCCCTGAATGTTGGTGAGAAATGATGGGGCGAAATGGTGTTCGCTAATGTATCGAACCAGGGCGCTTCCAATAATGACGCCATCCGCAAATTGTCCAACCTCTCTGGCCTGCTCGGCGGAGGCAATTCCAAATCCCACTGCCACAGGTTTTCGTGAGGCTCGTTGCAGCTGTTGGACGCTTTGGCGCACCAGGCTGAGATCGGTCAGCTTGGCCCCGGTAATGCCGGTAAGAGAGACATAATAAATAAATCCATGTGATCGCTGGATCACCGCTCGTCGTCGTTCCGCCGTGCTGGTGGGAGCAAGTAGAAAGATACTCACCGGTCCTCCCGCTGCTTGAGTGGCGTGATAAAGACGGTCGGATTCTTCCGGAGGCAAATCCGGCACGATGATGCCATCGATGCCCGCATCAACGGCAGTGGCACAAAAATCCGGGATCCCCATGGCCATGAGGCTGTTGTAATAAGTCATCAAAATAAGGGGAATAGACGTCTTTTTTCTCAGGTTGGCGACAGTGAAAAGAATATTTTTAAGGGTAGTCCCTGAGCGCAGAGACCGTTCTGCTGCTTGTTGAATCACCGGACCATCGGCGATAGGATCCGAAAATGGCACACCCAATTCGATCAGGTCGGCCCCACCCCGTTCCAACGCTAATACAAGAGATTCCGTCATCGCTAGGGTCGGATCGCCAGCCATGATGTATGGGATGAGGGCTTTTTCACCCTTGGAGTGGAGTTGTGCAAATGTGGCTTGAATGCGATTGCTCATGTCAGAACATTTCCAATGTACCGGAGGACCTGGTGGCCTTCGTGGCCTGGTGATTCTCTGTCCACTGAGTATGCCCTCTCCTAGAGAGGAATTCCGCGCATTTTGGCTAATTGTTGAACATCTTTATCTCCGCGCCCGGAGAGATTCATAATTAAGATCTGCGACTTTTTCATCGTGGGTGCCAGCTTAACGACTTCTGCAACCGCATGGGCACTTTCCAATGCGGGAATGATGCCTTCTTCCTTGGCGAGTAAGTCGAACGCGGCTAAGGCTTCAGCATCCGTTGCGGAGGTGTAACGGATGCGTCCGGTATCATGATAGTAACTGTGTTCAGGACCGACTGCCGGATAGTCCAATCCCGCAGACACTGAATGGGTGGGATTGACCTGACCATCCTCATTCTGGAGAAGATAGGTCATCGTGCCATGCAAAACGCCGGGTTTTCCTCCTGCAAAGCGCGCGGCATGTTTCCCGCTTTCTATCCCGTACCCGCCGGCTTCTACGCCGACCATTTTGACTTGGGTATCTTTGACGAATGGATAAAATAATCCAATGCTATTGCTGCCACCGCCGACACAAGCAACAAGGCAATGAGGCAAACGACCTTCCAGTGCAAGGATTTGCTTTCGGGTTTCCCGACCAATCACGGATTGAAAATCCCGAACCATCATGGGGTAGGGATGGGGGCCCAGGACCGACCCAAGCAAATAGTGAGTCGTGCTTACATTGGTGGTCCAGTCCCGCATTGCCTCACTGATGGCATCCTTGAGTGTGCGGCTTCCGGAATTCACCCCCGTCACTTTAGATCCAAGTAACCGCATTCGGAAGACATTCAATGCCTGTCGTTCCATATCCTCGGTGCCCATGTAAATTTCAGCCTCCAGACCGAACATAGCGGCCACAGTGGCCACCGCGACGCCATGCTGTCCGGCACCGGTTTCGGCAATGACCCGTTTCTTTTTCATTCGTCTGGTGAGTAGGGCCTGCCCGACGGTATTGTTGATCTTATGCGCACCGGTATGACAGAGGTCTTCTCTTTTGAGGTAAATCTTGGCTCCTCCAAGGGTTTTGGTGAGACGTTCAGCGAAGAAGAGGGAAGTCGGACGACCGACAAATTGTTTCAGGCAATTCAGAAATTCCTGCTGGAAGGGCCGGCTTTTCTTAGCCGCACGATACGCCTGTTCCAGTTCATGGATGGCGGGCATCAGGATTTCCGGAGCATATTTGCCTCCGAATTGTCCGAAGCGCCCGTGTTTGTTGGGAGTGATTGCCATGAAACGCTTTACTGAAAGAGGACGTAAAAAGAAGAGAGTATAGCGATGGAATGGCTAACACACAAGACGAACCGATTGGATAAAGTCCCGAATTTTAGCCGGATCTTTACGCCCAGGACTCTGTTCCACACCGCTACTCACATCGACCCCATAGGGTTGAACCTGGCAAATAGCTTCTTGAACATTTTCAGGAGTGAGTCCTCCGGCCAACAGCATGGGAACGGCTTTGGCTACTTCGCCCGCAAGTGACCAATCGGTCGTGTGCCCGGTTCCTCCGTACGCGGTAGGAGAAAATGCATCAATGATAAATCCTCTCACGCCTATCCGTCCTTTCCATTCTGCCAATGCGAGATAGCTGCTTCTATCCCTTAGCCGAATGGCGCGTAGCACTGGACGCTGTAACGATTCACAAAAACCGGGAGATTCGTCACCGTGCAGTTGTGCCAGACTCAATCCGCAGTCATCAAATACGCGTTTTACCATATCGAGATCGTGATTGACGAAGACACCCACCGTCACCACAAAAGGGGGAAGGCTGGCAATGATATGTTGGGCGGTCGCAGGTTGGACATATCGAGGGCTTTGGGCGTAAAACACAAAACCCAATGCGTCGGCCCCTTCCTGAACTGCGAATTCGGCATCTTTCTGATTCGTAATGCCGCAAATTTTTATTTTTGTGGCCATAAAAACATTCGCCGGTTGTTAGGGAGGTTCGTAAGAACCACGGTATATGGCTTCAGTCTCATTTTTTTCTTGTCTAGTGAGGCATCTCAATGAATTTGGCCGGTTTTTGGTGTAACAGAACAGGTACAGTCGAGAGTCACCCGCAATCGAATCCTAGACCCAACGAGTGGTGGATGCTTCTTTTTTTGGAGAAGCCGGGGGATGTAATAATTCCTGAATTTTGGCTTGAATCGAGTCTGCGCGCAATAAGGACTCGCCGATCAACATGGCTTTAGCTCCGGCTTCCAGTACCCGCTCAACATGTGCACGGTTGTGGATGCCACTTTCACTAACAATCAGTCTGTCCGGTGGCATACGTTTGGCCAGCCGTTCGGTGACACTCAAATCAGTTTGAAAGGTTTTGAGATCCCGGTTGTTGATGCCGATCAGTCTGGCCAAGGGCACCCGTTCAAGGACAGTATCTAATTCCCGTTCATTATGGATTTCAATGAGCACATCGAGCGATAACTCTTGGGCAACTGTAAAAAAGTCTTCAAGCTGGAATCGGTCCAACGCGGCCGCAATCAGTAAAACACAGTCTGCTCCATAGGCCCGGGCTTCATAAAATTGAATCTCCTCGACCATAAATTCTTTATTGAGCGTGGGGAGGTGAATCGCCTCTTTGACATTGTGCAGATATTCCAAGTTCCCCTGAAAGAAATCCTGATCGGTAAGAACCGATAGGGCACTCGCTCCATGATCGCGATATTGAGAGGCGATGGTCACTGGCTCGAACTGATCGTGAAATTCCGGTCGCATCAGGCCTTGACTGGGCGAAGCTTTTTTGACTTCGGCAATTAATGCCGGAGCGGTCGACGTCAATCCCTTTTCCAATGCTTGAATAAAACCCAGGGGTCGCGTTCGATCAACAATCCGGCCCTTGAGCTCAGCCAGGTATCCCCGACTCTGTTTTCGACGCAATTCGGCTTTTTTATGTTCGAGAATACGAGAAAGAATCATGCTGCCAACTTTTTGGTCAGGGAAATGAGTTTGTCCAGCTTTTCAAATGCCGCTCCGTTGTCCACCACGCGACCGGCTTCTTCGAATCCTTCTCTCAGCGAGGTCGCTTTCTGGCAGGCGATAAAGGCCGGCGCGGCATTCATCAAGACGATATCCCTTTTGGGGCCCTTTCGTCCTCGAAAAATCTCTCGAATGATCTGGGCATTGTCTTCCGCGGTTCCTCCCAACAGTTCTTTGGGCGAAACCGGGTGAAGGCCGAAATCTTCCGGCCCGATGGAATAGCTCAGTACCCGTCCTTTTTTTCCTTCAGCAATCCCTGTGCGACTGGTTAATGAAATTTCATCCAACCCGTCCATCCCATGAAGGACAAAGCAATGTTGTGTGCCCAATCGCAATAGAACCTGGGCCAACTTTTCGTTGAGAGCCTGATCATACACTCCCAGAATCTGGATCGTGGCTCGTGCCGGATTGGCCAGTGGTCCCATGATATTCATCAAGGTACGGATCCCGAGCTCCGACCGCGGTTTGGCGCAATGCTTCATGGCTCCGTGATAAAGCGGTGCGAAGAGAAACCCAATGCCAATTTCATTGATGCAATCGGCCACCTTTTCAGGGGACAAGTCGATATTCACGCCAAGGGCACCCAACACGTCCGCACTCCCTGATTGAGAGGACACGGAGCGATTCCCATGTTTGGCAACCGTCATCCCCCCTCCCGCCACGACGAAGGCGGCGGCCGTCGAGATATTGAACGTGTGGCTTTTGTCTCCACCGGTTCCACACGTATCCACTACCTGAGGATCGGCAATAGGAATTCGAATCGCCCGTTCGCGCATGGCTCGCACTGATCCAGTGATTTCATCGATCGTTTCGCCTTTCATGCGTAAGCCCATTAAGTAGGCTGCGATTTGGGCCTCAGTGGCCCCTCCTTGCATGATTTCCCGCATGGCTTCTTCCGCTTCGAGTTCTGTGAGGTCGAGGCCCTCGGCTAATTTGGCGATGTGGTCTTTGAGTAGGGGCATGTGAACAGGCTCATGGACAGATGACTGGGAGGTCTTGGATTTAGTGGTCGGTTGAAGAGCAGACGGGTAATAATAAAAAATTCCGCAAAAGGTCCATCCCCGCCGTGGTGAGAATCGATTCAGGGTGAAATTGCACGCCTTCCGCTCCAGTTGGGATATGTCGAAGCCCCATGATTTCGCCTTCCACGGTTTCGGCTGAAATTTCAAAGCCCGTGGGCAAGGTTTCACGCTTGACGATTAAGGAATGATATCGGGTCGCTTCAAAGGGATTCGGGAGGCCTTCAAAAATTGTTTTTCCGTCATGATGGACCATGGAGGTTTTCCCATGCATAAGTCTGGGGGCTCGAATAATTTGACCTCCAAATGCATAGGCCAGGGATTGATGCCCGAGACAGACGCCAAAGACGGGGAGACGGCCGGCAAAATGCTTGATGATGGCAACAGAAATGCCCGCCTCGTTAGGTGTACAGGGGCCGGGTGATATTAATATGCGTTCAGGTGCCAGGCGGTGAATGTCATCAATTGTGAGGGCATCATTTCGAAAAATCTTAAGATCGGCTCCCAACTCTCCAAGATATTGGACAAGATTGTAGGTAAACGAATCGTAATTGTCGATAACCAGAATCATAGGGTTCTTCTCAAATCTTTTTACGCGAGACCACGTTCAGCCATTTCGATGGCTCTCATCATGGCGCCGGCTTTTGTTCGAGTTTCTTCATATTCGCGGGTAGGGTCAGAATCCGCGACAATTCCGGCACCGGCCTGAATATACGCCTTTTGTCCTTGAACGACGACCGTACGAATATTGATGCAGGTATCCATATTTCCTGAAAAACTAAAATACCCGACCGCTCCCGCATAAGGTCCCCGACGAGTGGGTTCCAACTCCTCAATGATTTGCATGGCTCGGATTTTCGGCGCACCGGACACCGTCCCGGCCGGAAAACACGCCTTCATGACATCATAGGCAGTGTATTGCGGATCTAATTCTCCCTTGACTTGAGATACAATATGCATGACATGGGAATACCGTTCAACGTTCTTGAACCGTTCAAGTCTGACTGTTCCGGTTTTGGCCACTCGGCCCACATCATTGCGACCTAAATCCACCAACATGACATGTTCGGCTAATTCCTTGTGATCGGATAAGAGATCCTGTTCCAATGCGTTGTCAGCGTCTGGCGTCTGGCCACGGGGACGGGTTCCGGCAATGGGTCTCACCACAATATGACCTTCTTCGCATCGCACAAGAATTTCTGGAGAAGATCCCACGAGTTCGACGCCGGCCATGCGTAAATAGAACATGTAGGGTGAGGGATTGAGCACCCTCAGGGCTCGATAAATCTCCAGGGGATCAGTGTGGATCGTGGTCTGCCAGCGTTGGGACATGACACCCTGGATGATATCCCCGGCCTGAATGTATTCCTTTGTCCGAAGCACCATTTTTTCAAAGTCCTCAGGAGACAGATTCGATTGAAATTTGAGTGGTGCACGTCGAATCGAGGCCGTAGGTCGCCGGCTTGGTTTATGAAGTCTGGCAATGATTGATTCAATCCGCTTGATGGCGTCTTGATAGATCTGGCGAAGTTGGGTCTTCTTTGCAGAAGTAATATGGGCATTGGCCACGACTTTGAGGGTATGGGCGACATTGTCAAAAATGAGTAAGGTATCGGTTATGCAAAACGCAAAGAGGGGAGTTTTAATCCCGGGTTTCGCTCGAGACGGAACCGGCTCAAAAGACTTGACCACGTCATAACCCAAATAACCCACTGCACCACCAACAAATCGTGGTAACCCGGGTACGACAACCGGATGATACTCTGCCATGGTATTCTGAACATGGTCCAAGGGGTTGTCCTGCAGCGGGACACGGTGTTGTTTCCGGCCTTTTTGGGTGACCACTTCGCCGTTCTCCTCCCACAACATGACGGAAGGGTGACTACCCAGGAAGGAATATCGTGCCCAGTTTTCTCCCCCTTCGATACTTTCAAATAAAAAGGCATTGGCTCCCGTATTAATTTTGGAAAATGCCGACACAGGCGTCTCGAAATCCGCCAAAATTTCTCGATAAAGGGGGACGAGGTTTCCTTGTGAGGCGAATTGGCAAAATTCATCAAAACTCACTGAATAATAAGCATTTTTCATGGATTTGACGGTAGCATATGGCCTATGAGGTGTCAACGAAAGTGCCGGTGAGACACAGGTCTTCGCAAGGGAGGAATAAATAAAGGCCGGAACCGAAGGAAGCGACTTTCCCTGGGATTCCGACCTTAGTGTGAAGAATGAATGGAGGTGAAATTACTGACCGCTGACGATAAGCTTTTGTCCAACGTGAATGGTGTTATCCGTCAACTGATTCCAGGCTTTGAGATCGGCGATCGATACGCCGTACTCTTTGGAAATCCGGTAGAGGGTCTCGCCTTTCGCTACAATATGTGACCCTTCTCCATGACTTCCTATGGTATCACTTCCCATCGTATCCATACTCGGTGAATCCAGAGGAATGCTGTCCCCCAAATTCAAGTCCGAATCAAGTTTCGTCATATCTGAATCTTTAAAGTCAAGATCATTCAGGCCAAACTCAGAGATTGAAGGCTCGGAAAGTTTCAGATCATCTGATTTTCCCATCCCTCCCTCTCTTACACGCGAAAGTTCGTCATGGGAACGGTTCAATTGGTCGCGCAATGCTTCTAATTCGGCATTTAAATCTCGGTTTTGCGACTCCAATGATCCCAGTTGTCGTTGCGTGTCTTGATACTTCACATTTAATTCACCGGTTCGTTTTTCTTCCTGCGCTAACAGCCTTTGGAAATTTAACGCACGTGCCTTCTCGGCTTCAAACTTTTCCGTGCTGACACATCCGGTCAAGACTCCACTACAGACCAGTATGCCAGCTGCAATTTTCAGGTATCCAAAACAACTCGATAAGTGGGGATCTCCTTGACGTCCCCCGAACAATGGTTGCACCATATTACGCATTCCTCCTCTGAGGTTCATATGTATCCCTCCTTTAGGGACAATGGTCAATAACAAGAAGGCGAACATCTGCACCGTCTGGTCATCTTTTGCTACACAATAATTCGGAATAGGGATAATGTCAAACAACTATTTTGCATGCAAGCAGAAGTAACCGAACACCACGATTCATTGACCATAGAAAAATGGCTATGATAATTTCCTTTACAAGTTGCCTTCATCCTTTTCTATGACCTCTCCATTTTCACATTCTGCGGATCCTACGGTTATGCACATCGGGCAGGTTGCGCTTCGCCTGGCCCGTCCCCTTACGTACACGCAAGCCTGGATGGGCGATCAGGAAATTTTACGCCAGCTTCTCGCCTGTTGGTTTATCGTTGATGAAAAAGATGTGCCTTTATCACCGAGAATTATCGGTCAGCCGGGTGTAGGGAAGACCACACTCGCCATGGCGGCCACTCAGGAGCGGAAGCAGGAACTTTTCATTTACCAATGTACGGCGGATACCAGGCCAGAAGACCTTCTCGTCTCCCCGGTCATTTCTGAGGGAGGCACGATTACCTATCAAGCCTCTCCTTTAGTCACGGCTATGGTCACCGGCAATGTCTGTCTGCTCGATGAAGGCAACCGGATGAATGAAAAGAGTTGGGCCTCGCTTGCCTCCCTGCTTGATCATCGACGCTCGGTCGATTCGGTCGTGGCGGGTGTTCAAATTCATGCGCATGAGAATTTTCGGTGTTGTGTCACGATGAATGAGGATGCCTCAACCTATGAGGTGCCGGATTATATCCTATCTCGCCTTCAACCGACATTGAAGGTGGAATTTCCTAACAAGGAACATGAATTGGCCATTTTGCGGTATCACCTTCCGTTTGCATCTGCGGAATTAATAACACTCACCGTGAATTTTCTTCAAAAAGCGCATCAGCTGGATCTCCCGTTCTCCATTCGGGACGGGATGCACATGGTGCAATATGCGATGAAACGGATGGCCCAAGACCCTCACCATCCCGTGGCCCGTGATCCGGCTTGGCGTGAAGCCCTGATCAATGTTTTGGGAGAAGAAGCAGAAGATCTTGATGTGTTGGCAAAACGCCGGTCACAGACATTGCACGGGCATGCTCTCCCTAAAGGATTGGGGGATTTCTTCTTTGAAGAGGATCATCCCCTGCATCCCGACCAGTAGGCCTTCAGACCTGTAACCCTTGGTGACCCTGATGCACAGCCCGTCCTCTAATTCTTGAGTCGGAAAGCCTCACAGCTTTTCCTGCAGGACGCAACATGACTCTCTCCTCGTTGACCCCCGATACGATCTTTGCTCTCTCTTCCAATATTCATGTCCTGCCGGTCGTGCATGGAAGTGGAGATATGGCTCATGTCGTCCGCGAGATTATTGTGTCCCGCCACATTGATTGTGTGGTCCTTCCTCTACCACCATCGGTGCAATTCCTCCTAGAAAAAGGGATCGACCAGTTGCCTGTCATCAGTCTGGTGGTTCTTCCAGAACAGCATGACGATGGAGCCTCGAGCTGCTCTTATGTGCCGATTGATCCCTGCCAACCGGTGATCATGGGGATTCGAGCAGCCATGTCGGAAATGATCCCCCGAGCCTATATCGATCGTGAAGTCCGACGCTATCATCCCGTCTCCTGGGTCGGGCCTGATCCCTATACCTTAAAGGCTGTGCCGTTGGCAGCCTTCTCTGCGGCCACCACACCTTTTTTGCCGCCACCTCAAGACCCATCTTCTCGTTGGGAACGCATCCGTTGGATGGCCTTTCGACTTCATGAACTCGAACTGGACTTTTCGTCCATTCTTTTTCTCTGCCCCATGACGGATTGGCCCTGGTTGCGTCAGGCCTATCGCGAGCGGATGCCGTATATTTCACCCGAGCAGAACATAAGTCTTCCCGAGTGGTGGAAGGTCGAACCGTCTTCCCTTTACTTTGCGTTGAGCGAATTACCCTATGTTACCCATCTCTATGAGCAAAGACGGGAAGAAGCCCGTGCCGATACGCATTTGGCTATTGATGGCATTAAAGAACTCGTTCTAGAAGCACGGGCCCGCTGGCTGACATCTCGTTCCACGGCTATCGCGCACGAAACTAATTGGGTCACCCCACAATTATTGCAACGCTATTTTCAATATGTACGGAACTTGACACTTCTCGAGCATCGGCTTAAACCGGATTTGTATACCTTGGTTCTGGCTGCCAAGCAAATGGCTGGAGATGAATTTGCCTTGAGGTTATTGGAAACCGCCAAAACCTATGACTACCAAACTCAACCATCCGTATTGGATACCAGGCCTAGTGTGTTGATGGGAATTGGCGAGCTTCAAGACCCTGGGGGCACTATTCTTCCGGCTGTGAATCGGCTGCAAGGAGATCCTTTGGTTTGGCGCCGTGTTACCCTCCGGCCTGACCCCACAAGACCCAAAACACAGGCTTGGGCCCAACAATGGAATCCTTACCGCCAGTGTTCCTGGCCTCCTGAAGATCAGCGCATTGAATCCTTTGCGGCGCATGTTCGACAGCATAGTCGACAGGTCTTAGGGGCAGATTTAGGCAGGGTTGAACGATTCACCAACTCGCTGGAAGATGGAATTGATCTCCGGGCGACCTTGCGCCAGTGGGCTATTACCCCACAACGATCCGCGCGCGATATTCATGTTAAAGTAGTCCCTCCCGTGCGAGGAATCATTGAATCGTTGGTTTTTTTCTTTGAGGTGCCGGCTGATCCCCAGAAGTTTTCCTGGCAAACGACCTGGTATGCCGAACATCAAGAAGAGTCCACTCTCAGTTTTTACGCGACCCCCTTTTCGCCGAACATGGTCGGACCAGGAATCGGACAAGCATGTTATGGAGGCGCGCTTTTTCTGTATCCGCCTCGCCTTATTCCTGATATATGGGAAAATCCCCTATTCGATTTTGCGACTTCGCTCGAAGAACGATTGCTTGCCGGAGCCTGCGCCCATTCACAAGAACCTGTTGTGGCTGTCGTCTCTCCGGTTCCGCTGACTTGGGCCTGGCGAAAGATGGCCCGTCGCTTCGGCCGGAAGCTCCTGCCCATTCCCTTGCATCGGTTTTCAGGGCAAACCATTGCTCGTCTGCGGCAATTTCATGTGTTGAATGGGCACGAAATCCGAAGTTATGCAGCCAAATTTATTCGAGAATAATCCTGATGAGACCGGAGTAGAGGATTCTTCCAAGCCTCCTCAATCTCGTGCTGTGCCATCCGCAAAGGTTCAACTGAAGCTTGAAAAATTAAAGCACGCCATCCGTCGACATGATGAATTGTATTATGTTCGAAGCCGACCGGAAATCTCTGATGCGGAATATGACCAACTTTTTCGAGAACTTCAAGACTTAGAGAGCCAATACCCTGACCTCAGGACCCCAGATTCGCCAACCCAGCGGGTCGGGGGTGCGCCACTGGCCCAATTCAATAAAATTACACACGAATTCCCTCTTCTTAGCTTGGATTCGGAAATGGATGAAGCGCGTGTATTGGCCTTTGATCAGCGGGTTTGCCGGGAGTTAGATGTGCGACAGCCGAGCTATTCGGCCGAACCCAAATACGATGGATTATCTGTTGCCCTCACTTACGACCATGGCGTATTTGTGCGAGGGGCTACGAGAGGAAATGGGGCAATAGGGGAGGACGTGACACACAATCTTCGTACCATACGTGCTCTGCCATTACAGTTGAAGGAAGGCGGAACTGTTCCCTCCCATGTGGTGGTGCGGGGTGAGGTGTTTATGAAGCTCCAGGATTTTCACATCTTGAATCGGCGCTTAACCGAACAAGGTGAAGAACCCTTTGCCAATCCGCGCAATGCGGCATCCGGAACCTTACGCCAATTGGATCCGGCGATCACCGCAACCCGCCCACTCACCATCACCTGCTATGATTTCATGAGTTCGGGGCCAAGGAGACCCAGCACCCATTTTGAAGCGGTCACGTGTCTGGAGGCCTGGGGATTGCCCATCCCTCAATTTCGCCGTCACTGCCATTCCATCCGGGAAGCTCTGGAATTTCATCGTGAAATGTTTGAACAACGGGATGTTTTGCCGTTCGAAATTGACGGCATCGTCATCAAAATTGACCGGTTCGATTGGCAAAAGGCGCTTGGCGAAAAGTCCCGCAGCCCCCGATGGGCCATTGCTTTCAAATTTCCTCCAAGAAAGGAACTGACTAAAGTTCAGGAGATTGCCATGTCGGTTGGTCGGACCGGGGCCCTCACGCCCATTGCCCTATTGGATCCGGTGGAAATCGGTGGTGTGACGGTGAGTCGGGCCTCATTGCATAACGTGGAGGAAGTCGCCCGTAAAGATGTAAGGGTGGGTGATACCGTAAAAGTCGAACGGGCAGGGGACGTTATTCCCGATGTGGTGGAACGAGTGCCCGTGCCGGATGAAGTGCGTGGGGCTCCTTTTCAGCCACCAACAACCTGTCCCGTTTGTCAGTCTCATACCATTCAGGAAGGTCCCATTCTGTATTGTACTGGCCAAACGGTATGTTCCGCCCAACTCAAGGGATCCCTGGAACATTTTGCATCAAAAGGTGCCTTGAATATCGAAGGGCTTGGGAAAAAAACTGTCGCACAGCTGGTTGACAAAGGCTTCGTCAAGGATTTGTCCGATCTGTATACATTAGATGTTGACGACCTTCTTCAATTAGAAGGTTTTGCAGACAAATCCGCGAGGCAGCTTTTGGGAGAAATCGAAAGGAGCAAGGAGGTTCCCTTTGTGCGCCTGTTGATTGGCCTTGGCATACGTCATGTGGGGGCTCATATCGCCAGAGTTTTGGTGCAAAATTTTGGTTCACTCGACAATTTGAAGAAGGCTACCCAAGAGGAACTTTTGCAAATCCGTGACATCGGCCCAGAGATTGCTGCGAGCGTGACACATTTTTTTAAAGAATCCCGTAATTTGAAGGTTTGGCAACACATGGAGTCGTTGGGAGTTCGGGTTCAACAGGAAGCAAATATGTCAGAGCCGCATGTTCAACCCCTAAGGGGGAAGATTTTTGTGCTTACCGGAACGTTGAACGGTTATTCCCGTCAGGAGGCAAAACACAAAATCGAAGAGTTAGGTGGACGTGTCACTTCCAGCATCAGTAAACAGACAGATTATCTTATAGCCGGCGAAGACCCCGGCTCTAAATATGACAAGGCAGCCACACTAGGAGTTCGAATTTTAGATGAAAATGCATTCAGCTTATTAATTCAATCCGGGAACACTTTACCCTCATCATCCAACGAGTAAAGTTTCTATCGAATAATCGATAGGCTTGACTATGAAACAGAGTGGGTTGCAAGAAAAGCATAGATCAATTGTTTCGCTGGGATTGAGGAAAGGTGACGTTGGTAAATTGTACCGGCAGGTTACATTACATTATACAACCGGAAAGTTTGTGTTAGGATTCCGAAGACACCGTAGATGGTTCGGTGGGAGGCGTTTCGGGAACAGGTTCTTCCTTGATGATCTGGACACCCTTGATAGAGCGTTCATCTGCTTCTTGGACAATTAAAAGACAATTGTCCGTTTGAACCTTCTCACCGACAGCAGGAATATGGCCTAATTCTTCGAGGATAAGTCCGCTGATTGTATTTTGCTCTTCGTCGAGTTCGACCTTAAGAAATTCATTGATGCGGCGGACCTCGGTTCTCCCATCTACTAATATTTGATTTTTCCCCGTCCGGCGAATCCATTCTTCACTCAGGTCGCCTTCATCCAGAATCTCGCCTACCACTTCTTCCAGCAGATCTTCGACGGTAATTAAACCCATCACTCCCCCAAATTCATTGACCACAATCGCAATATGTCGTTTTTCCTGTTGGAATTGCCGTAATAAATCATCGGCCGTTTTGGTTGAGGGGATAAATAATGCGGGTTTGGCAAATGATTTGAGGGTGAGGTTTGTATGACTTTGAGCCAGTTCCATCAAGGCATGATTGCGATAGAGAATGGCGGTGATATTGTCCGGGTTTCCTTCGTAAATGGGAATTCGTGAATATTTTGCTTTAAATAATTCTTCCCGTGTTTCTCCAAGTGTTTGATTGCCATCGAGGGCGAACATATATATCCTTGGCGTCATCGCATCTTCAGCCGTCACGTCATTGAAATCAAATACGTTTTTAATCATTTTCACTTCATCGGTTTCCAGTACACCCGCTTTTCCTCCGGCATCAAGCATGATCTTGAGTTCTTCTTCCGTGATAAACGGAACGGTTAATCCCCGACCCCCTGTGAGTTTTAAAATAAACGGTTCTAAAAAATAGAGAAAAGGAAAAAATAATTGTTCGAGAAGATATATGGGGTATGCCAGTAATTGTACGGCCGTTTCAGAATATTTGGCACAAAGCGTTTTAGGGACGATTTCACCGAATAACAGGACCATAAAGGTTAAGAGACCCGTAGCGACGGCCACGGCCTCAGATCCAAACAAGCGGATGGCAATCAAGGTTGCCATGGAGGCCGCCATGATATTGACCAAATTATTGCCAATCAGAATTGTCGAGAGAAGGCGTTGTGGATTGGACCGTAATTTGAGGGCCAGTTTTGCCCCTTTATGACCTTCATCGGACAGTGCTTTCAGCCGGGTTTCCGTTATTGAAAAAAATGCGATCTCGGCTCCGGAGAAAAAAGCGGAAAGTCCTAGACAAATAAGGACGGCGATAAAATCCATAGAGGGCTTAACGAGCTCCGACGTGACAAAGATATGTCGTTACAGCAAGGTGAGCTGCAAGATCTGGTAGTCTGGTCTTGTAGGAAGTAGGTATCAGAAGAGTTTGAGAGGGATTCATAATAAGGCCAAAAGTCTCATTGTTTATGAGAGGTTTTGAGCCCTCAATGCTTGATTGGGTCCAAAGTACCATAGGGTATTGGTTTAAGGCAATTATACGTGATGAATTCTCAGATTAGCTCTTTTATTTCAGTCAGTTACCTTGTATCAGAAGAGAGTCAAGATCGAATTGTTTTTCTAGTTCTATGGCCACAATTTTGGCCTTTTCCTGAGAGGGAAATGTCCCAATCTGGACACGGTGCCATTGTCCGGATGGAAGGTCCACGGTAGTCAATCGAATATTGGGATAGTGGTCGGCCAGTTGTTCATGCAAGGCGACCGCTTGGGTTAAGGTCGTGAAAGAGCCTACCTGCACCCAAAAACTATCAGATCCTTCCTTCGACATATAGCCTGAACTGGCGTTTGTCGATTCGAGGATCGTTAAGCTGACGTTTTCCGTTCCTCTTCCAATCATGGCCAACTCCCGGGCAGCTCCATAGGACAGATCAATGATTCGACCCCGAATAAAAGGACCACGATCATTAATGCGAACGGTCACGGATTTCCCGGTATCGAGACTTTGGACGAGGACTCGTGTGCCGAAGGGTAGCGTAGGATGTGCGGCCGTGAGTGCCCACATGTCATAGGGTTCACCGTTGGCAGTCGGATTACCATGAAAACTTGGGCCATACCAGGAAGCCACTCCCCGTTGAAACGTGTCCGAGATCCTCGGCTGGGTTCGGGATTGGCCACCTGCACATCCAGCCATGAGCAGGACAGTCAGGATAAGACAAATCCTTTTGACTGGAATGCCACTATTCATGACATGCTTCCCTCTCTTGAGAGTAAAGGGGAGGTGCCTTTGCGAGTTGGATGATTTGGAAAGCGTATGAGTCCCACGGACTCACCAGTTAGCCGTGGATGCCTAGGGAGCCTGGTCCATCGTTCGGCGGTCGACAAAGCGGTAGCTCTGTCGATTGAACACCGGATATACTGAAAAAATCGGTGTTCCACAGGGTACAACTGCACTGTCAATGCCACGGCTTAGTTGAAGATGGAGATTTATGAAATTAAAACTCAAGCCTTCTTGCCATGGTTGAGATAAATTGTGCACATATGATTCAACTTTATCGGAAGCGTACGTTCTGGTCATGAGGCCCGCTCCCCCTTGCAATCCATAATCGGGTAAATCCGGCGCACCTTGAATGAGGAGTGAAACCATAGAGGCATCGAACCACACCTTGATGTTACAACTGACCTGAATAAATGGCCCCAAACTACCGGTGTGCTCTAAGACGGCCATAGGGTAGACCAATTCCGGTGGGAGAGAGGGATCGCTTTCAGAGGCTTGGGTGATAAACTCTGGGTCCTTGATGCCCGATACAGAGAAAAAGATAAGATTCGGATCGCGGAGATCCACATCCAGCACTTGGCCGTCATGGTAACTGCATAATTTCCCCATCTCATAGCGTAAAGGAAATGAATAGCCCATTTTTCCATAGAAAATTCGAATTCCAGCTTCCAACGGATCTTCCGGGCTTCGACTGATTTTTAAGTCAAAAGGTAAAACAATATGAAAAGCATTGGTCCGGGCATTGATAAATGGAGCGCAGGCACCGGGAAATTCCTTATGAATCGCCAGATTGTCCGGTTCAAACTTTTTTGCGGCTCCACCAAAATGCTGGGCAGTTTTTGCCTCTTTGGTTAATCGATATTTTTCTTGATAATAGGCTGAGGCCCGTTTTTGTGCGGTTTCGAGAAAATATTCAGGGATATCGGTTTCGACAATTAAGCTTTGTCGATCTGGAGATTGTGATCTGGCAACCTTCATCGCTTCACTGTAACGATGGAGATCACTCTGGGTTTTTTTGATTAAATGCTCAAGGTCCCGCCCTAATTCAGGATCGTGGTAGCGTGTTTGCGGTAGAAGTTGGTAGGCTTTTTGCAATAATTCTAATTTTATGGTGTAACGTTTGGGTTCGGCAGAGAAGACCGTCGCTATGGCCATCAACAAATTAAACTGTTCCTCAGGAAGGAGGGATAATTTGTTCAGGTCGTTCTCCTTGACAAAAGCTAAACCTAAGGGACCAAAGGCTTCCTCCTGGCGTAAATGGAGGGTCAGGAGATAGTTGAGATAAGCGCGAGCGTCTTCTTGAGTCATATGAATCCTTATTTTACGGGAGGGCATTCTAAGATAAGTTCGTCACTTGAGCAAGGCATCGTATGAATTTCCATGCAATTTTTGTGGAATCCTGGTTGCTTTGATGACTAGAAGAATTATCAAATTCGAACCGGCGAGAAAACAGGGTTTTGGGAGGAAAGGATTCATTATGCACTATGCCTTTTTGCTAAAAACCAGAGGTGCCGCCTCTATGCTGGGAATGGGATGGATCATGGCCTGTCTGTTCCTGGGAAGCGGAGCGGCATTTGTTTCGGCAGAAGATACAGCTGGCAGGAAAACAGGATCGGTTGCAGCTACAGCAGACGAATTTTCCACCGAGAGTCTGAATAAACAAATTACCGATTTAGAAATACAGATTCAGAAACTTCGGGATCAAAGCATCGAGCTTCAAGAAAAAACCCGAGCCAAACTTCAAGCTCAACTCGACAACTTCAAGAAGCAACAAGATACCCTTATTCCTCGTATTGAGCAACTTCGTGACAATAGTGAAACCGCTTGGCAGGACATCAAGGAAAATATTCAAAAAGCCATTGAAGACCTCAAACTTTCCGTTGATTCTATGAAAAAATAACGTTGCGCCGGCCTCTCGGGTAGCTTTCAGGTTTGCAGTTGGTTACTTGCCAGGGCTTCCTCGCTTTTATATCCTTCCAGTAAAATTTCCTTAATCACCCGTTTTCTTGAAAATCTCAGCGCTAAATCCAAGGCATGCATCCAATGGAATGTCTTTTTGATCTGACGCGCTACAATAAAAGGTGTCTGGCATGCTTCAACACACAGAACAGGTCTTGGAATGGCCTGTTTTAATCGATTGTCTTGCCAATGAAGCCGCCTCCACGATGGGGGCTGCTTGCTGTCGTGCGCTCGTCTTTGCAGCTGACCTTCAAACTGCCCGTATTCATCAACAAGAAACCACAGAAATGGTTGAAATCCTCGAAGGCAGTCATCCTCTGCCTTCCATGGTGTTTCCCGATATCAGAAATGTGCTGGCACGGGCTGAAAAAGAAGGAGTTCTGGAAGGTACGGACCTTCGAGATATTGCTTTGGTTGTAGGCCTGGGTTATACGATCAGACACCATCTTGAGATTTATGGCTCCTCATTTCCGATGATCAGAGCCCGTTGTCAAAAACTTCAAGATCTGCTGTGGATCAAACAAGTGATTGATTCATGCATTGATCTCAACGGCCATTTGCGAGAATCCGCGAGCCCTGAGCTTTATCAATTGACACAGAAACGTCAGGGGCTTCGTCAAACCATGCGTCGACAGTTGGAAGGGATGTTGGCTTCTCAAGAATATGAGGATCTTCTTCAAGGACAATACTTTGCTGAGCGTGAGAATCGATACGTGATTCCGATTAAAGCCGAACGACAACACGCAATTGATGGGATTGTCCATGACATTTCCGGTAGTGGAGCCACGGTGTTTATTGAACCCCGTCATCTCATCGAATTGAATAATTCCATAAAATTTGCCGACTTACAGGTGGCTCAAGAAGAACGGCATATACTGCAAGATTTGTCCAGTCGTGTCGCAGAACATGTTTGGGCCATTCGTGAAAATTTGTCCTGTTTGGCCGATTTCGATTGCCTCATGGCCAAAGCACGTTTAAGCATTAAAACGCATGGCTCACCCATTAATCTAAACCAAGATCATTGTATTGATCTGCAACAAGCCAGGCATCCACTTCTGGCGTTGACTAAGGAACACGTCATACCCAATTCCATTCGTATTGAGGGCGATACCACAGTTCTCATCATTTCTGGACCTAATGCGGGTGGGAAGACCGTGTCATTGAAACTGGTGGGATTATTCGCGATGATGGTGAAAGTTGGGCTCCACCCGACTTGTGGCCCCGATTCTAGGATGGCACTGTTTGGACAGGTGTATGCGGATATCGGGGATTCTCAAGATCTCAGCAAAGATGTATCCAGCTTTTCAGGCCATATTCTCAATATGATCGCCTTATTGAAAAATATCGGATCGCTAGCGAAACCAGCCAACAGGGACGTCCTTGTACTCCTGGATGAAGTCGGAAGCTCGACGGATCCTATTGAGGGCGCCGCGTTAGCTGAAGCCCTCTTAACCCGTCTTTGCGAATTCGGGTGTACGATTATCGCGACCACTCATTATCCCACCTTGAAAACCCTTGCTTTTCGAAATCCTCATGTTAGAAATGCCAGTCAGGAATTCGATGTGGTTACTCTCGCTCCAACATACCGGCTCATAGACGGAATTCCCGGGGGGTCTTCAGCCTTAGCGATTGCGGAACGATTGGGGTTGGATTCTACAATCATTCAATCAGCCCAAGTTTTGATACAAAGACACGACTGCGATCTTGATGTCATCTTCCGTGCTCTGCAGGAAACACAGACTCGATTAGAACGTGAATGTGAACAGGCCCAACACCTTCGTCAAGAAGCACAACACTTGTTTGAAGAGGCGGAAGTCACTCGCAACCAATTGCAGGCGCAGGAACGAGTAGACCGGCAACGATATCGTAAGCAGTGGCAACAAGAATTTTCCAAAGCACAACGGCAACTTAATCAAATCATCAATGACTTAAAAACGGAAAAAACACTTTCGAAGGTTCGTTCTACCCGGCAAACTATTGGTTCGGTGAATCAAGAAATACTCTCCCGCCTTCCCAATAATTCTCTGGAATCATCTGAGCCTCCACACGAAGGAGACCTTGTGGAAATTGACCCATTGGGGACGATAGGGATTTTACAGGAAAGTCTTGAAGGGAAAAAGCAGGTTTCCATTCGTGTGGGTACCCAGACGATTAAAACCGCCCCTTCAGCTGTACGTCGAGCAACAGCTTCTTTCGGCAATAAATCCCTGTCAGGGCCACAGCAATTGAGTCGGAAACGATCTCTCTACACCATTTCCACTGAGACGAATCCCCCAAGCTCTCATCAGGCACCCGGGCAATATCCACAGGAATTGAATGTTCGTGGGTTTCGGCTGGACGATGCGATGGAGATGACGCTGGCGGCCCTAGACCATGCTCTGATCAACCAAGCCAAATACCTTAAAGTCATCCATGGCCAGGGTTCTGGCGCACTCAAAATAGGAATTCGAAATTTTTGTCAATCCTCTCCCTATATTCAAAGCTTTCGACCCGGTGATCCAGCCGAGGGAGGAGACGGTGTGACCATAATCGAATTACGATAAAGGAATATGTGGAGCGTGATTATCGAGTCCAATCTGTACATTTCGGATAAAGCCCTCATGCTTAGGGCGACGCAAGGGGCTTCCTATCGTGAGCGATTGAAATTCATCTTTGGTCAGTTTCGCCAATTCAGGTAATCGGGGATGTAATGTCCATGGAGATGGTTGGAATCCTGGTTCCGTAGTAGCTTTTGCATTCACATTAAAAGGACAAATGTCCAAACAATCGTCACAGCCAAAAATCCTATTGCCTGTTTTTTTTCTCAGTTCGGCTGGCAGGTCATCTGCACTACCACGGTATTCAATCGTCAAATACGAGATGCATCGTTCCGCATCAAGGAGATAGGGTTCCACGATGGCGCCGGTGGGACAAGCCTGAATACAGAGCGAGCAGGTTCCACATAAATCCATGGCGGGTTCATCACTATCCAACTGCAAGGTCGTTAGTATTTCTCCGAGCAATAACCAAGACCCAAACTCGGTGGAAACAATATTGGTATGTTTGCCGATCCAGCCAATTCCGGCCTCCTGGGCCCACGGTTTTTCCATGATGGGCCCGGTATCCACATAACTCCGCGTCTGAATATCCGGTACGTGTGAATGAAGAAAATTTTCTAACTGTCTTAGCCGATCCTTCATGAACCCGTGATAGTCCTTTCCCCAGGCATATCGGGCAATTCGTCCAGCCGCATTTGACTCATCCGGAGTGTGATCGGTGTAATAATTCATCCCCACGACTATCAGGGATTGACAGCCTGGAAGGACTTCTTCTGGGTTGGATCGGCGTTTCGGATCCTTGGCCATCCATTCCATAGTTCCATGAAAGCCCAAGTCCAGCCATTTCTTCAGCCTTTCCCACAATCGCAAAGTAATCGATTCCTCTGCATGGGAAATCGTGTTTTGAGCCGGACTGAAGGGCATGGTGGGTAAAGGCGGTGGCAGGCGAGTAATCCCAACAGCATCAAAGCCTAGTCGGCGGGCCTCTTCCTTGATTTTATTTGCCAGGATCAACCGAGGAGGCATGAGTATTACTCCTCAGGGTAAATTGGAGAATTACTTTTGGCCAGGGGTTCCTGGATTAGCAGGAGGAACAAGGTTCGCACAATTAAACATCACGATAAATCTTCCTGTACATTGCTCAGTGGTGCAAGCTTGGCATGATCCGAGAATGGAAGTTTTCCAGTCAGTTTGTTTTTCATCAAATTGACAAGAAGTTCCCCCTCCCTTGGAAATATCAATCCACGGTTCGGGGTATCCAGGAAACTGGGCGACAGTACAGCCATTGGGAATTGGAACTCGACATTCAGCCTTGGCCTCGCCTTTTACCATACCAATGGTACAATTCGCTTCTGTTCGTGACTGGGAATTGGCTGCTTCCCCCTTATAGGTAGGTCCAAGTATGCCGATTGCGGTTAGGAGAAAAAACACAATTGCCCACATCAATAGCCGACCGGTTTTTGTGTGAGCAATTATTACTTTGATTGTGTTGGAGTAAAAATTCATAGTTAGCTTATTCTGCAGCAAAAGATGAGCATTGGTGTAGGAATACAATAGAAAGATTTCATAAAGATGGACTTCTTTATACCACATCACTCAAACAATCTGTCAAAAAACCCGTCTCCTTATGCAGGGGAGCTATCAATTAACTGATCCGTAGGATGACTTAGTTATATGAAGTTTACTGTCTGATCGGCGAAAGAATTAAAGGTTCAGAAATAAAAAACCCCCTGGAGGATTTAATCCTCCAGGGGGTTTTCTTATATTCGTGAGTCGGATTTTAGAATCCGCCCATGCCGCCCATACCGCCCATGCCGTGGTCATGGCCCCCAGGCATTCCAGCACCTTCTGCCTTTGCTTCTGGGATTTCTGTAACCATGACTTCTGTGGTGAGCATGAGCCCTGCTACGCTGGCAGCGTTTTGCAACGCACAACGTGCGACCTTGGTCGGATCAATCACACCGGCCTCAACCATATCCACAAATTCTCCGGTACCTGCATTGTATCCTCGGTTTGTGGTTTCACCTCGAACCTTTTCCACGATAATGGAGCCTTCTGCGCCTGCATTGATGGAAATTTGTCGAATAGGTTCTTCCAGGGAGCGCTTGACGATATTTACGCCGACTTGTTGATCGTGGTCTAATTTCATCTTTTCCAAAGCCGGTACACAACGAAGGAGAGCCACGCCTCCGCCAGGAACAATACCTTCCTCTACTGCGGCTTTTGTCGCATGAAGGGCATCTTCCACACGAGCTTTCTTTTCCTTCATTTCTGTTTCCGTTGCGGCGCCTACATTGATTACGGCCACGCCACCAACCATTTTCGCCAATCGCTCTTGCAATTTTTCCCGATCATAATCGGATGTGGTCTCCTCAACCTGTGTTTTAATTTGCTTCACGCGACCTTCAATCCGTTTGGGATCTCCAGCCCCTTCCACGATCGTGGTATTGTCCTTGTCAATGTTTACCCGTTTGGCCCGACCGAGGTCCGTCAGTTTCACGCTTTCGAGTTTGAGTCCCACTTCCTCGGAGATCACTTGCCCGCCCGTCAGGGTGGCAATATCCTCCAACATGGCCTTTCGTCTATCACCAAAGCCAGGAGCCTTAACTGCTGCCACATTTAACGTGCCACGAAGTTTGTTGACCACCAATGTTGCCAGGGCTTCGCCTTCGACATCTTCAGCAATAATGACTAACGGTTTCCCCATTTTCGCAACTTGCTCCAGAATAGGGAGCAAGTCTTTCATGGCGCTAATTTTCTTTTCAACAATGAGTAAGAACGCGTCTTCCAATGAAGCTTCCATGCGATCGGCATTGGTTACGAAATAGGGAGAGATATACCCGCGATCAAACTGCATTCCCTCGACTACATCCAAGGAGGTCGACATGGATTTGGCTTCTTCTACGGTGATGACGCCATCTTTCCCCACTTTATCCATTGCCTCGGCGATCAGGTCACCAATGGTGTGATCATTATTGGCGGAGATTGAACCAATTTGAGAAATTTCCTTTTTTGTCTGGCAAGGCTTGCTGAACTTTTTCAATTCTTCAATCGCAACTTCAACGGCTTTATCAATTCCCCGTTTGATCTCCATTGGATTGGCGCCTGCCGTGATATTTTTGACCCCTTCACGATAAATGGCCTGTGCCAATACCGTCGCAGTGGTGGTTCCATCACCAGCGGTATCACTCGTTTTACTTGCCACTTCCCGAACAAGCTGGGCGCCCATGTTTTCGTACGGATTCTTTAACTCGATTTCCTTGGCTACCGTCACGCCGTCTTTGGTGATGGTTGGGGCACCAAATTTCTTGTCGAGAATCGCATTCCGGCCTTTTGGCCCTAATGTCGCTTTCACCGCATCTGCCAATTGATTCACTCCGCTCAATATAGACGCACGTGCCTTTTCACTGTATTGCAACTGCTTAGCCATACATATCCTCCTTTAAAAAAATACTTTAGTGATGTGATTGCCACTTAGATAATGTGAGTTCGAACTTGATGGTGGTGTTAATTTTCGAAGACGCCCAAAATATCTTCTTCTTTTAAGATTAAACAGTCATCGTTTTCAACCTTAATTTTGGTTCCAGAATATTTGTCAAACAAGACTTGATCGCCAACTTTCACATTTTCAACATCAGGTCCTGCAGCTTCAATGGTGCCTCTTTGTGGTTTTTCACGAGCTGAATCCGGCACATAAATTCCCCCTGCTGTTCGCTCCAATTCTTCGGTGTAAGTTACGAACACACGATCCCCTAAAGGCCGGAATCCCTTCGCGCTGCTGCCCTCTTTGGCTTCCTTCTTTTCCTTTTCTTTTGTGGCTGCCATGTCTGCCTCCTTCTTTGGTTGTTGCTAATTGAATAAGAGAATGGTGATTACTTTTTAGGATGACGCACACCTGTTTGAATTTTCTAAAGTGTGTCAAACTTGGGGGGGAAGATAAGTCTGGTTAAATTGAAGTCAAGAGGGAAAGGTAAGATTTTCAATAAATGACGAGAGGTGGAGGTCCATACATTAAAAAAGAAAGCACCTTCAATTCTTGCGGCAAACAGCTAATTGTACGTATATAAACTTACAAGGCTACTTTCTGAGATGTTCAAAATCCTGAATGTCTTTTTTCATAAGCTCTCGTAACTTCTTAATAATTTTAGCCTCCAATTGACGAGTCCGCTCCTTGGTAATCATATATTTTCTTCCTAAGTCTTCCAAGGTCACGGGAGATTCTGATAGGAGGCGATTGCGAAGAATGTCTTCCTCTCGCTCTGATAGTGTTTGTGCAAATTCTGCTAACTTTTTTCGGAAGAGAAGACGCAACTGCGTGTCGGCCAGCTGGTCATCAATGGGAGCTTGGGTAGAGGGAAGAAGGTCATGAAAGGTGCCATCCCCTTCTGAGGTCATTGGCTGGTCGAGGGAAAGTTCCCAACTTCCTAACCGTTGATCCATTTCCACAACATCTCGCTCACGCACATTAAGGCGGTCTGCAAGTAACTTTGGATCGGGGACATAGCCTTGTCGTTCCAATTTGGCTTTTTCGCGACGAAGATTATAGAAAAGGCGTCGTTGTTCCTGGGTTGTGCCTATCTTGACAAGGCGAAAATTATTAAGGAGATACCGCAGTACAAAGGCTCGAACCCACCAGGCTGCATAGGCATAAAAGCGAACATTTTTGGTCGGATCGAATTTCTTCATGGCCTGCAAAAGCCCGACATTCCCTTCCTGGATCAGGTCCATTTGATCAATGCCGGCAAGACCATATTCCGAGGCGATGGAGACACACACACGCAGGTTAGCTAAAATCAATTTCACTGCAGATTCTCGTGTCCCTAATGTCTGATATTCATGAAATAGTTGAAGTTCTTCTTCTTTTGATAGAAATGGATACCGGCGGACTTCGGCTAAGAATCGACTGAGCGTTGTGGTCGGAGTCAGTGCGGTTGAGATCGAATCCCACTTCGTCTGTTCTTTGGAGGTCTCTTCACTTTCAGGTTGTTTCTCCGGTTCCTTGGCATCATCAAGGAAGATTTCTTCATGGACCTCTTCATTCGGTAGTTCAGAAATAGATTTTTTCACCACGACGTCGATCACGTCGGGAGTCCGCTTTTTTGGTGATTTTTGCGTCATGCTTTGGTTTGCAGATTCAGAAGGCAGGGTGTATGCCGCATGCTTCTGTTATATTGTAATGAATTTTTCTTGGATCACCAAACGCAATGACGGATTTTTTCCAATTTTGAGGTGAAAAAGAGTTCTCTGGAGTTTTTGCTTTATAGAAATATTGTCTATTTCGGATAAATCTTTTTATAGTCAGCCTCTGACCACAGGCTTGAAAAATTTAAACAGAAAGGCCTCCTATGCCCTTGAAAGAACTATGTTGAAAGAAGTATTTCAGTCCTTTCGTTCCGGGCATTGGCCGACTCTCCTCGGTGCGTGGCTCCACTTTGAGATAAGCTTCATGGTATGGCTTCTTTTTGGGGCCATGGGTATTGCCATATCTGAAGAATTTTCTCTTTCGTCTTCTCAAAAAGGCCTATTAGTCGGCTTCCCATTGCTGAGTGGCGCCTTGCTTCGAATTATTGTGGGTCCGCTAGGAGACCGATTCGGGGCCAAAGTTGTGGGATTGGCCATTCTGGGCTTGGAAGGCATTGGGTTACTGTTGGGATGGTTAGGTGGAACCAGTTTCGAGTCTATGCTGGGAATTGGACTTTTTTTAGGATTTGCCGGCGCGAGCTTTGCGATTGCTCTGCCCCTGGCCAGCCAAGCCTATCCCTCAGCCCATCAGGGGTTGGCCATGGGGGTAGTCGCGATTGGAAATAGTGGTGTGCTGTTGGCTGCGTTTATGGCCCCACGCCTTGCGGAAGGGGTTGGATGGCATCAGGTTTTTGGTATCATGCTCCTACCCGTTATTGGGACAGCCCTCCTGTTTTCTTTGTTAGTTCAATCAGCTCCGATACGGAAGAGAGCCGATTCTTCAAAAGAAAACAGTATTGGGATATTTCTGAGAAAAGGTATTCAGGATCCGTTCATGTACTGGTTATGTTTTTTGTATGGTGTGACGTTTGGAGGATTTGTAGGGCTTTCAAGTTATCTCCCCATTTTTCTTCACGATCAATTTCAAGTTGGCATGGTAAGGGCTGGGTCATTGACCGCGCTTTGCGCTCTAGCGGGAAGTGTGGTCCGTCCTCTAGGAGGATTTCTTGCGGATCGCCATGGGGGCATCGCCCTATTGCGAGGGCTCTATCTTATAATAGCCGCCCTATGCCTGGTTTCCGGGAATCTAGATAGTTTCGTTTTGACCTATGCCATGATTCTCCTAATTATGCTTTGCTTTGGATTTGGAAACGGAGCCATTTTTCAGGTTGTTTCCTGTCGATTCAAATCCGTAATAGGTACAGCTTCCGGCTTTGTTGGTGCGGCGGGAGGTCTTGGAGGATTCCTCTTACCCTATGGATTTGGATGGTTAAAGGAATTAACCGGCACCTTCTCTTCGGGATTTTTCACCTTGGCCCTGGTTTCAGGATTAGCAGGCATTAGTGTTATGATAGGTCAGCGGTCGATTCGGTTAACCAAACACAAATCCATTCCAGAAATTTAACGAGCTGTGACTGAAACATTTGTCCGTCAGGGGAGTCACCCATGAAAAAAGAAACGGCCCCAATACACAAACCTCAATTTCACACCATTGCCGAAACTTTACAGGATATTCAGGCTGGCAAATGCATCATTCTTGTTGACGATGAGGATCGGGAAAATGAGGGCGATTTGGTCATGGCAGCTGAAAAGGTCACGCCCGAACATATTAACTTCATGGCGAAATACGGCCGAGGATTAGTTTGCCTGGCCCTCACCCCCGACCGGGTTGAGGAGTTGAAACTACCTCCCCAGGCTAATGAAAATACCGCACCGTTTGGCACAGCCTTCACGGTATCGATTGATGCCGCCAAGAATATTACTACGGGGATCTCGGCTGCTGATCGAGCCACCACGATTCAGTTGGCCGTGGATCCAACAGCCAAGCCAAGCGATTTTGCCAGACCTGGGCACATCTTTCCTTTAAAAGCCAACAAAGGTGGAGTATTGCGGCGTGCCGGACAAACCGAGGGGTCTGTCGACCTTGCCCGGCTGGCTGGGCTGTATCCAGCGGCAGTGATCTGTGAAATTATGAATGATGATGGGACAATGGCCCGAGTTCCCCACTTAATGAAATTTGCCAAGCACCATGGTCTGAAAATCATCACAATTAAAGATTTGATTCAATATCGCCTGCATCGAGAAACGTTTGTGAAGCAAGTTGCCACCGCGAATCTTCCCACACGTTTTGGTCATTTTCGGTCGGTTATTTTTGAAAATGAACTTGATGCCGGAACGCACATCGCCCTGGTGAAAGGCGAGATCGATCACCTTCCAACGTTGGTGCGAGTCCATTCGGGTTGTCTGACAGCCGATGTCTTTGGGTCTTTGCGTTGTGATTGCCGGGAGCAACTGCATCGAGCAATGGAAATAATTGAACGGGAAGGCAAAGGGGTTCTGCTGTACTTAAATCAGGAGGGACGGGGAATCGGATTGACCAATAAAATTCGGGCCTACCACCTTCAGGACCAGGGCAGTGATACAGTCGAAGCGAATTTGCAATTGGGGTTTAAGGCTGATTTGCGGGATTACGGAATTGGTGCCCAAATTTTAGTAAATTTAGGTCTTAAAAAAATCAGGCTCATCACCAATAATCCAAGGAAAATTGTGGGAATCGAAGGTTATGGATTGGAAGTGGTCGAACGAGTGTCCATTGAGATTACTCCCCAGGAGTCAAATGTGCACTACTTGCGCACGAAAAAAGCCAAATTAGGCCACCTCTTGAATAATGTGTAGTGGGGACTTGCGGTTCTCTCTGGCAAGTGGTACACACAGGATCGCGAATCGCAAACTTCTCACGTTTTGTAGTGAGAAAGTGAAGCTCAAAGGAAATATTAATTTAAAATGGCGAATCATGGCGGTGGTGACAAAGCAGATTGTCAAGTTGCGATCGTGGTCAGTACTTTCAACGAGATTGTGACTAGCCGCTTATTGGCTGCAGCTGAATCCACTTTAACCCAATTAGGCACTCCACCAGACCACAGGGAAGTTATTCGGGTTCCTGGAGCATTTGAGATTCCTTTAATTGCAAAGACACTGGCCCAATCACATCGATTTGATGCCGTTATCTGTTTAGGGGCAGTAATTCGCGGAGAAACTCCACATTTCGAATATATTTGTGCCGAGACAAGTCGCGGGATCGGCCAAGCATCTCTGGAAACTGGTATTCCAATTATTTTTGGAGTGTTGACTACAGATACGGTTGATCAGGCAATGGAACGTTCTGGGCCACCAGAACGGAATAAAGGAGCGGATGCAGCCCGTACGGCTCTTGAGATGGCAGCCTTAATGAAACGTTTGAATAAGACCAGCATCCGTCAGTCTGGCTTTTTAAGGGAATCCACAACATCATGACCATGACTGTTCCATCCGATACACCCCAAGCCAATCAAGCACATGGACGGCCATCCAGACGCCTGGCCCGCCAGCTTGCCTTGCAAATGCTCTTCCAGCATGAATTTCAGGATCAAAACCCTACATGGCAAGAAAAGTTTTGGGCAAGTCAATCGGCTTCACCAGAAGTCCAAACCTTTACCTCTAACCTTTTTCTTGGTGTCATAACGCATCAGTGCGAAATTGATCGGATCATTCGTGATTTTGCCATCGACTGGTCTTTGCAGCGGATGCCGGTAGTGGATAGGAATATACTGAGATGTTCCATTTACGAACTCTTGTGGGAACCTGATATTCCGGCCATGGTCACCATCAATGAGGCGGTGGAATTAGCTAAGCTATTTGCAGATGATGAGGCCAGACGATTCGTAAACGGACTGTTAGACCATGTGCTCCGGGCCGAACCAAAGCTTTCAATTAAGCGAAGCCAGATTCAACAAAAAAATTCTTCACCGGAATTCGGTGATCCGTCACCTACCGCCTAATTGCCCTTTCCCATGATTGACCGTTACACGTTACCCCGTATGGGGGCCGTTTGGACCCAGGCCCACAAATATGAGTTGTGGTTACGGGTCGAACTTGCGGTGTGCGAAGCCATGGAAAAAATGGGCCAGGTCCCTTCTGGCGTGGCAGGCCGCATTCGAAAAAAAATCACGGTTAATCCTTTACGAATCGCGGCTATCGAACAAGTTACAAAACATGATGTTATTGCCTTTCTGGAATCCGTGTCCGAGCAGGCAGGCAAAGACGGTCGATTTCTCCATGTTGGGCTCACCTCCTCGGACATTGTTGACACGTCCCTTTCGTTGCAATTAGTGGAAGCGGCCCAATTAATTCGTGAGGATGTCGGGGGCTTGCTTAGTGTCTTACGGAATTTAGCCTTTGCGCATCAGAATACTTTGATGGTGGGGCGTTCGCATGGGATTCATGGAGAGCCTATTTCCTTCGCATGGAAAGTGGCCATTTGGTATCAGGAGTTTCAACGACAGGAACTCCGCATCAAAGCCGCAATCGCCGACATTGCCGTTGGCAAGCTTTCCGGGGCTATGGGAACATTTGCCCATCTTTCTCCCGCGATAGAAAAAACGGTATGTCAGCGTTTAGGATTGAAGCCGGCGCCCATTTCAAATCAGGTGCTTCAGCGGGACCGGCACGCGGCTTTCCTCTCAGCGTTGGCTCTGATGGCAGCCAGTATTGAAAAAGTGGCTACGGAAATTCGTCATTTGCAACGAACCGAAGTCTTGGAAGCGGAGGAGTTCTTTGAGCCTGGTCAAAAAGGCTCGTCTGCCATGCCTCATAAACGAAACCCGATCAGCTCGGAAAATTTATGCGGTCTTGCTCGAGTGGTTCGCAGTAACAGTCTGGCTGCCCTAGAAAATGTCGCTTTGTGGCATGAACGAGATATAAGCCATTCATCTGCGGAGCGGATCATTCTTCCTGATAGCACGATTCTGATCGATTACATGTTGGTCCGCTTAACGAACATGTTATCCAAACTGGTAGTCTATCCCGATCGAATGATGGCCACCCTCAATCAAACCGGTGGCCTCATCTATTCGCAACGACTGCTCCTGGCGCTGGTGGAGAAGGGTGCGATCAGAAAAGACGCCTATGAGCATGTGCAGCAGCATGCCATGGCTGCCTGGAGGGGAGAGGGGAGTTTCCAAACTTTTGTTGAGCAGGATCCCTTTATTGCCAAACATCTCAATACAAAAGAGATTGCGACATGCTTTAATCCCAAAACCTATTTGCGCCATCAACAGGAAATTTTTACGCGCGTGTTTGGGAGGAAAGTTCGAAAAAAGAGCTCAACACCGACCCGGATCACTCCTCCAAAGAAAAATTTAAAAAGAGGAAAATACCTTGATTAAAGGAAATATGCTTTACGAAGGAAAAGCCAAAAAGATTTTCCTGACCGAAAAGGATGACGAGCTCATTCAGTATTTCAAGGACGATGCCACTGCCTTCAACGCCGAAAAACGTGGGACGATTCTGGAAAAAGGTATTGTCAATAATGCGATCTCCGCAAAACTGTTTCAACATCTGGCCGACGCTGGAATTCCCAGTCATTTCATTCAGCAAATCAATGACCGGGAGATGTTAACGCGTCGGGTAAAAATTATTCCGGTTGAAGTGGTGGTGCGTAATCGAGCCACTGGCAGCATTGTCAAACGTTTAGGTTTAAAAGAAGGCTTGATTATTGATCCACCCTTAGTCGAGTTTTTCTATAAGGATGATTCACTGGGCGATCCTCTTATCTCTGAAGATCATATTCGATTGTTGAAATTAGCCACACCCGGGCAAATCGAGGAACTCCGGCAACAGGCTCTCAAAGTCAACGAAGTGCTCAAACCTTTTTTCCAGAAAAAGGGCATGTTTCTGGTGGATTTTAAGTTAGAATTCGGATTATGGAGTGGTCAGATTATTTTGGCAGATGAAATTTCTCCGGACACATGCCGTTTTTGGGATATCCAAACCGGAGAACGCATGGATAAGGATCGTTTCCGAAAAGATTTGGGCCGGATCGAGGAAACCTATCAAGAAGTTCTCAAGCGGGTTTGCGGGTAATTCCTGATGTAGCGAGCCTTGTGTTCGTACTTTGCCACTGGCCATCCTGATGGTGGACCTATATCGTAATGCGTTTATTCACGGGGTGCACGTCACTCCTTCCGGAACTTTATGAAAGCCAAAATTTACATCACACTCAAAAACGGAATTCTTGATCCTCAAGGCCGAGCGATTCAGCAATCGCTTCAAACGCTTGGTTTTGGATCGGTTGGAGAGGTCCGAATTGGAAAGTTTATCGAGGTGGATCTTTGTGAAACAGACGCAACGGCTGGTGAACAGACCATCAAAGCGATGTGCGAAAAACTTCTCGCCAATACGGTCATTGAAGAATATCAATACGAGATCCTTGAGGCATAATGGTCTCTCCAATGGTCTTCATGATTAAATGCGATGCTTTCTATTCTGATAGCTCTTATCTCTGTATCAATGTCAGCGAGCAGAGAACGATATGAATTTCGGCGTCATTGTGTTTCCAGGATCCAATTGTGATCGGGATTGTGCGTATGTACTTTCGGAGGTTATGGGACAAACGGCTGAGTTTATCTGGCATCAAGAGCGATCCGTCAAGGGCATGGATGCCATCATTCTGCCAGGGGGGTTTTCTTATGGTGACTATCTGCGCACGGGTGCCATTGCCAGATTTTCTCCCATCATGGAGGCCGTCGTTGAGTTTGTTGGGCGAGGAGGAATGGTCCTGGGCATCTGTAATGGATTTCAAATGCTTTTAGAGCTTGGAATATTACCTGGTGCTATGTTGCGCAACAGGGATCTTTCCTTTGTTTGTGAAGATCACTATATACGGGTGGAAAACGCGAATACCCCCTTTACCAATCACTGTGAACCCGGACAGATTCTAAAACTCCCGATTGCCCATGCTGAAGGAAATTATTATACAAACCCTGTGACATTGTCCGCCTTGCAGGCCAATGCGCAAATCGTATTTCGATATTGTGATCGCGAAGGCAAAGTGACTTCTCATTCCAATCCCAATGGGTCCCTGGATAACATTGCGGGAATCCGCAACGCGGCCGGCAACGTCCTTGGTCTGATGCCTCATCCAGAACGAGGCGCGGAAGTCTTGCTCAATAATGAGGATGGAATTTATATTTTCCGATCTATGATTTCGGCGTTGGAAACACACAAAACACCTCAACCGGTATAGGCTCGATTGCCAATATCCGCCCTCCCTTGTCGGTCAAGGTCACCATGGAAGTTTTTCCAGGAATTACGATGACTTCAGACATCTGCCACGGGAAGCCATGTGTGGCAGGCACTGCCGTTGATGTGGCCACCGTGGTTGGAACCCTTGGGATCGGAAAATCATTTCATGACGTTCAGGAAGCATTGAATCTGACCTATGAACAAGTGCTCACGGCCTTGCGCTATGCTTCCTATGTTACTGATCATTTGCCCCTTCGCCTCCCTTCAGGTCATTAGGCCACAGGACAGTATGACAGTGTGTATGCTAAATTCCCCCTCATGGAAATAATGACTTTCCCGACTGTCCAATGTGCGTTTCTGGAGCATGAAGGAAATCGACTTTGCGGGTTTGTTTAGAAATTATTAGTGACCTATTCGGTTTTCCTTCAGTTTCCTTCCCTTTTTGCTAATTGGGAATGATTTTCATAGAAAATGAGTTGTTTGCCATGACCCAGAAATCAAAAGGCTTGCCGCAGGAGCCTGTTACGGCAAAAATAATTGAACAGCATGGCCTGTCCGAGGATGAGTACCAGCAAATCCTCAAGCATCTTGGTCGTGAGCCGAATCTCACTGAGTTGGGTATCTTTTCTGTGATGTGGAGCGAGCACTGCAGTTATAAGAGTTCACGCATTCATTTGAAGCGATTTCCGACCGAGGGGGAGCGCGTGGTTCAAGGGCCAGGAGAAAATGCCGGTGCCGTGGATATTGGAGAGGGCCTCGCGGCAGTGTTTAAGATGGAATCGCACAACCACCCCTCATATATTGAGCCTTTTCAAGGGGCTGCAACAGGTGTCGGTGGGATTCTGCGCGATATTTTTACCATGGGAGCACGCCCGATCGCGTTGTTGAATTCCCTGCGATTCGGTGAATTGGACCTTCCCAAAAATCAGCATATTCTGAAAGGTGTCGTTTCTGGAATTTCTTCCTATGGAAACTGCATGGGAGTGCCAACAGTAGGGGGGGAAATTACGTTTAACGATATTTATTCAAAAAATCCATTAGTTAATGTCTTTTGTCTGGGTATCGTGAAAAAAGATCGGCTCTTGCGTGGGCTAGCTAAAGGTGCTGGAAATCAAGTGCTGTATATTGGTGCCAAAACTGGACGAGACGGGATTCATGGGGCCACCATGGCCTCTGACAGTTTTGACGATGCATCTGACAAGAAACGTCCGAATGTCCAAGTCGGTGATCCCTTCTTAGAGAAGTTATTGCTTGAAGCCTGCCTTGAATTTTTAGAACAGGACCTCTTAGTTGGGATTCAGGACATGGGGGCGGCCGGGCTGACCAGCTCCTCCTGCGAAATGGCCTCCCGCGCCGGAACCGGTATTGACATGGATTTAGCCAAGGTGCCACGCCGTGAACCGCACATGACTCCGTATGAAATATTACTCTCGGAATCCCAGGAAAGAATGCTTCTGGTAGCTCAACCTGGAAAGGAAGAGTCTGTGCTGGCAATCTGCCGAAAATGGGGCATTGATGCCGCCGTGGTCGGGCAGGTGACAGATGATGGATTCTTACGAATTAGAGAGGGCAACCAGATCGTAGCGGAAATACCCGCGCATGCTCTCGCTGAAGAAGGTCCACGCTATGAACGGCCTGCTGCGCCACCACCGTATCAAGAGTTTTTGCAATCCTTAAATATTGATACGCTTCCAGATGTCAAAAATCCTGCCGAGGTGCTATTGAAATTATTAGCTTCACCCACTATTGCGAGCAAACGTTGGGTTTTTCGGCAATACGATTATATGGTGGGTACCAACACCGTGGTCTGTCCCGGTTCCGACTCCGCAGTGATCCGCATTAAAGGGACCACGAAAGCCTTGGCCATGACGACGGATGGCAATAGCCGATACTGCCTGCTGAATCCCTATTTGGGAGGAGGATTAGCCGTGGCTGAAGCCGCGAGAAATTTGGTCTGTGCGGGTGCCCAACCGATCGGAGTGACCGACTGCCTAAATTTCGGCAACCCGGAGCGTCCCGACATTATGTGGCAATTCATCATGGCGGTCGAAGGGATCGCCGATGCTTGTCGAACATTCCAAATTCCTGTCGTCAGTGGAAATGTGAGCTTTTATAACGAGACGAATGGCGTGTCCATTTACCCAACACCGATTTTGGGAATGGTGGGACTGATTGAGCGCCCGGAAGACATTACTACTCAATGGTTCAAACAATCAGGCGATCACATTTTCCTGTTGGGGGAGACGAAAGAGGACTTAGGCGGGACGGAATATCTCAAGGTCATTCATTCTCGCGAACAAGGCAATCCTCCTTGGTTGGATTTGGATCGAGAAAAGGCTCTCTATCCCTTCCTACTCAGCTTAATCAAAAAGAGGTTTGTCCAGTCAGCGCATGATTGCTCAGAAGGTGGCTTACTCGTGACTTTAGCCGAATGCTGTCTGACCCATCCTTCCGCGCAATTTGGAGCAACTGTTATACTGACTCAAGATCGGTTGCGTCTTGATGCTCTACTTTTTGGAGAAAGTCCTTCACGGGTTGTCGTCTCGGTCAAACCTGAGCATGTCAAGCCGTTGAAAGAACTCGTTGAAGGCTCAGGCATGCCATGCACCGAATTAGGCCAAGTCACTCAAGGAAATATGGACATTACTGTTCGCGGACCTCATGACCGGCCAGTATGTCAGATAAGCCTGCCCATTTCTGAAATGTCAGACCAATGGCATCATGCTCTTGCACGACAATTTGGAGCCGAAGCATGGTGAGTAGGATTGGTTATTCCTATTATTTAAATCGGTCAGCTTTTGTGGTGGCTCAAGATGATCTGGCCTATTGGTGGACATCATGAGGAAGTTACCAATGGTACAGTCCATGCCTTCCCAGGACGGGTTTCATGAAGAATGTGCTGTCTTCGGAATTGCGGGATCGAAAGAAGCTGCGAATCTGACGTACCTGGGACTCTATGCCCTACAACATCGGGGGCAGGAAGGCTCCGGTATTGTGTCTTCGGATGGAGAGCAATTCTTTCAAAAAAAAGGCCTAGGTCTCGTTGCTGATATTTATTCAAAAAAAACCTTACGCGAACTTCCGGGAACCAAGGCAATCGGGCATAACCGATACTCTACGGCAGGCAGTGGACAGTTGCAAAACGTTCAACCTTTGTCCGTTAATTTCGCTTTTGGCAATTTGGCCTTGGCTCACAATGGGAATTTAGTGAACGCCGGGGTGCTTCGCGGTGAACTCGAGGCCTATGGGGCTATTTTTCAATCGGACTCCGACAGCGAGGTCATCATTCATCTGATTGCTCACTCCAAGGGCGATACGATTGTGAATCGGGTGATTGACGCATTAAGTCTGGTTCGTGGAGCTTTTTCATTGGTGCTGCTAACGGATGATCAATTAATCGCCGCCCGCGATCCGTTTGGATTTCGCCCGCTGTGTTTAGGGCGGTATAAAAACAGTTGGGTCGTGGCATCCGAGACGTGCGCCTTCGATCTGATTGATGCCAAGTTTGTCCGTGAAGTTGAACCGGGAGAAATTATTGTCATTCAGGGTACAGAATTAACTTCCTATCATCCGTTTCTCGAGCGCTCGCGCGCCCAGTGTGTATTTGAATATGTCTATTTTGCGAGACCGGATTCGAAAATTTTTGGCCCGAATGCCGTGTATCCGGTTCGTAAAGCCTTTGGTCGTCAATTGGCTAAGGAATGTCCAGCGGACGCAGACATGGTCATTCCTGTTCCGGATTCCGGTGTTCCCGCAGCCCTGGGCTATGCTGAAGGGATGGGGTTGCCGTTTGAGATCGGACTAACCCGAAATCACTATGTGGGACGAACCTTCATTGAGCCGCAACAAGCCATCCGCCATTTTGGCGTAAAGTTGAAACTGAATCCGGTCCCGGAGGTCCTGGAAGGGAAACGGATTGTGGTTGTGGATGACTCCCTTGTTCGAGGCACCACCAGTCGGAAGATTGTCAAAATGCTTCGACAGGCCGGCGCTCGGGAAATTCATCTGCGTATCAGTTCCCCACCGGTCATTGCCCCATGTTATTATGGAATTGATACGCCGACCCAAAAAGAACTCATAGGATCAAATCTCAACATTGAAGAAATTCGTCGTTATGTGACGGCCGATAGTTTAGGGTACCTTAGCCTAGAAGGTATGTTGGCAATGGCTCCCGGCTTTTCCCATCATTATTGCAATGCCTGTTTTACGGATAATTATCCCATCATGTTGACCAAAGCCGAGCAATTACAACTCGGATTATTCGAACCGGATCAACTCTCTCGCTCTTAAATGTATTTTCGTTTTGTTGCCGCCCCAAAAATTCGTGTGGTAGGCTTTTAGAAGATGTAAAGGTTAAATCTCTGATTATATGCCTTAGGAGGCATCATGAACAGGAGGAGCCTATGAAAAGGAATAATCTTCAGGTATTGATCATAGTTATCTTAATACTGAGCACTGGTTTTATCGCACAGGCGGGAAGTTTTTTTAAAGTCGGGGAGTCCGCTCCTAATTTCTCCCTGACAGGTCTGGATGGACGACCTCTCTCCCTTGACCAGTTTAAGGGTAAGGTGGTGGTTCTGGGACTCTTTCATATTTGCGAGCCGTGTTTAATCCAAAGTACCAATCTCCAGAGGGTACATGATGCCACCAAAGACAAGCCTGTTGCGGTGATTGGAGTCAATTCATCTGGAGATTCCCTTGCCGATGTCAGGGAATTTCTACAAGGGTTCCCGTTGAAGATTACATATCCCTATCTTTTAGACCCCGAAAAGAAGACGGACAAACTCTATGGCGGGGGAAAATTTATTCCCAATGTGTACGTCATTGATCAAAATGGCCTAATTCGTTGGCAGCGTGTGGGGAATTTCTTTACTGACGGCACATTAGCTGGGCATGAAGCGATTCTTCAGGAAGTAGAGAAATTGTTGGAGGCACGGCCTATTCGCTCGACTATGTAGGCTGATGACTCCTCTCACGCATTCTTAACCCGAATGTTAGGGCACTATGGACGAACTAGAAAACGGGAAACAAAGATTTCTTGAGATCGTGAAATCCCTTGATGCGGCCGTTGAGGTCGTCATTCCGACCACTCCTTCGCGCAGTCTTTTACTCATTTCTCTTACCAAAGGATCCAATCGTAAATTTATTACGGTCCACGAGGATGACATGTTGGATCTTCCAGAAGAACCGGCCGTTCAAGCCAAAACCACAGCCCTTCTCCAAGAAACTCTGGAAACCTTATGAAAACCATTCTGCCCAATATTTCTGAATGGTCCTGGTTTTCTGAGGAAAAACAAATTAATTTTAACGGTCATTTATTGGCCGTGGGGGAGCATCGAATAGTAGTTGACCCACCTCCCATGAATGCCAGTGATAGGGCCATCACGCAGCGGGGAGGTGGGCTAGATTATATTATCTTGACCAATCGAGACCATGGACGAGAAGCGGCCAATTTCCGGGAAATCTTTAACTGTCAGGTGATGGCCCCGGAATTAGATGCTAAAGAGATGACTCTTCCCATTGATAAGACCTTTAAGGATGGGGAATTGCTTCCAGGGGGGATTTGGGTTGTTCAGCTTTCGCATCAAAAATCTCCGGGAGAAAGTGCCTTATTTTTGCAGCAGGGTCAGGGAGTACTTATTGTGGGAGATGCGATCATTGGAGATCCTCCAGGTTCACTGCGGCTGCTGCCTTCGGAAAAATATAATAATATTCTTCAAGCCCGCGACAATCTCCGTCGATTATTAAAGTATAACTTTAATAGCCTTCTAGTTGGAGATGGCACATCCCTGCTCACCGGAGCCAAGTCCGCACTTGAAGGTTTACTGGAAAATGAATGAATCGAAACCCTGATAATGGCCTGTAAGGTTTTTCATCCGCACTGTGACCAGACGTGAGGATTCATGGCTTGGTCTCAATCCGCCAATCTCAACTCCTTAGGCAATCGCCACTTTTCCAAAGGCTTTTATACAGAAGCTTTTCAATGTTATGCGCAAGCTCTGGAAGTTGATCGTCAAAATGGAGACCAACGGTCATTGGCCACGACATTGGGCAATTTGGGTAATATTTGCGCCGTGAGTGGTCGCCGGGAACAAGCCAGAGCCTATTATAGTGAGGTGTTAGAGCTTCAAAAAATTCTGGGTGATGAACGGGGGATTAGTACGACTTTAGCCAATTTGGGGAACCTTTCGGCCGATGCCGGCGAATGGGAACGCGCCCGGGCGTATTATCTAGAAGCTTTGGATTTAATGAATCATTTGTCCGACTATGCCGGAAAGGCGGTTTTACTCTCTGATTTGGGATTAGTCGCGAGGGAAACGGGCAAGGAAGAGGATGCACTCGCCTATTATCAGGAATCCTTAATCTTGATGCGCCGGGTCGGGAATGAAGCTGGACAGTCCGATGTCTTTCGTATGATGGCACGGTTGTATTTAAGTCAACGACGATTTGAAGAAGCGCAATCCTGTACCTTGACCAGCCTGGATGTTGCCAGACGGTTGAAAGATGAACTGCGAATGGGCGGTGCCTGGTATGTTCTGGCCAGTTGCCATGAAGCCCAAGGGCAATGGAGTCAGGCCGTGCAATACTTACGAAAAGTTGTACGCATAGACCAAAAATATCAACTGCCGAAACTCGACGAAAATACACGGCGCTTACAGGTTTTAGAATCCCAGCTGAGCGCCCGAACTGGAACAACGCATGAGTGAGTCCTGCACCCCTTCAATTCTATGGCCTGAGGCCAGAATGTATCTTGTGGATGAAATTCACGGGTGGATGGATATCGATTCTATGGAAGCCTTAACCCTTCCCTTACCGGACGAAGACTGGTTACTTGAAATCACCGCCGATGGCAAGCTGGTGTGTATGGCGGGATACGATCTGGAGGATATGAAAAGCATGCTGTCGGATGGGACGCCAGAAGATTTGGGAACCGACGAGCTTGCGAAACAAGCCAAATTTTACTTGCAACAAACTGTTTCCAAATACCGGCCAAAACTCATGCGTCTCGGTTTCACCGAACGAATTGAGATGAATGAGTCGCATGTTGCCGCCTACTATGAACGCCCGGTCGACTTCGGTGACCTTGCTGACCTCCATCAACAAATCAAGACCTGCCAGACTTGGTTCTCAACTCGCTAATTACAGGTCCGATTCCCACATCGAAATACTCACTTAGATTTTCCAGATCATCGTGAAACCGATCGCAAGTTCCATCAAATCCTTTAAGCAATTTCGAGAGGCCATCTATGCCTTTCGATTGCCAAGAATTATTTTTTCGGCATTAGATCTGAATTTATTTACGAAGATGGAAGATCGGGATTGGACGATTCCAGAGTTAGCCAAACGAGTGCGGGTGAGCCAACGTGGACTCGCAATCTTGTGCCGGAATCTTGCCAGTGTTGGGTTATTAGTCAAATCACAGTCAGGATACCGTCTGACTCCGTTTTCCAAACGTTACCTCCAAGAATCAAGACCGGACTTTCGGGGAGATTATCTAGTGCTCATGCAGCGTCAATGGAGCGAATGGTCTAGGTTAACGGAAGTGATACGTGTCGGTCAGCCATTGGACAGCCAGGAACCGGAAACCACGGAATATCGACGGTCATTTTCCTGGGCCATGCATCACCGGTCGATCCAACCGGCCAGGGAGGTTGCCCAACAGATTTCGTTGAAGGCGCATCGCACTCTACTGGATTTAGGCGGGGGACCTGGCACCTATGCTCTGGCCTTTTTAGCCAAGAATCCAACACTTCACGCTACAGTGATGGATCGGTCTGCCGCTCTGGACGTGGCGCGTATGCTGGCGGAACAGTCCTCTTCGGGAAACCGCTTGACCTATCAAGCTGGTGATTTTTTAACAGCACCCATTTCAGGCACCTATGATGTTGTCTGGTATTCCAATGTGCTCCATATCTATTCTCCTGCAGACAATCTCAGAATTTTCAAAAAAATTAAACGAATTCTCAATCCTGGTGGACGGTTGCTCATTCAAGATACCTTTTTGCAGGATTCGAACGAACTTCAGCCACTTGAAGCCAATCTCTTTGCGGTCTCCATGTTGCTCTATACCCAGCGGGGAAACACCTATTCCGTGCGAGATGTTCGGGAGTGGCTTCAAAGGGCTGGCCTCACTCGCTCCCGGGTTCTTCATCTGAAAAAGGGAACCGGAGATTGGGAGGGGCAATTGATTGAAGGACGCCTTCCGCATGCTAGATGACCGCTCTGTATGGCTTCTCAAGCCGCCATTACCTGTCCCCCTGTCTGAATATCTTATTCAGAAGCCTTCTCTCTTTTGGCTTTTAAGGGATTACCGCTTGTGGTGTGAAGACCACATGGAGCGAACGGCACAGGGTGGGTCAATCGAGAGTGGGGTGGTCAGACTCGGGCGACAGACTCTGGGCTGGAGAAACTGATGTGGGGGCTAGAGAACTGGGGAGATTCACGAGAAACGTGGTTCCCCCGCCTCGCACACTTTGGACCTCAATGCTTCCGCGATGCTCTTGAATGATTTGATGGGCAATGGCCAATCCCAGGCCGGTTCCCTCATGTTCCTGACTTAAGTGTTTTGTGGTGAAAAATGGATCAAATATATGCTCGATATCTTCAGGGTTTATTCCCTTTCCAGTATCGTGAATATCCACCTGCACCCAATCCTGCGCCATACCTGAACCAATCTTTCGAGTGCGCACCGTTAACACCCCACCTTCTGGGAGCATGGCTTCCACGGCATTAAACAACAGATTGAGAAATACCTGCTTCAATTGCTGCCGATCGGCAAATACCCTTGGCAATCCGTTAGCCAAATCTGTTTCGACGACAATTAATTCATGAGAGGGTCGAATTCTAAGAGTATACAGACAGGATTCTACAATATCATTGAGATCTTCTTCTTTGAGAAACGGCTCCATCGGTTTAGCATAATCCAAGATCTCTCGCGTGAGCCGCTCAATGCGAAAGACATCTTCTTTGACGACCTTACTGAATCGAACCAGAAATTGTTCATCATCCTTTCGTTCAGGTGCCAGATCCACAAAGGCTTTAATCGACGTCAATGGATTTCTAATTTCGTGAGCCAATCCACCGGCCATGGTCTCCAGAGAACGAAGGCGATCAGTTCGACGTACTAACGATTGGGAACGCTTGAGCTCTTCATAGAGCAAGGCATTGTCTAACGCCACGGATGCTTCTTGGGATAAGGTTGTCAATAAATCCAAATCCTGGGTGGTATACCCTCCTCCACTTTTCGTATTAGGTCCAAACACACAAAAACCTAAGAGCCGTGTTTTGTTAACCAAGGGCAAACACACTTCTGTTCCAATATGAGCGAGCTGCGCAATGACGGCTTCAGAGTCGGAGTTGATGGTAGAGAGTTGCAATTCATGGATGACAAAACAGGACGTGCCCTGTCTCCACATTTCTAGCAACGTAGGAGTTTTATGCAAATGGAGGATTGGAAAATCTGTGGTGGATTTTCCAAAGCTGGATACTGGACGATAATCCTGACTACTGGAACTTCGTAAATATAACACTCCCCACTGCAATCCTAATGTGGGACAAATGGATTCCACGATAGTCGCCGTCAAATCTTTTAATTCCAATATGGAGAGGAGGGACTTAGAGAAATGTACCACCGTTTCATGTCGATTATATCGTTCCTTGAACAGTGATTTCGTAATTAATGTTTTTGCTTCCCGCTTCAAGGAGGACGCTCCAAGCACTAAGATGAGCAACACGCTCAGTTCCACAAAAGAATAGGCGATATTAATTTGCCCAAAATACAGACTCTGGCCCAGGAGGAGGATCGGATAGGCAGGAAAAGCCACGAGTGCTAATAGGAGGCCTCCAGTAATGCTTCGTTCAACAGCCGTCCCGAGATCCATGAGCCTGTATCGTAGGAGCGTGTAGGCGACAACCGACGTATAGACCGTCAGTAGGATTGTGCCGTACGGTGGAATTTCAATTCCATACCAGAGCGGAAAAGTCGTCATTCCCCCTAAGTAGGCAATGACTGATCCGATGGTGAGAAGGAAAAATCGTGAACGTTCAAGCCCGGTTCTGGTCCGTGCTCCACGATAAAGCAGCCACGTTCCATAAATAGTCGATAGGCCAAACCCCAGGAGATAGATATGGAAAAATGGACCGGGTTGCGGCCAAAATGGAAAATCCCCGACATGATGGACATCAGCCACGAAATAGGTGGTAAAATTCGCGCCGAAATAAATACAACTAGCGCCCCATCCAAGACGAATAACCCATCTGTTGGCTTCCACATCATCCAATAAGGTCAGGACATGCCACAGATAGGCTGGCGGAAGAAAAATGGCTCCGGCCATTAACAAGCGAACAAAGAGAAGGGCGAGATCGTGCGTTGAGGAAAGGTGCCATGCGCAATACCCATATCCCCAAATGGCGGCAGCCAAACAATACAGGGCATAGGCCTGATGTTTGGAGCTGTGAGGATTTTTGGCATAGACAATAAGGCCGGAGGCTGTGGCGGCCAGACCATTCAGGAGTCCGCTGAAGGCGTAAAAATTCACGTCTAAAACAATGACAGAAGAGAGATCACACTACATCATAGACTCTGACATCTTTGAAAGCCTATTGGACAATAAATGCAGGCAGAAGTCAAAAGAGTTAAGTCCCTGAAGGTCGGTGGATACCTCCTCTTGTGCCTCCGTGAACGACACTTTTCTGAGCCATCCATGCTCAGTCATTGTCATCTTGATGTCCCATTCATGCCATGCGTTCCTCTTGAAAAATATTTAGAGATAGAAAGGGACCATCCTATGCCACTTGCTTCAGAAGTCCTGTCCGCTGGTTCCGTGTGGGGTATGGTTCTGCATCCTGGATAATGGGCCTTTTCGCCTGCGTGCAGACAATAGGTTTGTCTAAAACAACCAGATACGCTTGTCCTGCAAAAGTTGAAAAAATACCCCCATTCGTACAGCCCAAGGTGGCAACGATGGATTCCCATTGGGTTTGATCATAAAAACAAAATTGCCCTTCTTTTTCGGCCTGTCGGATTTTCCCGTAATTATTTAAGAGATCCCGTGCTTCCTCTCGTTGTTGTGGGAGAGCAGCACTACTGACCAGATTCTGGTAAATGCCGGAAAAGTCACCATTGGGTTTTAAATTGGAAATAACGATTCGTCCCCCTGGAGCGAGAACACGATACAGTTCTCGTAAGGTAGCGCCCGGATCCGGGACATATCCAATCACCAGATTAGAAACAATCCGGTCGAATCGGTTGTCTGGAAAGGGGAGTGGCTGACCTAAATCTACCTGCGCCCATGCCTTCGTGACGAAGGGCGTCGGAGAGGTCATGCCATGTTGCCATTCTGTGTCGGCGGCAAGCATCGCTTTGTTAGCCCGTTTCAAGGCGTCAGGAACGACATCAATCCCCACATACTGAATGGACTTCTCTCGGTACGGGATCCCACTGGAAATGGTGGCGGAAAGCCTATCCAAAAAATATAACCCTGCATTGCCATTTCCACAGCCGGCATCCAGAAACCGTTGGCCAGGTGCGATGGGGCCTAAGGCATGAAACACATGGTCCAGGAGTTTCACATAATCCCGGCATTGCGCCACCGACTGAAAATGGCCCAAGTAATCCTGCCAAAATCCTTTGCCGACGTCGGTCTCGGCCTGTCGTTGTTGCGCAAATTTTTCTCGTCGATTTTGGCGCCCCAAGTCTAGTCGATTGGGGGTGTGGATCACATCAGGAGCCGCGTTCTGATTCACGTGCTCATGGCATTGTGCAATGAGTTGCCGATAGGTTTCACGAGCTCTTTTGGGGTTTTCCTGTAGACGATGCAATGCATCTGGCACCACCATCCAATGCTCAAGACGTCGTCCTAATGCATTCCGAAACGCATGAAGATCATCGGGAGCGACCCAGGCATCTTTCTCGGCGGAAACCAGTATGACAGGGGAGGTTAAGGATTCCGCATCAATGAGGGTGTCCTCAAGCGTGACAAATTTGTTGGCAAGGGCATCACCCAAAAATTGATTGCCCACATTGAAGCCCAAAAAATTTGCCGAGTCAGGGCACTGCTCATTTCCATAAGCTGCGAAGAGATCTTCCTGATGAACCGTGGCTGCAGACCGTTGGACATTGACAATGCTCATGAGCATGATCAGGAGGGATAATGATGGACATTCAGCCTCGGCTTTGAGAGCGACTCGCGAAGCTAAGCTGGCAGCCACACCGATTATGGCTGCGTGCGGCCAAGTGGCCCTCACATAACGGGTCACAGTTTGAAAATCATCCTTCATTGATGAAAGGGATATTTGATAGTGCAGTCCATCGCTCTCGCCGATATGATTGGTATGATCATAGCGCACGACATGAAACCCATTGCTGGCAAAGTAATATGCCAAGGTTAAATAATCCCGCTTGGTTTCCCCATACCCCGGGGCAAGAACGACGACAGGTCCTTCCGTTGAATTTTCCTCCATAGGTTGGTCATGGTAGGCACTAATCCGCTGCCCATTGCCTTTTTTAATAGTGAGACGACTGCTAGACACGCCCGTTTTTTGAAGAATAAGTGGCCCATTTTTCATTTCTTCTTCCCTCTCAGGAAAAGAAACAACTGCTATTGAGTCGGAGAGTTCGTGGTTTTGAATTTTCCAGGACGAATTGAACGAACCTTTTAAAACATGTCCATGTACCATGAGGCCCTCTTCTTGGGGCAGCAGAACTCTTGTACCTGACGAAAATGAACCAGCGGCATCATTCTCTGTTTGGCAGTCTAGAAGAATGTCTGTTGTCCCTGACCAAGGGGTCTGCCCTGGTACCAACTGTATATTTTTTATAATTCCCTGAAACTTTTTTAGGAGATGATCTTGACCTGAAATGCCATATTTCAACTCAATGATCTGCGACAGTTCTATGGGAGGGAATCCGGTCAGACGGAAGTGCATATTGTTCTCGTGCCATCCAACCAGGTACCCGTCCCAAGTCCCTCCGAGACAATGTAAAAGGAAGGAAAGTGGCGCAAGGTCACGAGCTCTGGAAAGATTACCAGGAACTAGCTCCTGAGTTATCTGCCTCAATCCAGCACATTGATTCGTTGAAGTTATACCCGCTAACTCTGGTGTTAATGTGCTCATTCGATCCCCCACCTGAAGTAAGTGTTATTACCTAGTCTTTGGCGTAAAAATTTCCCTGGATCTCAAAAGATCCTGATGTCTGTATCAGCCTGTACGAGAAGAGGGGCGAGAGATGAAACGACTTACATCGTTCCGTTCATTGATGCCGGTGTATGGGCCACCATGGGATTGGTATCAATTTTTCTCTCTTGGTTAGGACACTAGAGCAACCTGGGTGCCAAAATGTCCGAACAAAATGCTCGAAACCATTTTCAAGAAAAAACCTCAGAATTTACTAGGAAAATTTTGCCTGAATGTTTTTTCCCCCGAATCATCTTGAAGATTTTTTGAAGTCCTATCTGTCGGTCCACTGACGATGAGATAAACAGAGCGTTGGTCTCCTGACAGCCCCTTGTTCTTTTTCATTGACACTCCTTCCACTCCTACCTAAAATTCAGGGAAATTGAGAGGAGGTTCGCATGTCACACGAATCGGCCCCATCCATCCGTAACGTGGTCATCTGTTCCTACCCTGGAGCAGGGAAGACCACCCTGTGTGAAGCACTGGCCTTTTCCACGGGAATCATCCCGACCATGGGGACCATTCCTCAGGGAAACACCATTGGTGATTTTGAACCTGAAGAGGTCCAAAGGCACCATTCAATCAGTTCGACCATCTGCCAGTTCGAATGGCAGGGTACAAAAGTCAATATTATTGATACACCGGGGATGAGCGATTATGCCTTTGAGGTTCAATCCGCTCTCAGGGCGGTGGATGGCGTGGTGCTGGTTGTCGGGGCCAGTACAGGGCTACGGTCAGAAATCGAACGAGTCTGGGACCTTGTTCAGGAACACGAACTTCCCTGTCTCCTGTTTATAAATGAACTGGATAAAGAACGGGCGGACTATCGCTCCTTTCTGGCAGAGTGTGAAAAAACATTGGGATTTACCGGAGTCCCCATCACCATTCCTGTCGGAGAGGAAGCCACGCTAACTGGTGTCATTGATCTCATTTCGAGGAATGTCATAAGTCCGGTTTCCGGCACGCCCAAAGTCCATCAAACGGAGATTTCCCCAGAGCACCAACCAGTTGCAAATGAATTCCGGCGCCGAGCTATGGAACAGGTGGCAGAAACGAATGATCAATTGTTGGAAAAATATCTTACCCAGGGTGAGATCTCAGATGAAGATTTACAGGATGGATTGACGCTCGGCACATTAGAGCGGAAGCTTGTGCCGGTGTTGTGCGGATCTGCTATTCGCAATATTGGAACCACAAGCCTGTTCGATGCGATACGACGATATCTTCCGTCTCCTTCAGATCGTTCCAGTCTCCATCCCAATGTCGGCCTGCAACCTCTGACGCATGACGAAGGTCAACGAAATTCTGATCCACATGATCCGTTTTCAGCTTTCGTCTTTAAAACCACCATCGATCCATTTATGGGGCGTCTATCATTTGTACGGGTGTTGTCAGGGACTTTACAGGCCGATTCAGGGTTTTATAATGCCTCCCGGCAGACTAAGGAGAAGGGTGGGCATCTCTTTTTCTCCCTGGGCAAAAAACATCACCAGGTTCATCAGGTCTATGCCGGAGATATTGCGGCCATCGGTAAATTAAAGGATACCCAAACCGGCGACACTATTTGCGATGAACGACATTCCATTATATTCCCCGGACTGAAAATAGCGCGGCCGGTCATGTCGTATGCCTTGGAGGTAAAAAGCAAGAATGAGATTGACAAGGTCAGTTTAGGTCTTCACAAGTTGGTTGAAGAAGATCCGTCTCTCGAATTTCTTAGGAATGAAGAGACAAAAGAAATGCTGTTAAGTGGGGTAGGGCAGAGCCACATCGATGCCACCTTAGACAAACTGAGGCGAAAGTATGGAGTTGAAGTGGACTTGCACATGCCGAAAGTGCCCTATAAGGAAACGATCCATCGTATGGCTCAGGCCCAAGGAAAATATAAAAAACAAACCGGTGGGCATGGACAATATGGGGATTGTTGGTTACAAATTGAGCCGCTTCCCCGAGGGGCTGGGTTTGAATTTCACAACAAAATTGTGGGTGGCGTCATACCACGGAATTTCATCCCGGCAGTGGAAAAGGGTGTGATTGAAGCCCTGCAGCATGGGATTGTTGCTGGGTTTCCCATCGTGGATATTCGTGTGACTGTCTATGATGGATCTCATCATCCCGTTGATTCTTCGGAGTTGGCCTTTAAAGTGGCCGGATCAATGGCCCTCAAGCATGCTCTGGAAGCCGCTCAAAGCACGATTCTTGAGCCTATCATGTCAGTAGATGTTCTAGTCCCTGATGATTTGGTGGGAACCGTGATTGGAGATCTTAACTCGCGCCGTGGACGCATACAGGGAATGGCGACTAAGGGTCACAATCAAATTGTGAAAGCCTTTGTGCCGCTGGCGGAAATGCTGAAGTATGCTCCCTCCTTGACATCCATGACGGCTGGAAAGGGTAGTTATGTGATGGAATTTTCAGGTTACGAGGAGGTACCGAAGGATTGTCTGAACCGTATTGTGGAAGAACATAAAAAAGACAAGGAAGCCGTTTCGTCTCACTGACCCCCTCTCATATTGTGAGTGGCTTTAAGGCTGCGTTTTGATCACAATGAAAAATGCCCTTGTCTTTCGAATAATTCGAAGTAAAATAGTTTGACCCGGCTTCACCTTGGCGACTTCCTCGGAAAACTGTGTGACGGTCCGGACGGTTTGCCGATTGACCTCGTTAATCAGATCTCCTTCTTGAATCCCTTCAGAGTTTGCGAGACCGCCGGGTTCAACTTTGGTCACAAGCACTCCCACGGTTTCTTCTAATTCAAATTGCTCAGCGAGTGCAGCGGTAAGCCCTTGGACATCAAGCCCTAAAGTGACTTCTGATTTTTGTAAGGGGAGTGAGGCTAACATGGATTTTTCCTGCCTCTCCGCCATCGGCACGAGGAAAGTCAATTCTTTTCCGTCCCGTAACACCAGAATTTTGGCATTCTCACCAGGTCCCACGCGCGCAACCAGTCTTGACAGTTGGTTGGGCGAATCAACCGAGCTGTCGTCTACGGACACAATGATATCCCCTGGTTTAATGCCGGCCACATGGGCTGGATCGTGTTCGTAAACTTCGTTGACAAGAACCCCACGGCCTTCCTTAATCCCAAATTGTTCCGCAAGTTCTTTCGTGAGAGATTGAATCCCGACACCAAGCCACCCACGAACCACTCGCCCCTGTGACACCAGTTGATCAACCACACGCGAAACCATATCGGCGGGAATGGAAAATCCTATGCCTTGTGCCATATGGATTATGGCAGTATTGATTCCGATCACCTCACCTTGCAGGTTAAAGAGCGGCCCTCCTGAATTCCCAGGATTGATTGCAGCATCCGTTTGAATGAAGTTTTCATACCGGGATAAATTGAGGCGTTCCCTTCCAATACCACTCACAACGCCTAAGGTCACCGTTCGGTCTAGTCCCATCGGATTTCCGACAGCCAATACCCATTGTCCGACTTTTAAGGCGTTGGAGTCCCCAAAATGAGCAACTGGAAATTTCCGGTCAGATTCAATTTTGAGGACCGCTATATCGGTTTCCTTGTCACGCCCAATGACCCGGGCAATCATATTGGACTTATCGGATAGCCGAACATCTGCCTCCCTGGCGTCTTCCCCAACTACATGATTGTTGGTTACGATGATTCCATCCTCCCGCACGATAACGCCTGAGCCACTCCCTTGAGAAAATGGCGCACGTCGCTGAAAGCCTTGTCCCTGAGCGATTTCCCGAATTGGTGTAATATTGACGACGGTGGGCGTCACCCGTTCAGCCAGGCTGGTGATGGCCTGTTGGATATCTTCAAGAAGTTGTAGCCCTCTAAGTTCTTTGGCTGTCTGGCTAACTGCGGGAGACGGAGAGATATATAACAGAAGGCCACACAATGATAATATGAGTGAAGCATTCCCTAAATTCATTCTAAACCTTAATTTTTGCAATGTCGGATAATAAATATTATGTTAAATAGAAAATAGTCTCATTTTGCTTTCGGTTCCCTGGCTAAGACGGAGAATGTTTTCTTTGTGGCAGAAAAAAATGACCACAGTAACTCCCAAAGCAAAAAGGCAAAAATAAAAGTCGTACGTCAGAAAATAAGCCAAGAATGGAAACACACAAAAAGCCAGCAGTGCTCCCCCTGAGGAATATCCAAAAACCGATACGGCTCCTAACCACACACCAACAAGAAGCCATCCAATCAACGGATGAATGCCAATAATGGCACCTAAGGCTGTGGCGACACCTTTTCCCCCTTTAAATCCTAAAAAAATAGAAAAAACATGACCAAGAATGACTGAAAAGCCGATGGCAAGGATCCAGATCCAGGGAAGCCCGGCGAAGCCTGCAATGCCGGTCGCAACCGTTCCTTTCCCTAAATCCCCAATTAAAGTAAAGATTCCGACTTTTTTGCCGGATACTCTCAGAACATTAGTAAAACCGATATTATGGCTCCCATGTGTGCGTGGATCATCCGTTCCGAAAATGCGAGAACTGACCAAGCCAAACGGGATAGATCCTAAGAGATAAGCGCCGATCACTCCTAATAAAAAATACAGTTCCATTTCCTGGTGACTTGTGAGCACTCCTACCAATATTGGGGACTAATTTTTTTAAAGATTTGCATGAGATATCGCCAGCCGGAAAATAAGGAGAAGAACAAAGCTATGTACAACAGTCCGGTTCCAATAGCAGCCAGTGGGCCCTCACTTTGTACCCAAACGCCCTGGAGAATAAGGCATAGAATCCCTCCGATTTGGCCGATGACTTTAAATTTTCCAAGAGAGTCAGCTGGAACCACAAATCCCTCTTTCGCTGCGACCACCCTGGCTCCGGTCACAATCAATTCGCGTGCAATCATCACAATCGCCAACCACACCGCAACACGTTGAAATTGCACAAGAAGAATCAGCCCAGAGGCCACCAGGAGTTTATCGGCAACCGGATCCAGCAATTTCCCTAAATTGGTTATCTGCCCACTTTTTCTGGCCAAATATCCGTCAAGAAAATCCGTGAAAGCCGCACAGGCAAACACCAGGCCGGCTGCCAGTGCCCGGTCAGGACTTGATTCGGAGAAAAACCAGACAAAAACAGGAATTAGCAGGATCCGCAAAAGAGTAAGAGAATTAGGAAGATTGAGATAAACTTCTTCCATAATTACATCATGTTGTTCTGACTTTTCTTTTACTCCTTCAGATTGATTCATAAAAATTCAAATTTTTCTTCCAAAAACTCAAGTAAGAGGAGAGATTTCTCCCTTCCCGGTTACCTGCCAAATGGCTTGAAGTTGTGCTAATAAACCTCGCAACTCACTCAATCGTATCATGTTTGGCCCATCGGAAAGTGCCTCCTCCGGACGAGGATGCACTTCCATAAAGAATCCGTCACATCCGGCTGCGGCCGCCGCACGGGCTAAGGGCGCCACAAATTCCCGTTGTCCTGAAGAGACCGTTCCCCCCCCGCCAGGTAATTGCACGCTATGGGTTGCATCAAATACCACGGGGTATCCCAGGTTTCTCATGACGGGTAATGAGCGCATATCGACGACAAGATTTTGATAGCCGAAGCTAGCTCCCCGCTCAGTTAAGAAAATTTTGCTACTCCCGGCCTCTTGAAGTTTATGGACAACATTTGCCATATCCCAAGGAGATAAAAATTGTCCTTTTTTCACATTGACCACCCGGCCGGATTTGGCGGCAGCAATGAGCAAATCGGTCTGTCGACATAAAAAAGCAGGAATTTGTAACACATCTACAATCTCTGCAACTTGAGAAACGTCGTGGACTTCGTGAATATCCGTTAAAATGGGGATACCCAATTCACGACTAATTTTCTTAAGAATTTTCAATCCTTCCTTTATGCCCAATCCCCTGAATGAAGAAATCGAGGTACGATTGGCTTTATCATAGGAAGCCTTAAAGATGTATGGGATATGAAGATCTTTGGCAATTTCCGCAATTGCAACAGCGGTCTCAATAACCAACTTTTCGCTTTCGATCACGCAAGGTCCCGCAATTAAAAAATGCGGACAACTCCCGCCAACGGAGAACTGGCCAATATCGACTTGAGTGGATTGAGCCATGTTACATTCAGTTCCTTACGTACCGAACTTTCTTTGAAGTGCGGCGCCAATGAATGCAGAAAAAAGAGGGTGAGGAGAACACAGGCGAGACTGAAACTCTGGATGGAATTGTGTACCCACAAACCAGGGATGCCCTTGCAATTCGATGATTTCTACCAACCTTCCATCAGGGGATGTCCCGCTAACTGTCAAACCCTTTGAGGTCAACGCTTCAAGGTATTCATTGTTAAATTCATAGCGATGGCGGTGTCGTTCACGAATATCCGATTGCCCATAGGCGGCAAAGCTCAGCGTATTGGGAATCAATCGACAGGGAAAACCTCCCAATCTCATTGTCCCGCCCTTTTCTTGGATGGATCGTTGTTCAGGAAGGAGGTCGATTACGGGATGCGGCGTGTCAGGATTGAATTCTGAACTATTGGCATGCTGAAGTCCGCCTAGACTTCTGGCAATTTCAATTACTGCACATTGCATCCCCAAACAAATTCCAAAAAAAGGAAGATGTCTCTCCCTGGCATACCGGATCGTATCAATTTTCCCTTCGATCCCTCGAAGACCAAACCCTCCCGGAATTAAGATTCCGTCTACATCAGCTAACAGACGTTCGGGCCCGTCCTTTTCAATGTCACCTGATTCCACCCATTGAATATGAACACCTGTTTCATCGTGTAATCCGCCATGAGTCAAGGCTTCCGATACGCTTTTATAGGATTCTCGAGATTCTACATATTTGCCAACCAGTGCTATCGTGACTTCATGGCGAGGCCGCTTAATCTTCTGGACTAAAATGTCCCAATCTCGAAGGTTCGGTGGGCGCGTTTCAAGATGGAGTAAGCGGACAATAAGTTCATCTAGGCCCTCTTTTCTCAGGATAATCGGTACCTCATAGATGGAGTCCACATCTTTGGCCGTAATGACAGAACCTTTATCCACGTTACAAAACATGGCAATTTTATCTTTCACGCCAGGAGGGAGAAAGCGATCCGTCCGGCACAGCAGGATATTGGGTTGAATGCCGATTTCACGAAGTTTGTTAACGGAATGCTGCGTGGGTTTGGTTTTAAGTTCCCCCGCCGTTCCGATATAGGGCACCAAGGTGAGATGGATATATAAGACGTTTTCCCGACCAACCTCATAGGGCATTTGCCGAATGGCTTCTAAAAAGGGCAAACTTTCAATATCTCCAACGGTCCCTCCAATTTCCACGATCACGACATCCACGTCATGGGCCACATTGAGAATCGTTTGCTTAATGGCGTCCGTGATATGTGGGACGACCTGAACCGTCGCTCCAAGATATTCCCCTCTTCGCTCCCTTTGAATCACCGACTCATAAATCCGCCCTGTCGTACAATTATTTTCACGATGCAACTGCACTGTCGTAAATCGCTCATAATGCCCCAAGTCCAAGTCGGTTTCCGCTCCATCATCGGTGACATAGACTTCCCCGTGTTGATAGGGATTCATCGTCCCAGGGTCGACATTGATGTAGGGGTCCAGCTTGAGAAAGGTGATAGTCATGCCACGGCTTTCTAATAAATGCCCGATAGCCGCAGAAGACAACCCTTTCCCTAAGGAAGACACTACTCCGCCTGTCACAAAAAGAAATTTACTCATGATATTTTCTGGTTAGTTGGAAAATGATCCACATGGCCTCCCTTTGATCTGTCGACTCCACCATATTGTTCTATCTATTTTCAACCCTCTCTCCGGTCCCCAACAGACTCTCTTTCGAGTTCCAGGAGTCCCTGGATAAAAGGCCCTCCGCAGTCATAATATCTTCAGGAGTATCGATACGAATAGATTCGTGTTTCGTTTCCCAAACCATTATCGGCAGGCCATGTTCTAATGCCCGCAATTGTTCTAATTTTTCTGCCTCCTCAAGATATCCCGATGGCAACCCGGCAAATCGTAATAGATCTGATTTCTTGAAAATATACACTCCCAAATGCATATAGGCGATATGATTATTTCCTGAAGGTACCCCATCGCGCCAGCAGGGTATCGGGCTCCGTGAGAAATACAGGGCCTGCCCATTGATATCGGTCACCACCTTGACGATTGACGGATTGGTAAGGTCTTGTGTGCGGTGTAGTTGCCTTTTCAATGTCCCCACCCCTGCCGTAGATGCCAAAAAAGGAAGGATGAGATCATCCAGCAACCCAGGATGCTGAGGAATTTCATCAGCTTGCAGGTTCACAATCACGTCATATTTGAACTGAGAAGCCACTTTCGCCACTCGGTCCGTTCCGGTTCGACAGTATTCCTTGACGAGACAGACTTCTCCACCAAAACTTTTGACCACTTGTTCAATGGATTCCTGGTCGGTAATAACCAAGATTTGTCCTACCTGCGAAACCTGTTGAACCGCTTCATAGACATGCTGGATAAGGGGCTTTCCGGCTAAAAGAGCGAGCGGTTTCCCAGGAAATCGTGACGATCCGTAGCGAGCAGGAATACACAGGCTGACGAGGGAGTCAGTTGTGGCCATGGAGTAAAGCCTCTTGGAGTTGTGCCCGCGTCACTGTGGCGGTACCCACCATACCCACGACAATACTTGCGGCCTGATTGGCTAATACCGCGGCTTCAGAAAGTGGGGCTTTTGCACTCAGCGCTAATGCAAGAGTGCTGATGACGGTATCGCCTGCTCCGGTGACATCATAGACTTGTCGAGCTACGGCTGGGATGGTCCAGGTTTGGCCGTTCTTTTCAAAAATACTCATTCCCTCCTCTCCCCTCGTGACCACGACTGCCTGGCACTGTAATCGTTGTTGGAGCACAAGGCCGATGTGTTCAATCGGAACATCCTGGCTTGGGAGGAATCCAGCTGCCTGTTTGGCTTCGAGATGATTGGGGGTGATAACCGTCACTCCCTGATAATACGCCATATGCTCGACCTTCGGATCCACCACAACCGGCACGCCGAATTGCTCAGCCAGACTTTGAATGGCCTTCATCAGGTCTACTGTGATCATGCCCTTCGCATAATCGGAAATCACCAGGCAGGAGGCTTCAGGAAGACGAGAAGCCACATGTTTTATTATTTTTTTTGTCTGTTGAGAGGAAATATCATGGCGTTGTTCCACATCAAATCGAACAATTTGCTGATTATGGGCTACCACTCTGGTTTTTTTTATGGTAGGACGACTAGAGTCTACAAACACACCGGAAGTCAACGGGGACGATCGTCGAATGTCGGCAAGGAATTGTTTTCCAACATGATCGGCACCAACCATGCCACACAGTTCAGCCTGTCCACCTAATGTCAGAATATTATGATACACATTCGCTGCTCCACCCATTCTGTACGATTCAGAATCCACATGAACGATCGGTACAGGCGCTTCCGGAGAGACACGATGCACCTTGCCCCAGACATAATGATCGAGAATGAGATCTCCGACAACCAGAATGCGAGCACGGGAGAAGCGTTGAATATACTCCTTAAATTTCCGAGCGGAAATCGATGGGACAACGGATAGCGGTTTCATCCTTGAGTCAGCACAAGCCTGAAGTTTGGTTGAGTCAGTGAGTTGGGCCTCACTATTCAATGATCTTCCCGATTCGTTCCCATCGGATCCAATCGGTCCAAGCTCCCTGCCCATTCCATGACCAATACACAAGAAATGCCCTACCTTTAATTTTATCCATTCGCACAAATCCCCAAAACCGACTATCCAAACTTTGGTCACGGTTATCACCCATCACAAAGTAGGAGTCCGGAGGAACGGTTAAGGGACCAAGATTATCCCGAGGATTGATACGACCATCAATAATTCCAGGATCGACTCTCTGCGTAAATCCTTCATCCAACAATGGCTGTCCATTCACAATCACGTGTTTATTTTGAATATGAATAGTATCACCAGGTAGTCCGATTACCCGCTTAATGAAATCCTTATTTTCATCCTCGGGGTAACGAAACACAATGATATCCCCACGCGACGGAGGATCGAAATTCATCACAATCGTTGAAGAAAAACACGTCACGGGCGGGAACGAGACCTGAAATTCACAATCTTTCGGCAGCTGGAACCCATAGGCCAGCTTGGAAACAAGGATATGATCGCCAATCATCAAGGTCGGAATCATCGACCCTGATGGGATCTTAAAGGCCTGGACCACAAAGACCCGAATGGTTAGAGCCAGAATAATCGCAATGATCAAGGCTTCGGCATATTCTCGAATAATGGATTTTTTGGATACCTCCATTTCCTTGGAACTTGAGGTAACCGAAGATTCCTCCTGAAGATTTTTTTCGGAAGATTCGGTCATTTTGGGTTGTTGCGGGTCTTGAGTGGTCATCAGCGGTTCAGTTCGGATCGGTCTTTAAAATAGCCAGAAAAGCTTCTTGAGGGACTTCGACACGCCCTAATTGTTTCATCCGTTTTTTCCCTTCTTTTTGCTTTTCCCACAATTTGCGTTTTCGGGAAATATCCCCACCATAGCACTTGGCCGTCACATTTTTCTTGAGTGCGCCAATGGTTTCCCTGGCAATAATGCGTTTGCCTATGGTCGCCTGAATGACAATTTCAAACATTTGCTTGGGAATGAGTTCTTTCATTTTTTCGGCTAATTGTCGCCCGCGGCTTTGCACTTTATCCTTATGGGCGATAATGGAAAGCGCATCTACCGTCTCACCATTCAGCAATAAATCTAATTTCACCAATTCAGACTCGCGATAGCCGAGCAATTCATAGTCCAATGATGCATAGCCTTGCGTACGTGATTTAAGGCGATCATAGAAGTCTAACACAATTTCATTAAGCGGGATTTCATAGATTAACATGGAGCGGGTTGGGTCGAGATATTGTAGCCCGACTTGGATGCCCCGACGCTCCTGACACAACTGAAGAACATTTCCGATATAGCGTTCAGGCGTAATCATCGTGGCTTTAATATAGGGCTCTTCAATGCGTTCAATTTGTGAAGGATCCGGAAGTTTGGAGGGATTATCGATGACCAGGGTTTCACCCCTGGTGGTCGTCACACGATATACCACCGTCGGGGCGGTACTGATCAGATCGAGTCCGTATTCCCGCTCCAAGCGTTCCCGAATAATTTCCATGTGAAGAAGCCCCAAAAACCCGCATCGAAACCCAAATCCCAAAGCCAGTGACGTTTCCGGTTCATAAACAAAGGAGGAATCATTCAGCTGCAACTTCTCCAGAGAATCCCGCAGGTCCTCAAACTTGGCATTGTCGGTGGTATATAACCCGCAAAAGACTACCGGTTTGACATCCCGGTACCCGGGCAAGGCCACGCTGGTAGGGCGCTTTGAATCGGTAATGGTATCGCCAATTTTCGTGTCCGACAGTTCTTTCATCCCGGCGCAAATATATCCGACTTCCCCGGGCCCCAGCCGATTCACCTTGGTTCGTTTCGGTGAAAAGACGCCCACCTCCAGGACTTCAAATTCACGTCCGGAAAACATGAGCTTAATCATCATATTGGGGGTGATTTCGCCATCCATGACTCGAAGAAGCACCACCGCGCCCTGATAATTGTCGAACCAGGAGTCAAAAATCAGGGCTTTTAACGGTTGATCTATTGAACCGGCGGGAGGCGGGATTATCTTGACGACTCCTTCAAGCACCTCCTTTACCCCTCGTCCATCTTTAGCACTGACTAAAAATGCCTCTTCACTTGACAATCCCAACACATCTCGAATTTGGACTTTGACCCCTTCGACATCGGCACTCGGTAAATCAATTTTATTGATGACAGGAATAATCACTAAATCATTCGAAATCGCCAGATAGGCATTGGCGATCGTCTGGGCTTCCACGCCTTGGGTGGCATCGATTAACAGAAGTGCTCCTTCACAGGCAGCCAGGCTGCGTGATACCTCATAGGCAAAATCCACATGTCCAGGAGTATCAATGAGGTTAAACTGGTATTCCTGTCCATCCGAACTCCGATACCGTGCTGTGACCGCATGTGCTTTGATCGTAATGCCGCGCTCACGCTCCAGGTCCATGGCATCCAGATATTGCGCACGGGCTTCACGTGGAGATACGGCGCCGGTGATCTCCAAAAACCGGTCGGCAAGAGTGGATTTGCCGTGGTCGATATGAGCAATAATTGAAAAATTGCGGATGTGGGTTTGAGGAAAGGCTTTACTCATTCGAAGTGACTCTGATTGTAATGAGACCCTAAAAGGTTGTCAAAATTCGATGGATTCCGCTAGGTTATTTCCTTAAAAAAAGACCATGACTTTCAAGACGACCCGCACAGCATTAGAAAAAGACGATTGCGATTACGTATGGCACCCTTTTACCCAAATGCAGGAATGGGAACGCCAGCCACCTCTCATCATCAGACGCGGAAAAGGTTCGTACGTCTATGATATGGATGGCAATGCCTATCTCGATGCGACGTCATCCATCTGGGTCAATATTCATGGACATCGACATCCTCGCATTGATGAGGCCATTCGCCATCAACTTACCCAGGTGGCTCATACGACATTGCTGGGACTTTCCAACCCACCAGCCATTCAATTGGCGAAGGCCCTTATTCGTCTTGCTCCCAAAGGGTTACAAAAAGTCTTCTATTCCGATAACGGCTCTACCGCCGTTGAAGTTGCCGTAAAAATGGCCATTCAGTATTGGCAACAATGTGCGAATCCCCAACCACGAAAAACTCGGTTTATCCATCTTGGCATGTCCTATCACGGGGACACGGTGGGAGGAATGAGCCTCAGCGGAGTCGAACTGTTCCGTAGATCTTTTTCGCCGCTCCTCTTTGCCAGCCATGATGTGGATTCCCCCTATTGCTATCGATGTCCCCTTCAATTACATTTCCCTCAATGTGGGCTTGCCTGCCTTGATCCGCTTGAAAAGCTTCTTTCCACACAGCATCAAGAAATTGCAGGCCTCATTCTTGAGCCCATGGTGCAAGCGGTCGCCGGGATCATTCCTTCGCCTCCAGGATACTTAAAACACGTCAGAGAGTTATGCACGCGGTATAAGGTCCTATTCATTGCCGATGAGGTTGCCACCGGATTTGGACGAACAGGTCGGATGTTTGCTTGTGAGCATGAAGAAATTTCTCCGGATATCATGGCTATAGCCAAAGGTTTAACGGGAGGCTATCTCCCATTGGCCGCCACATTGACCACGAACGCCATTTATGAAGCGTTTTTGGGAGAAGGGCACGAAAACAAAACCTTTTTCCATGGACATAGTTATGCCGGGAATCCTTTGGGATGCGCGGCGGCTCTGGCCAACCTTGCCATCTTTAAAAGTGAACGAACCCTCGCAAAGCTTCAACGGCGGATCCCTAAATTTCGCAGAGCTCTTGACTCCCTGACCGAAGACCCTTGGGTTGGGGATATCCGGCAATGTGGCTTTATGGTTGGGATTGAATTAGTTCAACAGAAATCCAATAAAATGCCGTTCCCGGCAACCGAACGTATTGGCCAGAAAATAGCCCTTACCGCGAGAGCATTAGGACTACTGATCCGTCCCATCGGGACCATTATGATTCTCATTCCCCCTCTTTCCGCAAGCGCCAAGGAACTCGATCAAATGGTGTCTATTTTAAAACTGGCCATTTCAGTGGTCCGTGAATCCAACACATCTTCCCCAATATCATCAACGCCGGAAGGATTGAAGCGTATCTCGGACGAGACTAGATAAGCTCAACCGTCTGGCCAATGCGCAATTGACACCGGTCCACGGCTCGTCCTTGCTTCACAAAAATCTCGATATGCCCATTACTATTTATGAGACCTTCCGGGTATCCTAAGGCGCCTTCTTCGTAATGAGTTTTGATTCCCTTAATGACGATCTCTCCAGTTTTGAGCCCGGAGTATTCTTTTTTGGTCACTGATCGAAACGTTTCGATGTCGGTTAAAGTCAAATTCGTTATGGCATTGCCAAAATGGTCGATATAAACAATTCGCCCATGGAGGGCATGTCCTTCCATACGTGGGGGATCAAGGGGAAGCTTGACGTAATCATGAATGAGACGCCCGTAGGAACCGGGAACCTGTCCCTTCGTCAGCCACGCTGCCGAAGGAGCAAATAAATCCCGTCCATCAAACGTCGCTCCAATGGAGTCCAATCGATATTGTTTATTTTCAATCGATCGGACTTGAACTCCGGTTTCCTCTTGAAGAACATAGGTCAAGACCCCATTATCAGGAGCCAGGAAAAAATGCCTGGACGTTGAAGCCAAAATCGCTCTTCGAGAGCTCCCTACCCCGGGGTCTACGACCACCACATGCACCGTTCCATCGGGAAAATATTGATAACATGATTTCAAAAAAAATGCGGCTTGTTCAACCCCATGTGCCGGAATTCGATGCGTCAGATCGACGATGCGTATTTGAGAATTAATGCCGAGCATCACGCCCTTCATACTTGGAACAAAATAATCGACATCCCCAAAATCAGTAACCAACGTAACCAAGGAAATGGCGGAAGTCATGCTTATAGCTCCTCAAAACAAATGGACTGAATTTGATATTCAATAACTCCGGCGGGTCGATGCACTTCAACAATATCCCCGACTCGATGCCCGATCAGCGCACGCCCAATAGGTGCTTGAACCGAAATCAAACCATTTTGGATATCGGCCTCTTCTTGTCCCACCAAGGTATAGCGCTTTTCTTCTTGTGACTCTAAGCTTAAAATGGTGACTGTGGCTCCAAACACGACCGTTTCACTCTGCCCGGGCGATATTTCCACCACTTGGGCAAGGCTGAGTTTATGCTCAAGTTCGGACATCCGTGTATCAATAAATTGTTGTTGCTCTTTGGCGGCTTTATATTCGGCATTTTCTCTGAGATCACCATGCTCACGAGCCTCGGTAATTGCTTGAATGTTTTTAGGGCGATCTTCCCTTCGTAGTCTGGCCAGTTCCGCTTGTAGTGCCTCATACCCTTTTTTTGTCATAGGAATTTTCATGAAACCTCACTCCCCCTCTCTCTAGATCATGGAAATTGGAAGATCAATCATCCATCATCGGGCATGTCCATCTAGGCCTACCCGCTTGGCATCGCAGAATGATATTCCTGTAGACAGCGAACCTCCATGGATGTTTTCTTCATCGACTCTATTCCTGAGATTGCGGCTTGCGCAGCCTGAATGGTCGTAAAATAAGGAATTCCACCGAACACGGACGCCTTGCGTATCGGCGCAGAATCATCCTGGGACGAGGCACCTCCCACCGTATTGACGACTAATGCCAGCTCTTTATTTTTGAGTAAATCTTCGATATGTGGCCGAGCCTCATTGATTTTGTTCACCGTAACCACGGTGATCCCATGCGTCCGCAAAAAGGCCGCCGTTCCTTTGGTGGCATTCAGTGAAAATCCGAGCTGCGACAGTCGCTGGGCGATAGCCAGCGTCGCGGGTTTATCTCCATCTTTCACGCTGAGAAGAGCCGTCCCTGCCAATGGCAACGGCATTCCCGACGCGGCTTGTGATTTGGCAAACGCCCAACCGAAGGTTCGATCAATCCCCATGACTTCGCCGGTCGAGCGCATCTCGGGCCCCAACAATACATCGGCGACACCAAGTTTGGTAAATGGAAAGACAGCTTCTTTTATGGCAATGTGGGAAAAAAGGGGGCACTGCGTAAAGCCTAAGTCTTTCAAGGTTCGCCCTGCCATGATTTTCATCGCATGTTTGGCCAAAGGCACACCGATGGCCTTACTGACAAAGGGGACCGTGCGAGACGCGCGAGGATTGACCTCCAAGATATACACCGCCCCATCTTTGACTGCATATTGAATATTCATCAGGCCCACCACGTGTAATTTCTTGGCAAGAAGAATGGTTTGGTGATTAATGGTCTTCAGAATATCGGCATTGAGGGAATGGGCAGGTAATGAACACGCCGAATCCCCTGAATGAATTCCTGCCATTTCGACATGTTCCATGATGGCAGCCACCACGACGTCTGTCCCATCGGCTATGGCATCCACATCAACTTCTATGGCGTCCTCAAGGTAGTCATCAATGAGCAAGGGATATCTTCCCAAATCCATCTCGTGTCTCTGCAGATATTCATCTAATGCGTCGGCATCATACACGATTTGCATGGCACGGCCCCCCAGCACATACGATGGGCGAACCATCACTGGATACCCAATGTTGACAGCTATGATATGAGCTTCATGTGAAGACCGTGCGGTGCCGTTTTGCGGCTGCAGGAGGTTCAATTCAATTAACAGGTCACTGAATCGTTTTCGATCTTCCGCACGGTCAATGGCATCAGGTTGTGTCCCCAAAATTCTAACCCCTTCCTGCTCTAACGGGACGGCAAGCTTAAGAGGCGTTTGTCCACCGAATTGCACGACGACGCCGTCCGGTCGTTCAGTCAGGATAATTCGCAAGACCTCTTCTTTGGTCAACGGTTCAAAATACAAGCGATCGGAAACATCATAATCCGTACTGACGGTTTCCGGATTACAATTGACCATAATCGTTTCAATGCCTTCTTCTTTTAGGGCCATTGCGGCATGCACGCAACAATAATCAAATTCAATGCCCTGTCCAATCCGGTTCGGCCCTCCGCCTAAGATCATTATTTTTCTTTTTTGAGTAGGACGAGATTCACAGGAGAAACCCGACGTGGAATAGAGATAGGGGGTATGCGCCTCAAACTCTGCGCCACAGGTATCCACTCTTTTAAATACCGTGCTATAGGCTGACGTCCTGACTTGTCGCCATTGACGAATGGTATCTTCCTCTTTGCCGATGAGTTGCCCGAGCCGTTGATCTGAAAACCCAAGACCTTTCGCTTGTTCAAGGAGAGGCATCAGGGAATCAGGACATCCTTTGCGGGTGTCATGTGTTCGATCGTTCCCAACTTCCCCCTTACTTCTGCGAACCCATTCCGCTTCAAATTCTACGAGTTCTTCAATTTCATGCAAAAACCAGGGGTCAATGCGCGAGAGATGGTATAGTTCCTCCACCGACATTCCGATTCGGAAGGCATCGGCCAGAAACCAAAGGCGATCAGCGGTCGGGATTCGAACCTGAGATTGAAGACGCTCATACAGCGGATGCGCTGAACCGGCAGACTCCCTTTTCCCATTAAGCCCATGTAACGACATCAACCCATACCGGTCCGTTTCAAGGGAACGAATAGCCTTCTGCAAAGCTTCTTTGAAGGTGGATCCGAGTGCCATGGCTTCTCCCACAGATTTCATATGGGTTGTCAGCACCCGATCAACACCATCAAATTTCTCAAATGTGAACCGTGGAATTTTCACGACAACATAGTCGATGGTCGGTTCAAAACAGGCTTTAGTGACTTGCGTAATATCGTTGGGAATCTCATCAAGGGTATACCCGACGGCCAACTTCGCGGCAATCTTGGCTATCGGGAATCCGGTGGCCTTGGAAGCCAAGGCGGAACTCCTCGATACGCGAGGATTCATTTCAATAACCATCAATGCCCCGTTGTCCGGATTCAAAGAAAATTGAATGTTGGATCCGCCGGTATCAACACCGATTTCTCGGATGATGCGGATCGCCGCGTCTCGCATATGCTGATATTCTTTATCAGACAAGGTCATGGCCGGGGCCACCGTGATACTGTCTCCGGTATGCACACCCATTGGATCGAAATTCTCGATGGGGCAGACAATGACGACATTGTCTTTGGAGTCCCGCATCACTTCTAATTCATATTCCTTCCACCCCAGAAGCGATTGTTCGAGCAGGGCCTGGCCAACCGGACTGGTCACAAGAGCCCAATCAATATACTTATCAAACTCCTCACGATTATAGGCGATATTCCCCCCCGCTCCTCCCAAAGTGAATGATGGACGGACGATAGCGGGAAATCCAATTGTTTCAAGAAGCCGTAGGGCTTCTTCTCTTGAGCGAAAAGATCCGCTTGCCGCCACGTTTAATCCAATACGTGTCATCGCCTGTTTGAACAAGTCCCGATCTTCCGCTTTTTGGATCGATTCATAGGAGGCTCCGATAAGTTGCACTCCGTACTTTTCCAGAATACCCCGTTTCACTAATTCCACAGTGATATTCAGGCCCGTCTGTCCGCCCATGGTGGGAAGTAGGGCATCAGGGCGCTCTCTCTCTAGAATTGCTTCCACGACTTCAACCGTAATCGGCTCCACATAGGTCCGGTCGGCGAGATCCGGGTCGGTCATAATCGTGGCGGGATTACTGTTAACGAGGATGACTTCAAAGCCCTCCTCCTTCAGGGCCCTGCAGGCTTGCGTTCCAGAATAGTCAAACTCACAACCTTGTCCAATAACAATCGGTCCAGAGCCGATTAATAAAATTCGATGAATGTCGTTTCTTCGTGGCATGATGGGCTCTCAGGATTGTAAAACCGATCCGGATATCGGTTTTTTAGTGGGAGATTCGGGAGGTGATGACTCAGGATGATAAAATTTCAATGCTTGGGGAATCCAGGCTTCAATTTGATTAATACGGGTCACATCCGAAGGATGAGTGGACAGAAATTCCGGAATCGCATTTTGACTGCGAAAACAAAATTTTCCAATCATTTTTCTCGGACATCCACTCATACGTTCCCAAAACGGTACCGCTTCCCTCGGATCGTAGCCGGCCTTGGCCATCAATTGCAGCCCGATAAAATCGGCTTCGGTTTCCTGGTCACGGGAATTGGGGAGGGCCACGCCTACTCCATAGGCGCTCATGGCTCCAATAGCCAAGCCAGGGTCGACGCCACCGGCGGCGGCCCCAGCCAAAGCGCCAAGTTGACCAATTTGTTCCAAAATTCCACGACTGTATCGCTCGGCTCCATGCCGTTGCAACGCATGAGCAACTTCATGTGCCATGACCGTTGCCAATCCGGCTTCTGTTTTTGTGTATTTTAAAATGCCCGTAAACACCGCCACTTTGCCACCAGGCAATGCAAATGCATTGACTTGATCATCATCCTGAATGACGGCGAACTCCCAGACATATTCCGGCTTTTGGGCTGCCTTGGCGATACGTTGTCCCACACGATTTACCATTAACGCTATTTCCGGATCCCTGCTTAATGGTGCCGACTTTAAAACTTCGCGAAATGCCGCAAGTCCCAGGGCAATTTCCTTTTCCTCCGAAATATAAATTAATTGATCTCTAGCCGTACCCGGAGCCTTTTGACATGCTGAACCTAGCAACAGGAGCGCACACACCGCACTGGCCAAGAGCCATTGGAATGCCTTTCCAGAACCCGGTGGATCGTTGATCATGGGAACAGCATTTCTTACATCAGGACAACACCGACTTTACGGCATCCACATGTACAGCATTTGTGGTGTCCCTCCGGTCAAGACGTTGAAGAGAGAGTGGGCATCAATCTGAGGAAACCCGATAGGCCCAATCTGAGGTGGATCGAACCGTGAGTAGATATTCTGATGAGTTCCCCTTCCCCTGGTGTACGTGACGACTTTGGCCTGTTCCAAATTGGCTTCTTTTTTGGCCAAATCAATCGCTTCATCCAAATATCCAATGCTATCCACAAGACCCTTGGTTTTGGCAATATCGGCCGTAAAAATCCGTCCGTCAGACACCATGCGAATCTGCTCCATGCTTAATCCGGGTCTGCCCTCTTTCACCACCGAAAGGAATTGCTCAAACAAATGATCAATGGTCCCTTGGAAAATAGCCCGCTCTTCATCATTCATTGGCCGAAATGGAGAACCCATGGCTTTTTTGGGACCCGAAACAATCGCAGCCGGTTGGACGCCGACTTTTTCCAACAGCCCCTGTGCATTCATAGTCACCATAATGACCCCGATACTACCGGTAATGGTTGAGGGATGTGCAAGAATATGGTCGGCGGCCATCGCAATGTAATATCCGCCAGAAGTGCCCAAATCCATAATGGCCGCAATGACGGGGACAGCCCGTTTTTTCTTGAAGACTTTCAACTCATGATAGACCAGATCTGATGCCGTGACCGAGCCTCCTGGAGTATTGATTCGAAGGATGATCGCTTTGACATGTGTATCCTCCTCGGCTTTGGTCAACTCTTCTTTGATTCGTGCCGGAAGACTGGGTTCCTCCAGGAGACCCGAGGCTTTGCCTGTCGTCAGCATGCCAGAGATATCAATCAATAATACCTTATCCTTTCCCTTACCAGATATGATGGCTTCCTGAAGTTTTCCTCCACCCGGAAACAGATCAACGTGGATGCATCCGCTGACCAAAAAAAGAAGAAGCATCAGAGAACAACGCATTATCACCATTATCATCGGCCTTTCATCATTTCCAGAAACTGTCGGAACACATATGAAGAGTCATGGGGGCCCGGCGAGGCTTCCGGATGATACTGGATGGAAAGAATTGGACTCTCTAAGCCCGCCATTCCTTCACAACATCCATCATTCACACTCCGATGCGTGATTTCCATCCGTCCAACGCAAGAGTCAAACTGTTGAGGTGTCAACGTCGCACAGGCGCCTTCCTTGCGAGGAAGGCCGACAGCAAAATTATGGTTTTGGGAGGTAATTTCAATCTTTCGGGTGCGAAGATCCATGACTGGATGGTTGGCTCCATGATGCCCAAAGGTTAGCTTATGGGTGTGCAATCCAAGGGATAATCCCAAGACCTGGTGTCCCAAACAAATCCCCAACAGTGGTTTCCAACCCAATAGCTGCGTGACGGTTTTTACTGCATAGGGGACCCCTTCAGGGTCTCCCGGGCCATTGGATAACACAATTCCATCCGGATTAAGTCGACGGACTTCTTCCGCAGTCGTCGAAGCTGGCACAACTTGAACCTGACATCCCAAATCCACAAGACTTCGTAAAATATTCTGTTTCACACCAAAATCCATGACTACCAGTTTCAAGGGGGGGTGATCGGTGTTTTGAGTGAAAATGGATGATTCACCGCCAGCGGGATCCATAACGCTGGATCTCTCCGTCCATTCATACGCATCCGGACAGGTGACCTCTTTCACTAAATCACGTCCAACGAGGGAAGGCACGGCCTTCACCTTTTCCCGCAAGGCCTTGTCATCGAAATCTACATGGGAAATGATTCCCATTTGTGAGCCGTGATCACGGACATGACAGGTTAATGCTCGCGTGTCTATCCCTTGAATGGCCACAATACGATGCTCAATTAAATAGTCGTCAAAGGATTGCCGGCTCCGCCAATTACTCCGGTACTTGGCTGCTTCACGAACAATAAATCCTTCCGCCCAGACCCGGTGCGATTCATTGTCTTCCGGGGTCACCCCGTAATTTCCTATTTGGGTTGAGGTCATCAGCACGATCTGCCCTTTATAGGAAGGGTCCGTCAAAATTTCTTGATACCCCGTCATGGCCGTATTAAATACCACTTCCCCCACGGTTTCGCCCTCGAAACCGAGTGCACGTCCCTGAAAGATGGTTCCATCGGCTAACGCCAGGACTGCGGGCTTCATGGTCTTTCCTTTTTCATCTTCTTATTTCCGTTCTACGATCAGGGGTAATTATGAGCGAGGAGTCATGGCGTGGTAAAAAAGAGCTTTCCGTACCTTTACAATAAACAGTGAAGCCGCGAGACCAAAATTCACCAGATGGCAGGCGCGTACGACCATGTGAAGACGAAAAAATTTTGCATAGGCGATATCTTTGTCCTCTTTTGAAACGGCCTCAAAGGCTTCTTCCTGTAACGTAATGGCTTGGGGACCCAACACCACCAGTATGCTGAACGTCACGAGGGCCATTCCGGCCAGGAGCCACCATTCTACGGAAGAAACGGCAAACATCTCGGAGGGATTATGGCCAAAAGCCCGGAAGCGAATCACCGCCACTACACCCAACACAATCAAAATCCAGACATTCATTAAGCCAAATCCATCAAATACTCTCCGTAAAAAACGGCCGGCTGGTTCCATTCCGAAGGAATTAAAAACGGCTGGAATCACCAACGCAATAATGACGACTAATCCGCCCACCCATAAGATTAAGGCACACAGTTCAAAAAGAAAACCCACGACCCCCCAATTAATCCGCTTCATACGTTTGAATTAACGGGCATCATAGACCATCCTGCCATCAACCAATGTCATCTTCACCTTTCCCCTCACTGTCCAACCCCCAAATGGCGTATTCTGACTTTTTGAGAAAAATTTAGTTGGATCTACCACCCACTCTTCATGAGGATCAAACACCACAATATCGGCATGTGACCCTGGCTGGAGGTTTCCAACAGGTAGATGAAAAAGCTGAGCAGGAGATCTGGTCAATTTATCAAGCGCCTGTTCAAGGGACAAGACCCCCTCATGCACCAGACGGAGGGTTAAGGGAAGAGCGGTCTCAAACCCTACAATCCCAAACGGAGCCGTATCAAATTCCAATTGTTTTTCTTGGAGAGCATGAGGAGCATGGTCGGTGGCAATGGCATCAATGGTTCCATCAACCAACCCCTGCTTAAGGGCTTGCACGTCCTCATCCGTCCGCAGCGGTGGATTCATTTTGGCGTTGGAATTATAACAGCGGACAGCTTCTTCAGTAATGGAGAAGTGGTGAGGGCAGACTTCTGCGCTCACCGGCAACCCTTGCCCTTTTGCATGACGGACCAGTTCCACCGAACGGGCGGTACTCAAATGGGCCAGATGCACATGAACTCCGGTAAGATCCGCCAGAGCCAGGTTTCGAGCCACCATCACCTCTTCTGAGGCATCGGGAATCCCTGGCATTCCAAGTTCGGTCGATACCATACCCTCGTTCATGCATCCGCCATCGGTTAAATGCAGGTCTTCGCAATGGTCCACAACAGGAATTCCAAAAGCCTTGGCATACTCCAGGGCCCGCCGCATGACCAAACTATTCATCACGGGACGCCCGTCATCCGAAATGGCCACGCATCCGGCGTCCACCAGCTCACCAATATCCGCAAGTTCTTCTCCTTCGGATTTTTTGGTGATGGCCCCTATCGGGAACACCCTGGCTTTGCCGGCCACTTGTCCTTGGGCCAACATAAATTTGGTGATGGCAGCGTTATCATTCACGGGCTGGGTATTCGGCATACAACAAATGGTCGTAAATCCTCCTGCCACAGCCGAGGCCGCGCCGGTTGCGATAGTTTCTTTGTATTCAAACCCGGGTTCCCGTAAGTGGCAATGCAGATCGACAAGTCCCGGCGCTACAATCCAGCCATTGGCATTAAGAATTGTAACTGATGAATCCTGACAAAGGGGATTCGTCAGGGGGAAACCGACCTCAAGAATACTTCCATCTTGAATAAGCACATCGGCCCGTCCATTCACGTGGCCGGGGTCAATCACAATTCCACCTTGGATACAAAGCAGATGAGAAGAGGTAGGAGACGGTCCTGTCTGTTTGGTCATGTAGTCCGATTATTCGTTAAGGGTTGAACGTTCACTAAATCCTGATAATAAATACATAAGGGCCATTCGCACAGAGACTCCATTGGTCACTTGATCCAGAATCACCGCGACATGGCTATCCGCGACCGATGGCGAAATTTCCACGCCCCGGTTCAGAGGACCTGGATGCATCACAATGGCATCCGGTTTGGCGAGTTTGAGTCTTTCCGGAGTTAAACAAAACAGCTTGGCGTATTCTCGAAGACTGGGCAGTAAGGCCCGCCCTAAGCGCTCACGTTGCAATCGCAGCATGATGATCACATCGGTTCCAACCAATGCCTCATCAAGATCGTAAAACACCTTCACGCCGAAATGTTCAAGGCCGAAGGGGATCATGGTTGGTGGCGCCACGACTCTCACCTCGGCCCCCAGTTTGGTCAGAGCAAGGATATTCGAGCGAGCCACACGGCTGTGTGCAATATCGCCAACAATCACCACCACTAAGCCTGGGACGGGCCCTTTTTTCTCATTTATGGTAAAGATGTCCAAAAGGGCCTGAGTGGGATGTTCATGCCACCCATCTCCTGCGTTGATCACCGATGATCTGACCGAACGTGCAAGGTTTTCTGCGGCACCGGGTGATGGATGACGCAGCACAATAATATCCGCCTGCATGGCTTCAATATTTCTGGCCGTATCGACTAAGGTTTCTCCTTTCACCATGCTGCTGGTCGAAGGCGAAAAATTAATGACATCGGCACTCAATCGTTTAGCAGCTAATTCAAAAGATGTTCGGGTACGAGTGCTGGGCTCAAAAAATAAATTCACCACCGTTTTCCCCCGCAGAGCGGGAACTTTCTTGATGTCCCTCCCTCCGACCTCTTTCAGGGATTCGGCTGTTGTTAAAATCAATTGAATCTGGTCAGCTGTTAAGGCTGCAATAGTCAATAAATCTTTACGTTCTAGACCCATAATGAATTTATGGTGTTAAAATGGAGACCCGGTCGTCCTGCCCTAATTCCTCAAAAAAGACCTGGACGTTTTCTTCCCGCGCAGTCGGGATGCTTTTCCCGACATAATTGGCACGAATGGGAAGCTGCCGATGTCCACGATCGACAAGAACAGCCAGTTGAATTTCGGCAGGGCGCCCTAAATCCATTAACCCATCCAAGGCAGCACGAATGGTTCGACCCGTGAACAGTACGTCATCGATCAGCACGATTTTCAAACCGGATATATGAAACGGAATGGTCGTTTTTCGGATTTCCGGCTGATCTTTTCTGATGGAGAGATCATCCCGGTACAATGTGATATCCAACTCTCCAAGAGGCACGTCCCGTTTTTCGATCTGCTGAATCCTGAGTGCAATCCTTTGGGCGAGAAACACTCCGCCAGTGCGGATTCCCACTAACGCTAACCCATCAATGCCTTTATTCCGCTCGAGAATCTCATGACTAATGCGTGTTAGGGTTCTGGCCATTTCCTGACCATCCATTAACAGTCGTTCGTGTGGTCGAGGGGAAGTGTTCATGTCATCGTGTCCCATGAAGCCAAAAAAAACCCTTCTCAGAACGACATGAGAAGGGCGCACATGAAATGGCCAATTGAGTGGCCGTCATCGCTTGACTCTCCTTACCCACCTCGCCGGATGGGTTTTAAAGGTTTCCCCATACTATTCGCACAACGTTCGGCTGTCAAGATCGGAAGGGGGCATGTTCATTCAACGGGACCAACCAACGTTTGCGATTTTACAGAAGGGCTCCTTGGAACTAAGGAGACCGAACGGGATTTTGAATAATCCAGACCGCCAATTCAGGATTTAACCATCCATTCGGAAGTATCGTTTGGTGAATCCGGAAGGGAGGCAAAGAATCTCCTGCGGCAGAATGGAGAATTTCAAGGCCTAGCCGGTGAAAATTCTCTTCCAGAACCCGGGGCCCGGCCACACAACCGACACTCCCCTCAACAAGATTGATGCGTAAAAATTTCACCCAACAGTCGATCATATTGGAATTTGAATAGTCTGAATAGGGAATCCAGAGGTAAATCCAATCGTACCTGGTTGGTAAGGCTTTCAACATGAACAGCTCAAAGGGGATAAATTGAAAATTTGAAAACCACGCCAACCGATCCATCCGAGAAAGCCTATTCCAAACAGATTGGGCATGCTTTTGAGCAAATTGTGGCCAGGTGTACCAAATGGTATGAATTTGATCTTCCTGAAACTGAAGGCATGAACCCAATCCCGCTTCGCAATGCGAAAGTAAGACTCGTTTGGCATGAGATCGAAAGTGAAAAAGATCATGGTGCTCTTCAAAAAAATCATCAAAAAAATCAAAAACAAAAGGTTGACTTTCCTTTTCCCCAATCATTTCAGATTTATCAGGGTACAGTAACACCGAAGAGAAGGCTTCCTGGGGAGTCAACAAAGGCGGCTTCATGGGAAAACCGTCCCGCCAAGTTGAGGCAAGCGGCTTCCAGGAAACCGGATGGTTTGGTTGGGACAGCTGCCAGCAGGGTTGAATGGTCAATTCCTTTTGTCCAGAGCCATCAAATAACCATAGGCCGTCCGCCGTGATTCCCGCTCCTCGATTGTCCGACACCGGCAGACCTGACTCAGGAATTCGGTTAAAGGATAGGCCGGAGGGATCATCCCACCAGGTAACTTTTTGAATCATCTGGTTTCGGACCGTCACGCAAACATGCTGCTCTTCATCCATATAGCGAACGGGGAAACCGGAAGCGGGCAGCCAGTGGACTTCATGCGATCGCTCAATATCCAAAAACACTTCCAGCGGGGATTGTCTGGAAGCAACGGAAGGGGTGAAAAATAGGCTGAAGAGCCGGAATGCCGCCTCGGAGGGATATGCCGGAATACCCCGGTATTGCAGGGCACGTCCACCATTACTATTTTGATCGTCGTAGAGACCTCGGATCAATTCAAAGGTCGCACTACCGGTTCCCGGCAAAAGGGATAAAAACAATTCTACCACTGGGAGATAGTCAATCTGACTCCACTCCATTCGACTCATACATGACATGAACCTGGCTTCTTTAAAGGATCCATTGGGCAACACATAAAAGGCGTCTTTAACCTGGTGAATCGTGGCTTGTCCGTTACCATGGAGAACGACATCCTCATCCCGATAGAAAAATCGGACCATTGCCAAGTCGGAATGCAAGGACCGGGCTGCCATTTGACGCAGGTCGTCTTGGGTGATCTGTTCCCAGCCTGGCCGCCGAGATAAATCTAATGTGATGGTATTGACCAACCCTTCGGGTTTAATCCCGACCCATTGTCCCCAATCCAAACGAAGACGGGCAGAGACAAGGGATAGCGCACCCGTTGGCTTTTGTTCCCACAAGCATTCATGGAGAGGATTCCCCTCTGGATCTGCTAAAAGAATCCGTTGCCCATGATTGCCATAAAAAATACAATGACCAGTAGGCTGTTCTAAGATCCATCCACCCGCGGACTCCCATTCCTGTCTATAGATCTGATTGGCAGGAAAACGTAGGGCTTGGGGATGATTCAATACGCATTGAAGGTTCATAATAAGGCAGGGAAAAGCATAGATGGCAGATTACCTTTACAAAAAACAAAAACCGGAGACGGAAATTAGTATGCGAAACAAAGGGTGGGAATACTGCATCGAACCGATCGGGCCCTCACTCCCGGACTTGACCGGAACCGTATACCACATATTTCGAACAGGTTAAATCTTCTAACCCCATCGGCCCACGAGCATGAATACGGGTGGTGCTAATCCCAATTTCGGCACCCAACCCAAACTCATAGCCATCGTTCAAACGCGTTGAGGCATTGACCATCACGGTACTGGAATCCACCTCCCGCAAAAATCGTAGAGCCCGGTCATAGTCATTGGTCAGAATAGAGTCCGTATGACGGGAACCGTATTGGTGAATGTGGTCCATGGCGCTTTCCATATCCTTCACCACTTTGATCGCCACAATAAGGGATAAAAATTCTTTGCCGAAATCGTCTTCTTGTGCAGGTTTAGCCTGAGAAAGGATCTGGCAGGTTTTCGAACATCCCCGGATTTCGACACCTGCCTCAATAAATTCTTCGGCCAAGGGCGGTAGGAATTTTTTGGCCACTTTCTCATGTACAAGAAGGGTTTCCATGCTGTTACAGGTCGAGCAACGCTGGGCTTTCGCGTTGAAACTGATTCGTTGGGCCATAGCCAGATCCACATCTGAATCCACATAAATATGGCATACACCTTTGTCGTGCTTGATCACCGGGATGGTAGCGTGCTGTGTGACCGTGTCCATCAGCGCCTCGCCACCACGGGGAATGATGAGGTCAACGAACTGGTGGCTTTTAAGCAGCTCAAGAACAACCTCGCGGTCAGTTTTGTCGATAAAGGTAATTGCTCCTTCAGGAATTCCAGCCGTTTGGGCGGCTTCCTCAAGAATCGTGGCAAGAGCCAAATTGGAATGGTGCGCCTCGGATCCCCCTCGCAGTACACACACATTGCCGGATTTGAGACAGAGAGCCGCCGCATCAGCGGTCACATTGGGGCGGGATTCATAAATGATTCCGATCACCCCAATCGGCACACGCACTCGACCGACTCTCATTCCATTCGGTCGTTGCCAGAATCCCATCGATTCGCCAACTGGATCCCGTAACTGCGCAATTTCGCGAATGTGCGCTGCCATATCGGCAATTCTGGCTGGCGTTAAGCGAAGTCGATCAGCCATAGCCATTCGTGAGGGATTCCCCTCGAATGCTGAAAGATCTTCTTCATTGGCCTTGAGGATGGCTTCTTCCCCAGCTTCTAGCCCATCGGCCATAGCCAGTAACGCCGCATTCTTTTTCATGGCAATCAACCCGCTTAATTGGCGTGTAGCCTGTTTCGCTCGTTGAAGCAATGGTTTCAGGTATTCCTCAGGTGAAAGCTCTTGCTCTTCTCCTGAAATTTCAAGTTCATCTTGAGATTTATTTGTTTGCATAGCCTTTTGTTTTCCTGAGGTAACAATATTTCATGTTCGGAATAGCGTTGAGAATACCTGGCAGTTACAAAAACCGTCAAGGAAGCGAGGGTTGGAATGAGCGTGCAATGACTTCCTGCTCAACATTATATACGACCTGCTCGAGCGTGTATTACATTCAAGATAGGGCTACTCCCCCGTCAAAAAATATTCGAGTGGAGTTGATCAATATTCTGCTGTCGCGTCCGTCCATCTTTTTGGCGATACAGGCCGCCATGTAGAAGAAAGAGAATGTAACAGGGACCGTAGCGGCATATTCTGAAAATATATGATGTCAGGGAACCAGAACGTGTTCCCTGAAATTTCAAGATAACGGGTGTTTTTGACTAGCGCATCCGTGCAACTCATAACGCATCTCACCATTTTTGAACCTAGCTGATAACGTTGCCGGCAAATCTTGGCTCTCTCTTAGAGGATTAAATCGGATAACTCCTTTTTTGAATCAGTCCGGAAACTAATCATAAAGTGCCGAAATCTTCAGAATCCGAACATTGAGGTATACAAGAAAAGGGGTCCTGTAAAGTCTGCCTTCGGGGAAAGGACAATAGGGCACCATATGAGAGCCTCCTTAGAAAAACGTAAGCAAAAAACGGTCTGGACCACAATGGCCTTCATCTTATGGTAGAGTCATTATGAGGATCGAAGAAGTTGAGAGTTTTATCATGGTAAAAGTAAAAACAACCAATTTTTTCTTTCTAACAATCACATTTGTTTCATTTAATTTGTGGTTTGCCCTCTTCCCAGTGCAAGATTCAACTGTTGAGGCAGCTCTGAAATCCGAGGAAGTATTGACCGCTAGTGACCAGGTCCCAGTGGACCATTCGACCGGGAAAAGGTCTATCGACTGGCGAAAGCCGCAAGGTTGGGAGAAAAGGTTATTGAGGGATACATTTTCTCAGAGCCATTTCCAAAAAAATCAATCCCAAAATAGCTCTCTGTTTCATCTGAAATCACCAGGAAAACTGGCAGGCATCGAATTCGGAATCGAAATGCATAGCATTCAGGCTTTTCAATCGGTCGTTCCTTCAGAGAATTTACCAAAAGTCCTGGACCTTAAGCGGGAACAACCTCTTCTGCTCTCCCCTTCAATCAATGCCCCAGATTACAATGGAGGATTTCTCCGGTTCACCTGGTAACAAAAGTCACGTCATTCCACCTAAACATAGGACTCTGAATCCACGCCATTGAGGTCAGGAGGTCCAAGAATTTTTCCAATTCTAGAAATCCTCCGAACAGGAAAAAGTTGATGGAATTGATTGGAAAATGAAGAAGCCTTTGTGTTATAAAATCAGGCCGAAGTCAATGGTTCTAGGAGTGTGCCGAGGTAGCTCAGTTGGTAGAGCACAGCCCTGAAAAGGCTGGTGTCCGCAGTTCGATTCTGCGCCTCGGCACCACGAAAACAAAAACTTCACATGTCCTCATGACCCATCAGCATGAAGCTGCTGAACCTTCTGATACTCAGGCCTCCTCGCACTCTTACTGATCTGATATTGCTTCTTGTCGTCTTTTTTATATTACTAGGTTCTCAATCACTTTTTGCCTCTGAAGGTGATGGTGTAAAATTGGCGCAAGCCTCTTCTCAACCATCCCCTCCCCCAAAAACCAGAACTGTTGTTGCGGACCTCCTAATGATTGATGGCGGGTTTTATGTGGTGCGCGGGGAACGTGGAGAAATTCGTATCGAAGTCACCCCTGAAACTCAGCTGGCGGAGTCATTCGCCTTTGGCGATCGTATAAAAGCCGTGCTTTTACCAGACGACAAGGCCATTTCCATCACAAGAGCACAACCAGGGGAACCGATTGGGACAACAAACAAAGCTCCCGGCACCTCCGCTCCTCCATCCCCTCCATCTCCAGGCGCTAAAACCAAACCATCAACTCCCCCGACAAAAGTATCGCCAAATGTGCGGATTATCATTGCTGACATTTTAATGGTTGATGGCAATTTTTATATCATCAGAAGCGACTATGGAGAAATTCAAATTGAAGTGACGCCCCAAACCCAGTTATCCGAATCCTTCAAGTTTGGGGATCGGATCAAAGCAAGGGTTACCCCACAAGATAAGGCATTATCAATTGTTCGCGCGAGTCCAGATGATTCGCCTGGGATTCGCCTGGAGGAAGGCCCTTTGGCCTCGACTCCGACGGCACCACCAGTTGTAATTGCCCCGGAAACAGAACCCACAGATTCCAAAAAGGACACAGCAACGACTACTCCAACGGTTTCTCCAAAAGTTCGTACGATTGTGGCCGAGATCCTAATGATTGATGGAAATTTTTATGTTGTCAGGGGGGGGCGAGGAGAAATTCGTATCGAGGTCACTGGTGGTACAACACTCTCTGAATCCTTTAAGTTTGGGGATAGGATTAAGGCCAAAATTCTGCCAAATGATACCGCACTATCCATTGAACGTGCCCGGCCAGATGAACCACTTGGGACTCAGACGCCCTAGAGCGCAGCTTTCCTTTTCTCCGAAAAATGCATCGTTTCATTTTTAAAAATCACGAAACAGATGTCTTTTCTTTTTGCAAAACCGCCAAAGTGCAATGGTTCTGTTCTTAAATCCTTGGATGGGCAACCCGACTGGGGGAGAAAGGAATTGGGAAAAACTAAAACTAAGCGAATAGAACTGGGAGGAAGGCCACGGTAGGAAAGCTAAATATCGAATGCTGAATAGGGATGAGTTAAATATCCACTTGCGAGCTTTTTCCCTCCCGCTTCACAACCTGTTGTAGGATGTTCCGATAGGCTCGAATCCGCTTTACATATTTTACAGGCTCCCACCCACGGGCATAACGATGAGGCAGATCCTGGTAATATTCCTTATGAGCCAGGAGGGGAAGAATGCTTTTAATGTCTTCCCACTGATTCGAGTTTTTACCTAAACGTTCAGCAAGCAATCGAGCATCGTTAATATGTCCCATACCCACATTGTAGGCTGCAAGAGCAATAAACATGCGATCCGGCATGCGAATGTGGTCAGGAACCCGCTTTTGCAAATAGGACAGGTAGCGAGCCCCACCGGCAATGCTTTTTGACGGGTCAAGCCGGTTTTTGATTCCCAGATCCGAGGCTGTGGAACGTGTGAGCATCATAATTCCTCGAACCCCTGTTGGACTGACGGCCTTGTGATTCCATTGAGACTCTTGATAGGCCATGGCCGCCAACAACATCCATGAAATACCTGATTTTTTTTCGGCTTCCTGAAATTCTTCGCGGTAGGAAGGCAGCCTGGTCTCAATATGTCGCAGAAAGGTCTTGACCTCATACGGGGGCAGATTTGTTCCTAATTGCGCAGTCCGCTCCTGATGGGAAAGGTAATTTCGATCATGATGGGGAAGCTCCCAAAGAACTAACAGTATTCCCAATAACGCCAGGATCAGACCGATTTGTCTACCGACCTGTCTAATTGTTTTCATGACCACCCTCATTCCTTCCGCATCTACAAGGAATCGTTACACCAAACATTTTTACTGGGTGTATTTATGGAAGAAAACCCACGTTGGATGACAGAATATGGTCATGGTGGCATAAAGAGAGGAATTAGGCAAGAAGAGTTTCCCCGATATCCCTAATACCTAATATAAAAAATAAAACATTCCGACTGACTGGTTTCGAACCAATATGATAAATATTTTCGACATTATCATGTAAATGAGAAATTCGATCATATAACGAATAGAAACATAACTTCACTTTACCAACCTTTTCGGATAATTCAATTAGAATATTGAGAGACTTCTCATCACATCGTACCGCCTCTACCTTACGACTTGTTAAAGACGCCGGCGTCACAAGAAAAATACTTAATTTGCTTCAAGGGAATGATGGTGACTTCCTTAGGAGTATCAATTTCAAGCATTTCCATATCATCGCTGATGGTATGGCGAATAGCGTCCTTAAATTCTAATTCTTTATTATCAACAAAGGTGACCTTGACCCAATACTGCACCGTGTACTCCTTTCAATAAAACCTTATGCAAGGTTTGCATTAAAAGTCAGCGATGCCCTCGTGATTATTGTCCAAGCTCATGAGACCGAGCCGTGGCAGCTTTGACGGCTTTCATGAAGGTCGCTCGTAACTTTCCTGTTTCTAATTCTTGGAGACCAGCAATTGTTGTTCCTCCGGGAGACGTCACCCGATCTTTAAGGACAGCAGGATGTTCCCCACTTTCTAGCACCATCCGGGCCGCCCCTAATACCGTTTGAGCCGCAAGGACACTGGCTACGGTTCGTGGAAGACCGAGCAGCACCCCACCGTCTGTGAGTGCTTCAATCACCAGATAGACATACGCAGGACCACTTCCGCTCAAGCCCGTCACGGCATCCATTAAAGATTCCTCCACCATGACGACCTTGCCAACCGATTCAAAGATTGATTGAGCCAGTTGAAGGTGGTCATGGGAGATCCCTGAACTTCCGACCAATGCGGTGACACCTTCCTGGATGACCGCAGGGGTATTAGGCATGGCACGAACAAGGGAAATGTTTTCCCCGAGATGGTGTTGAATGCGTGCCAAGGGGTACCCCGCTGCGACGGAAATCAGTAAGTGCTCCTTCGAAATCTGCCCTTTGATTTCTGCCAGCACAGTATCCATAACCTGAGGTTTCACGCAGAGAACAATGATATCAGCCGATTTCACTTCATCAGCGTTATCAGATCCCACATGAACTTGAAATGTCTTCTGAAAATGCTCTAACCGGATTGAGGAAATATCGGTAACAGAAATATTGGCGGGAGGCGCAAGATGGGCCTTCAAAATTCCCGTCACCAATGCATCAGCCATGTTGCCTGCCCCTAAAAATACAAACTTCGGTGACTGACCCATTCACCCAGTATAGCCTGAGACTGAAAGGGGTTCAACTTGGCTTCAGGGAGTATCAACAAGATCCCTCACACACGATTTCCCACAACAATACCTTCAGGAACTGCTTCTATAAAAATATTCCATTGAACAACAAGCCTTTTGATGACCCCTTGCATAAAGGAGGGCCCTCAGTTGTTTGCCAATCCTAACGGGTGGAAGTTTTCCGGACGGCATTGAGTTGCCCCTCCCTTAATGTGAAGAGTATATTAGACAACCTTGTACATTCGTTGAGAAACGTTTGTTCAGGCTCCATTTCGCCTACGGTGCAATCCACAATGATTAAAAACTAGAAGCAAGGAGGAAGGGATGAAAGCCTGGCCAGTTTTCTTCATTTTCGTAATATTGGGTTTGGGGGGCATTGCATCCGAAGCTCGCCAAATTCCTCTCACGCCAGAGCAAAAAACCCAATTGGAAAAGGCCCAGACCGTATTGGTAGAGGTCCTTGCCCTAACGGAAAAAGGGACGTATGACCCCAGTCAACTGGTTGCCACCGTCAAGGCGCGCTTGGAAGACATCGGGTACACGGTCACGACGGACCGCTCTCAGCCGCACGATGTGGCAGTGAAAGTTAAATGTGAAGAAGCTAAAACGTCGACCCGCACCTCTCCCTCCGGCGGGGATGTGGACCTGGCTGATGCACCCAACCGTCTCTGGAAGGGCCCGGCCTGTCTGTTAACGTATTTCCTTCAACAGAACAATTTTCAATGGAAAAAAGAAGTGCGCACGACCTTTGCCGATGCCAGACAGGCCGCCCAACAGGCTCAGGTTGACGATCCCGGCGCCTATGCGATGGACCAGCTCAACCAACGACTCGCGGAGTATGAGTTCCCCATCCTGCTCTCGGCCGAATGGGGGCAAATCGATCGACTGCTCAAGCTGTTGGATAATCCCAATACGCCTAAACTGCGAAAAGTAAAAATTCTTTCCGTCCTCAGCAATGTGCATGCCGAGGAAGCATTGCCGCAATTGACCAAACTTCTGGAGTCCACGGACTTGCAACAAGAAACCATCAATGCGCTTTCAGGCGCAGGAGCCGATTCCATACCGGTCCTTATTGATTTATTCCAAACCAGTCCTCAATCAAACATACGGGCCGAAGCGGCAAAAGCTCTGGGGGATATTGCCGCCAGAACGGGAGATCCTCGCACGATTCCCCCATTGGTAGAATATGTTGCCGAAGTATTACCCCAATTGAAAACCTCTGAAGATATTGATTTTCCTCTCCTCACGGAAGTGGTCTGGGCAATTGGAAAATTACGATGGGCCCACTCCTTGAAACCAATTGCAGAACTCCAGGATAAAGTGTGGTTGATTCATGACAATTCAAAGGAAATGGCTGAGCTGCGAGAGGCCACTAATTGGACCTTCAAGGCAATAGAATTGCAAGATGCTGCCATGTTGCAGCCTGTATACAGTACAATTTAAGAAATTCAGTTCGACTTCCTGTTAACCAAGTCACCTACCCATGAGAGTCATGAGGGTTGGGACTTTGCGATCATACAAGGAGGTTACTCATGAAACGCTGGCCAATTTTCCTCATTTTGGCAACTTTCTGTATCGGAGGTACTTCATCCGAAGCTCGCCGAATTCACCTCACACCAGAGCAAAAAACGCAACTGGAAAATGCCCAGACCGTATTGGTGGAGGTCCTTGCCTTAACAGAAAAAGGGTCGTATGACCCCAGTCCCCTGGCCGCCACCGTCAAGGCGCGCTTGGAAGACATCGGGTATACGGTCACCACGGACCGCTCTCAACCGCACGATGTGGAAGTGAAAGTTAAATGTGAAGAACAGAAGACTGTGACTGGCACTTCTCCCTCCGGCGGGGATGTGGACCTGGCTGATGCCCCAGACCGCCTCTGGAAAGGCCCGGCCTGTCTCTTGACGTATTTCCTCAAACAGACTGATTTACAATGGAAAAAAGAAGTGCGCACGACCTTTGCCGATGCCAGGCAGGCCGCCCAACAGGCCCAGGTTGACGATGCCGGCGCCTATGCAATGGACCAGCTCAACCAACGGCTTTCGGAATATGACTTCCCCGTCCTGCTCTCGGCCGAATGGGGGCAAATCGATCGCCTGCTCAAGCTGCTGGATAATCCCAATACGCCTAAACTGCGAAAAGTAAAAATCCTTTCCGTCCTCAGCGATGTGCATGCCGAGGAAGCATTGCCGCAATTGACCAAACTTCTGGAATCCACAGACTTGCAGCAAGAAACCATCAATGCGCTTTCCGGCGCTGGAGGGCATTCCATCCCTTTGCTCATCGATTTATTCCAAACCAGTCGGCAGTCCAGCATACGAGCCGAAGCGGCAAAAGCCTTGGGAGATATCGCAGCCAAGACGGGAGACCCCCGACCAATTCCCCCATTGGTGAAGTATGTGTCCGCGCTATTACCGCAATTAAAAACTTCGGAAGATATTGATTTTCCGGTGCTTACCGAAGTGGTCTGGGCAATAGGCAAGCAACGATGGGAGGGTTCACTGAAACCCATGAGAGAACTCCAGCAGAAGATTTGGGTGATTTTTGACAATTCGAAAGAAATGGCCGATTTACGGGAGGCCGCGAGCTGGACCTATAAACAAATAGACTTGGATGGCCATCTCAGTTAATTCCTCACAACATTGTACGGTGGGAGATCAGGTATGAGGACATGGGCGGCATGTGGATTCATCTCTATAGTTTTGCTCGTTGGACTTTTCGGTTCAGAAAGTTTGGCCAGACGGACCTATCTTGATCAAGAACAAAAGGCGCAACTCGACGGCATTCAAACGATTATGGTTCACGTCCTGGCGTTGACAGAGCGGGGAAAAGTCGATGGAACAGTCATCGAAAATGTAGTGAAGCAACGTTTAGAAGAATTGGGTTATACCGTGGTAACCGATCGCGATGCTGCATTCGATGTAAGGGTGAACGTCAAATGCGAAGAAATAAAAAAATGGTCGGGAACAACTCGCGGCGGTGGTGATGCCGACCATTCCGGCGCTCCATCCCGCCTCTGGAAAGGCCCGGCCTGCCTCTTTTCCTATCAATTGGATGGACGAGACTTGGGGTGGTACAGAGAAGCGCGAACCAGTTTTGAAGATCCTGGGGAAGCCGCGAAGGTCGCTCACGCTCCACAATCCGGTCTTTATGCAATTCAACAATTAGCCGAACGGGTTCAAGAGTTTGATTTTCCCGTTATGCTCGCGGCGGAATGGGGGCATGATGCCCGCCTGTTTAAGCTACTCAATAACCCCCAGACCCCCAATAAACGCAAGCTAAGAATTTTATCATTACTGCCTCAAGTGGAATCACATGATACGTTGCCTCTCCTTAAAGAACTCATTCAAGATCCTGAACTGGCAGAAGAGGCCATCGTGGCGCTTTCCAGCACTGGGAGCGAAGGCATTCCCCTCTTAACGGATATTTTTCAAACCCAGAAGGACTCAAAGATACGAGCGGCCGCAGCCAAAGGATTAGGGGAAATTGGCGCCCATACCGGAGACCCTTCAGTCACCCCGCCAATGCTTGATTATGTGGTTAAAAATCTGCCCCACATTAAATCATCTTCAGACATCGATTTCCCGGTTATGACAGAGGTCGTGTGGAGTTTAGGCAAACTGCGAAATGAAAAGTCTATCGGCCCCATTAATGAGCTACAAAGCAAAATCTGGGTGATTTTTGACAATTCGAATGAGATGGCCGAACTGCGGGAGGCCACAAGCTGGACCTATAAACAAATCGATATGGACTGGCAGGTTCAGTAGACGGGGATATTTTGAATTCCAGCCAATGTCCCATCCGCGAGATTCCTCCTGATGCCTATCTCTTGAGGGCATGAGATTGGTCTCCACCCGGCTTCCCTGCATTGGTCTTGTCTTTATGGTCCTCATGGTTGCCTCTGCGGAAAGAGGCTCCACACAAATGGTCGGAGAGCTCGGGGAAATGGACCGCTTGGAACAACATGCCGAAGAGGCCATTGCGAATGGAGACGCTGAGGGCGCTGCACTCTCCATTGGGAAGGCCGCTCTCATGGCAAAAATTCTCGCTCAAAAGGAAGAGTCCCAACAGACCCGCTCTCTGTATCACGCAGCAGAAATCCTATTTAGAGGCCAAGAACAGGGCTACCGTGCCTTCGCACTCTTTGAACGAGCGGGAGGGCAGCCTCCGGCCTCCCGGGGTGTATGCCAATATCTCGCACAGGCTGATGAAAAGGTGCAACAATCACAAAAGGAACTCAGGGCCTTGCCCGATTTCACGAATGAATCGTTGGGGGACCGCCGGCACCGGCAAATCGGCAAGACCCAAGAATGGGAAAGACTTCTCCACGGCCTGAAGCAGGACTTGTCGTGTTAGCCTTTTCCCAATTTGTCTGACTGACCCAATCTATCAAGAGACGTCTATTAAGAGACCAAGAAGACCGTATGTTAGCGAGAACAGGCGTTGGGAACTCTCTGACTCTGTGACGGGTCCGGTTCGGTACTAAACACGGATCGAGTGAGCAGACGGGCGATTTCTTTGGAGATGACCTCCTGCATGACTTTGCTGGCACGAATCCGTGCTTCCCTTTCGGTCACATGCCCTTCCCGCCCCGTCTCCGAAATCACCCCGATAAGTCGATGAGAAGGATTTTCATAGATATCGATATCCCCACACCATCGCACATATTTGAACAGGGGATCCGGTAAATTCACGACCCAAAATTGTCCCTGCCCAACAATAGCCAGGTCCGCAACCTCCGAGGACTTTGAATCGGCGGGATGGCCTAATAAGCCTTCTTGCTTGAGCCCCTCCAAAATCGCCCGTTCAATGTCCTCATGGTATTCTCCCTCAATCGCCACCGAAATAACCAAATTTTGGGCGACAAAATCCATAAATTCACGTTGGATCTCTGGGATACGATAGGATGATTGTAGACTGTCTCCACTGGTGCGGATCACCCGGAGATCGGTATTGAGGGTATCCCGATCGGCTAATAAAATCATGGCTTCTTTGTAACCCCGGATGCGTTGAATTTTCTGAGGATGTGTTCGGCCTTGATGAATCATATTCTCGATCTTGGTATCCCATTCCTGTAATCGTTCCAGAATGGCCTTCTCAGCTTGTTGCCGGTCGAGGCCCGCCAAAGCCCAAAAATGTCTGGTAGACGGCTGATACCAGAGGTCCAATATCTGGACATTTTCCAGGGCTTTGCTGGTCGTCACCTGTGTCCGTTGATCGAGTTGTAACTCCCGTCGGGTTTGACTCCCCACCCCGGACTCTTGAATGGAGTACGTTTCATGATCCATCGATTGGGTGTTCACCTGCGCAGAAAATACTCTGGCAACCGCGGCATATGCCCTTTTTTCAGCTTGTGCCCGGGATTCGGCTTCTCCAATACCGGTGAGATAGCGTTCCACGGGGTATGCTTGGTGAGGCGACATGATCCATTCAGGGGGAGTCTCCCTGCCGAACCAGGAACAGCCCCCGGCTAGAATGCATACTCCACTCCATACCACTATTCTCAGCATATTCATGATGGCTTATTGGAAACTCTGGTGAATGACAAGCGTTGTTTCGCCTTTGAGAAGTTGCAGACGATGATGGTGAGACTCTCCAGCCTTCCGTCCCTGGTAATCCATGGACTGGATTGCCACGGAATAGTCACCCGGTTCAACCCAGAGTCGCGTCAACTGAAGCTCACCTGGAAGAGTTCGCCACGACCGAAGATCAGCTTCTTCTGTGGCTAGGGCAAAAATTCTGGCAATTGCGCCCACTAACAAGCCGACCCAATCCTGATTGTTCCGTCCCGCGGCCGCTCTCGCCCCAATGGTGATGCCTTCAGCCGCGGCCATTTTCATGGCGGATCGAGCCACTGCCCGGAGGACGAGTCCATCATAGTCATCGGCGAGGTTTTTTTCGGCTACGGCGGCAATATCATACACCCGCTCCGATTGTGTTTTAAAACTGGCAGTCTGATTTGTGCCTTCAATTACATCATGGGCTAACGAGGTTTTTTTCACCGTAAGCCGGGGCAAGGCAATTCGCGCGATTTGTCCGTGAATGCCATACAGCAGAGACTCCCCGCCTCGCGTGTCCCGAGTACTCCGGCCAAACCAGGGCTTGGTAAGGGCCACCAGGTACAAGGCGTCTAAACTCACGGGAACATCAATAATGACATCTTCTTTCTTGGGTCCTTGGCCGTGGTAACTGATCACTATAAGTTGGGCCTGAGGGGATAAGCCATCAGAGACTGAAGCAAGACTGACTTCCGGATATTTTTCACGATACTGTTGGACTTCATCAGACAACCCCAATCGTTCTGCCGTTCGAATCAGATCAGCTTTCAGGATATCCGGAAAAACAACACGGGACCACTCCCGACTGTCCTCATAGACTTGTTCGGCCTTTCGATATCCGACATAGGCATTATTAAGATCACCGGCAATGTCATAGAGCAGCCCCACCAAATACCGGGCAAACGGATCTTCTTGGTAGGTCTCATTTCCCTCTTGTTGGTCATGCAGCACATTGAGACGATGATCAATTCTCCGTCCCTCCACCAACGCCTCATTCCATTGCTGGAGGGCTGCATAATTCAGCGCTTTCACCACGTTAATCATGACATGTTCATAAGGAGCGCCTTCAAAGGGTCGTTGAGCCTCATTCACGAGTAGAGCTGATGCCTCGTCTCGAAGGTACCGGGTATACATGTCTTCGACAAGAGTATACGCTTTCTCCAGAACCTTATTGCTTTCAGCGTATTGTTCGGCCAAATGCAGCACCATGCCCTCATCCAGTAAATAGAGCAAGCGATTCTTATCTCCATAGTCGGGCTTTGCCGATTGAATAATTGTCACAGCCTGGGCTGCGTTCCCTGCCGATAGACTACGTTCTACCTTGGCGTAGTGGGACATAGAGCCGCTACAGCCGACAAACCAGATGGCTCCGAAGGCAAGCAGGAGGATTCTCGGTTCAACTCTCATGGAGAAGAAGGCACTAGGGCCAGGGTGGGCAAGTGGAACACAAGGCCCCTGACGATTAAAGCCAGGGGGAGAGAAGGACCGAACAACCGACCGCGCGTTACGGAAGGGATTGGATGACCCTGCGTTAAAAGAGGAGACGTTTACGCTCGACGACTTTTTTGATTTTTTTCTGCCCGTACCAGGATTTCACATTCGTCTCAACATTGATGAGATCTAGATCAACCTGATAATAAATCCCTTTGACCCCATCGGATTCATCCACGATCGTACTAATCGTGCCCTTCATCATAAAATCCGCTCCCAGTTCCTGCCCCGGGCGTTTCTGGGTATCTTCCCTGGCATGAACCGCTTGCTCTTGTCGTTCCTGACGAATTTCATCGCGATCCCGTTGACTTGCCACAAAGAGCACTCTTTGAGAATTCGTCATTTCCCGTTCCAAGTCGGTCACGAAGGTGCCCACATCGATATGTTCATGACTTTTATTGAGGATGGTCCCGACAATCACCGTCGGGACTCGATTGTGTTGATTCGAAAAGTTTTCCAACCAGGGCCGGCTCACCATTTCCTTCATCATGGCTTCGGCCACTAACTTTGAGTCCGTGTCATTCCACCGGCCACTAAAATCGGTCACGACCCCGGGGTCTACTCTGGTTACCTTTTTTTCCTTTCCGCATCCGCCCAATACGAAAAGGCAGAGGCAGGGGACCACAACCGCGCAGGATTTGATGAATCGAGTAATGGGGAACAAGGTGATTCCTTTGTGATGATGAATCAAGAAGGCTAAAGGCCGCCAATAAGCCTGAGTCAAAGCCCTCCCGGGCGCTTGGCTTCTTCCTCCTCCAGTTTTTTAAAGGCTTTTTCAGCGTTTTTGCGGACAAAGTCCCGAACCTCTTCGTCCAGTTCCTGCGCTTGTTGCAGCGCTTCCTTCATTTCTGCAAAAGACAGCTTGGTCAATACATAGTATGTGGAGGTCTCGTCGTCCTTGTAACGGTCAATGGGACGAACTCCATTAAGGGTAACAGCCGAAAAGGTCTTGACCGCCCGTTCTACGTTTTGCTCTTCCGTTGATTTGGTGAAATTTCCCGCAGAGGTTGAAGCGGCATAGTCCTGCATCAGATAGGCCGTATAGGTGCGAAACGTTTTTGCCAACTCGGCGCGTGCACGATTTTCAGCAGTTTCCCAAGCGAGAGGTTCATTTTTCACACCCACGACAGCCCCGACACCATAAATGGACTTGGAATCATCGGCATTCATCACACCCGATCCTTCCTGAACCCACTTGGGAGGCCCTCCACATGCCACAAGCATGAAAGCGAAAAGAACACACCCTCCGATGCGGAGAACATTCCGACGCAGATCATGGCCTTGTACATTCATTAGGGTACCTTAACCTTTTTTAGAAAATTTTTATCAGAGTTTCCTGTCAGACGGGCTAAGAAAATGCTAGCATTGGACCTACAACCTGTCAAGAAATTTGGACTTTTTACCATCTCACCCTGTCTCACATCGAATTGTATTCATCATCATTCGAGACATGCAGAAAACCAAGGAGGATGTATTGTGGCTGATGTAACAATTGAGGATGGCATTATCCGTGTAAAAGACCTGGACATTCAGGATGGAAAAGCGGCCAAAGCCCTGGCTGAATATCCGGAAGCCAAATGGGCCGAAATCACCAGACGTGCGGTAAAGATTGGCCTGGGCTTTTTAAAAGGAGGAGCAGAGCCTTGACCATGGCTTCCATCCTTTTAATCGCCTAAGTGCTGTTTGGCTAATGATGAATGTCACACAAGGGAAACACCCTCGTGGCCGTGCTGTTAAACACAACAGGGTTTATAGATTTGAGGACGCTGCATACATCCCGGCTTGCTGGGCATGACCGATAAACCTGTTTAACTGATCATCTCCAAGAAAAATGGGTATCTCGACCAGGACGGGATACTCGTTCTGAATCACTTCCTGAAAGTGAGCCTGGTGATCAGATGAGACACCTAAAATCGTCCCGAAGGCCTGGACATATTCCCCATGCCCTTGGGCGATTTCTTGAAGGAGGATGTCATGGTTCGTCACCACAAAGACTCTGGCATGTTCGCCATGTTTGACAAGCCCATCCTCTGTCCACCAGGATTTGCCCGACGTTGAAGACAGAAAATTGGTTACGCCATCCGAAGTCGTATCAAGTGTGGCTTTGATGGTACAACCGGAAGAAATTCCCAAAAGGAAGATCCCTAATGCCGCGAGACCTTGAAACGATTTCACGCTTTGTATCATGATAGTCCTCCTTGCCTGAGTGCATGCACATGACAGAGACGTCATGGCAGTTTACAATTACATTTTTGTCGAATGCAGGACATGAAAACTTTGACATTTTTCATCATGAAATACAACTTCTATCTGATGTGATCTCTGATCAATCTGGGTTAAACTGAATTATACAAACGCTATGCTGACGCCTGAGGATCATCTTGAGTTAATACGCCGCGGGATTTCCACATTCCAGGTGGAATCACAACTTCAGCGACTGCGTCATGGAGTCCCTCCGATCACCATCATTCGTCCATGCCGGTTGAACGATGGGATTATCCAACTCCAGCCAGAACACTTCCCCCGGTATCAACAACAATTTGAAGGGGCCCGGCAGGCGGACCGGGTCAGTAAATTTATACCTGCATCCGGAGCCGCCACTCGTATGTTCAATGACCTCCTTAAATTTTTGTCCCAGGAGGCCTCACCCGAATCCTCTTCCAATCAGGCCCCATCTCTGCCCCACGCTGTCGATCAAGCCTGGACGCGCTTACAGGATTTCCCGTTTATTCCCGATTTAGAACGATATCTCCATGGGCAGGGACAACCCCCTCCAACGGACCAGCATACACATGATCTCAATACGATTCTTCAAGCAGTCCTGAAGACGCCAGGCCTTGGCTATGCCGAATTGCCCAAGGCCCTCCTCTCCTTCCATCGCTATCCGGAAGGTCCTCGAACTGCACTCGAAGAACATATTCACGAAGCTATCAGATATCATCCGAATCAACTCAATTCAATAAAGATTCATTTGACCGTTTCTCCGCAATATGAACAGGCCATTCAAACCCATTTGCATACCATCCAACAGACTTTCGAAAAACAGGGGTGGAAACTCGATTGCACAGTCTCCTTCCAAAAACCGTCGACCGACACCGTCGCACTGAACTCGAGCAACCAGCCATTTCGTGGCGAAGATGGCACGCTGGTTTTTCGACCGGGAGGGCATGGGGCGCTATTGGAAAATTTAAATGACTACCAGGGAGACATTATTTTTATTTCCAATATTGACAACGTCGTCCCCGACTATTTGAAAGATTCGATCGTCGCATGGAGAAAGGCATTGGGAGGCTACCTGGTTGAGCTACAACAACATGTGTTTCACCATATAGCACAACTCAGCTCGCTCCCCGCAGATGCGAAAAGTGTCCATCAGGCGGAATCCTGTATCCTGCATGAACTCCTTCTTCCACTTCCCCAATCGTATCGAGAATTGGCGCTTCCCGATCAAGCCACATTGTTAAAGCAGTATTTGAATCGGCCCATCCGGGTCTGTGGTGTGGTCCCCAATACCGGCGATCCGGGTGGAGGGCCATTTTGGGTTGCGCATCCCGAGGACGCCCCGTCCAGGCAAATCGTCGAGCAATCACAAGTCAATCCCGATTCTGAAGCCCAACAAAAACTCTTTGCCTCCGGAACTCATTTCAATCCGGTTGATTTGGTCTGCGGAGTCCGTGATTTTCAGGGAAATCCCTTTAACCTCCTGGAGTACGTCGATCCCGGAACCGGGTTCATCGGCATGAAATCCTACCAGGGTCGTCCCCTCAAAGCCTTGGAATGGCCAGGCTTGTGGAATGGAGGAATGGCACATTGGATTACCATTTTCGTGGAAATTCCTCGCGCCAACTTTAATCCCGTCAAAACCTTCCTTGATTGGCTTCACCCGGCCCATCAACCTCAGACAAAACGGTAACTTTACTTTCGGTTGGCTACACATCTGCTTCGTTTTTCTTCGTTCTGTTCAATAGTTAACTACGCATCCTCCGCAAGCGAAGCCGGTTAAGATGAGGAAGGTTCAGACCGAAACCTAGTGCAGGTCATTGCGCCTGTACCGGGCTCACTCATCCCACACCTGGAAAAACTTCATGAACGAACAAGAATTTTTCTCCCTTTGGCAAAATTTTGGGTTTCCCTGTAAATCTCATCCGTGGCACGGTGTCGAAATCGGAGAAGAGGCACCCCTCACCGTCACGGTCTATGTCGAAATTGTGCCCACCGACACGGTTAAATATGAATTGGATAAAAAGTCCGGCCATTTACGCGTGGACCGCCCCCAGCGCTACTCCAATGTGTGCCCCACGCTATACGGATTAATTCCTCAAACCTACTGCGGGCAGTCCGTCGCAGCATTCAGCGCCAAATGTACCAATCGGCCCGGCCTCGTCGGTGACCTGGATCCATTAGACATTTGCGTTCTGACTGAGAAAAGCATTATCCATGGAGATGTTTTGCTTCAGGCTATTCCGATTGGTGGCTTGCGTATGATCGATGGGGATGAGGCCGATGATAAAATTGTGGCCGTCCTTAAGGGTGATGCGCTCCATGAACAATGGACAGATATCAAAGCCTGTCCGGTTCACTTTGTGGAACGTCTCATGCATTACTTCCTGACTTACAAAGATGCTCCCGGCTCTCAAAAAAAGAATTGTGAAATCACACATGTGTATGGCCGCGAAGAAGCCCATGAGGTCATTCGCCGTAGTCAACAGGATTACGCTGCGAAATATGGACACCTCCAAGCCCAACTTGCCAACCCCCGCCACGCGCTTAATTAAAAAACGCAGCCCCTCTGAACACCTCTCATCCATCTCAATGCCATTGTCAATAAACCTCTCAACAGCTTGCGTTCAGCGGCGGGTCTCCTATTCATCGCCTCCAAACCCTCCTCAATACTCACCTCTTTTTTATGGTCTTTACCCCCTGCCCTCTTGAAGCAACGAGCCAAGGGCAGCATAATGGGCTTATCAGCCTTCCCGCTGAGAAAACATGTTTCTGATGGTGTATAAAAGAGTAACTAAGGAGGAACAAACCTGATGAGTGAAAATATTGAAACACTGCAACGATCAACCCGGGTCATTCCTCCCCCACCCGACGTCACCGCTGCCGCCCATATTCAAGATTATGAAAGCGCCTACAAGCAGTCCATTGCGAACCCTGAAAAATTCTGGGACGGCATTGCCAGGGAACTCCACTGGTTTTCTCCCTGGAATACAGTTCTGGAATGGAATTATCCCTGGGCCAAATGGTTCGTGGGAGGGACCTGCAATATTGCCTATAACTGCCTCGATCGCCATGTCCAAACCTGGCGAAAAAACAAAGTGGCCGTTATTTGGGTTGGAGAACAAGGCCAGGAACGAATCCTGACTTATGGCGAGTTATACCGGCAGGTCAACAAGTGCGCCAATGCCCTCAAAAGCCTGGGCCTCAACAAGGGCGACCGGGTGACCATTTATCTCCCGAAAATCCCCGAGCAAATTGTGGCCATGTTGGCCTGTGCCCGCATCGGAGTGATCCATACGGTGGTGTATTCGGGTTTTAGTGCCACAGCATTAGCGGCACGCATAGAGGCATGCGAAGCGCGGGTGGTCATCACGGCGGATGTGGGGTATGACCGCAGTCGGAAAATTCCCCTCAAACCGGTCGTCGATGAAGCCGTTGCCAAATGTCCGACCGTGGAAAAAGTCATCGTAGTCCAGCGGGAACAATCATCCTCGCCGCTTCAAGCCCCGAAGGAATTGGATTGGGAAGCCTGGCTCAAAGACCAATCTCCACAGTGTGAAGCCGAACAGCTCGATTCCGAAACTCCGCTCTACATCCTCTATACCTCAGGAACCACGGGAAAACCCAAAGGGGTGGTCCATGTTCACGGCGGCTATATGGTGGGGACCTACATCACGACCAAATATGTTTTCGACCTGAAAGATGAAGATGTCTATTTTTGTGTGGCGGATCCGGGATGGGTCACCGGCCACAGCTATATTGTCTATGGACCACTCTTAAACGGAGCCACGATTTTAACGGCGGAAGGCAAACCCGACTATCCCAATCCGGGGCGCTGGTGGGATCTCATTGAACGTTATGGCGTCTCGATTTTCTACACCACCCCGACGGCCATTCGGCTGCTCATGAAATTTGGAGAGGACTGGCCGAAAAAATACGACCTCTCCTCCCTCAAGGTTTTAGGATCGGTGGGTGAACCGATCAATCCGGAAGCGTGGGAATGGTTCCATCGGGTGACCGGTGGCACCAAACCCATCATGGATACCTGGTGGCAGACGGAAACGGGCATGATCATGGTCACACCCCTCCCCTGCGTCCCGCTCAAACCGGGTTCTGCCACCCGTGGGTTTTTAGGCATCGAAGCGGATGTCATGGACCGCGAAGGCCACACGGTGGAGCATGGCGGCGGTTTTGCCGTCATTAAAAAACCCTGGCCATCGATGATGCGCACCATCTATAACGAGCCGGATCGCTATCTCCTGTATTGGAATACCATTCCCGGGGTCTATACCGCCGGCGACGTGTGTCATAAAGATGAAGACGGCTACTTGTGGTTTATGGGCCGGGCGGATGATGTCGTGAAAGTCGCCGGGAACCGGATCGGTACCGCTGAAGTCGAAAGCGCCTTAGTCAGCCATGAAGCGGTGGTGGAAGCGGCCGTTATCGGCAAACCGCATCCAACCGCCGGGGAACAGATCAAGGCCTTTGTCATCCTCAAGCAAGGGCAACAGGAAACGCCCGATCTCATCAAAAGTTTGCAGGATCATGTCTTAGGGGAATTAGGCAAGATCGCCGTCCCACGGGAAATTGAAATTGTCCCATCACTACCAAAAACCCGTTCCGGCAAAATCATGCGCCGGGTCTTAAAGGCCAAGGAACTCGGCCAGGACCCTGGAGACATCTCAACACTCGAGGAGTAAATCCTGATTGCAGATTGCGTATTCTTAGATTAAATCCTTGTACCTGAGCCCGCTGAAGCTCAAAAAATTGAATTTACGTTTAGGAGAGAATAATGTTTGATTTTTGGGAAGGACCGAAAGGTTAACTCAAGAGGCTCAACCCTATCGTGTAATCAGCATGACGCCCACGCCTAATTCCTGCAAGTTGGCCGGTTGTTCTGGAACCGCGGCTTCAAGAAGGAATACCATTGAGCCAAACAACAGAAGCGTGATCGTATGTCCCAGCCCCCAGATCAATCCCTGCTTGAGCGTGTTGGCCACCGAATGGTTTTTGGTCCCAAGTGTGGCGCCCGCCGCCGAGGGTCGGCTTGGATTACATGTCTCATTCCCACCAGAAACCCGAGCACCAATAAACTGACCATTAGCGAACACCCTGCCTGTTTGAAGCGTTGATCTGTGCAGTGACCCAGTCATACCAGTGTTGAAGTCCCTCGCCAGTCGTGGCTGAAATCTGAAACACCTGAAGATTGGGATTCACCTTATGAGCAAATTCCAGACACTTTGTAACATCAAACGTGAGATGAGGCAGAAGATCGATTTTATTCAGGATCATGACGCTGGCATGTTGAAACATGTGCGGATACTTTAACGGCTTGTCTTCCCCTTCCGTGACGGAAAGAACCACGACTTTCGCCTGTTCCCCTAAATCAAATAACGCAGGACAGACCAGATTGCCGACATTTTCAATCAACACTAGTGAATTGGATGGAGGCCGGAGCGTTTCCAGGCCTCGTGCCAACATGTCGGCTTCTAAATGGCACCCGGCTCCGGTATTAATTTGTACGACCGGGCACCCCGCTTTTCGTATGCGCTGGGCATCAAATAGGGTTTCCTGATCCCCCTCGATCACCGAAATGGATATGGCATTTTTCAAATCATGAATCGTGCGTTCGAGAAGCGTCGTTTTACCTGAGCCCGGCGAACTCACGAGGTTGAGGGCCACAATGTTTCTGCCGAGAAACCATCCACGATTTCGTTCAGCCAGGCGATCATTTTTCGCTAAAATGGTTTGTTCCAGGTGAACAGTGGTTTCGTGTTCGTGTCGCCGATCATGTTGAGAACCAAGCTCATGCTCGTGATGGTGGTGCCCATGATCATGGGCATTATGGGAATGAGAGTGATCGGCATTTGAAGGGATGGTTTTATCGGTATGCCCGGATTGCAAGTTCGTCACTCTCGGATTGGCTGAATCAGAGCACCCGCATGTCGTACACATCAGGCTGTCACCATGTGTTTCACAAGCAGTTCCTCTCCCGTGAGCCGCGTGATGTCGACAGAACCACACGGACATTGGCCGTAGAGTTGCTCGAGTTCAAAATGCGTTCCACAGGTTCGGCATTCAGCTGTTCCCGGTATTTCAAGGATCTCCAAGTCAGCACCCTCCGCCACGGTTCCTTGACTGACAATGTCGAAACAAAACCGGATCGCTTCCGGCAAGACCGCACTCAGTTTACCGATGCCGATCGTCACGCGCTTCACCGGCTCTCCACCGGCCTTTTCTGTGACAATGGCCACAATATTTCGAGTGATCCCTAATTCGTGCATGTGAACCTGTCCAGAGCAGTGGATTTCCCACTGGCGGTGATGTTAAAAAGAGCCGCTAAGGATTCATGCCGCAGCCGCCCGGTGAGAACGGCTTTTAGTTTTTCGAGATCGAGAGAGTCTGAAGGGGGTTGCCCGGTCCGAACGATCCCCTTATCGCTCATGAGACAGAGCCCAACCCGCCGCATAGGTCAACCGGTAGAGTTGCCCCTCCTCAAGGATTTCCAGTATTTCAGACGTCATAAATTTCATGACTATTCTTCTCTAGCAGATTCGCGGCAATTGATCGCCCACCAGCGTATCCACGATTCGTGTTCCTCCGAAGGTGGTGGCAAGTATCACGGTTCCTGCCGGTGAGGCGTTGACCTTCCCGATGATAGCGCTGTCTTTGCCTAGGGGATGGTCCCGCATGGCTTCAACAAGTTCGTGAGCGTTCTCAGAAGGGACCACCGCCACAATTTTTCCCTCATTGGCCAGGTACAGAGGGTCGAGTCCGAGAATTTCACAGGCCCCTCGAACCGATTCTCGAACAGGCACATGGGGTTCGTTGATCTGAATCGACACATTTGAGGCCGAGGCGAATTCATTGAGGACGGTGGCCAACCCGCCGCGCGTGGCATCACGCAAACAATGGATCCGGGAACAGACATCCAGCATATGGGACACCAGATCGTGGACCGGCTGAGTGTCGCTTTGGACATCGGCTTCCAGGGCCAATTCATTTCGAGCCAGAAGAATGGCCACGCCGTGGTCACCGATAAAACCGTTCGTAATGATGGCATCCCCCGCCTGAGCCTTAGTTGCCGCAATGGCCACCCCTTCTCGAATCACACCGATACCCGCCGTGTTAATGAAGAGCTTATCCGCGGAACCTTTTTCGACGACTTTGGTATCGCCCGTGACGATGGATACACCAGCTCGATCAGCCGCTTGTTTCATACCTTCGACAATGAGGGCGAGGGTTTCAAAGGGAAAACCTTCCTCAATCACCAGTCCGCAAGACAAAAATAGCGGGCGTGCCCCGCTGACCGCCAGGTCATTAACCGTCCCGTTCACGGCCAATTCGCCAATGTTGCCTCCCGGGAAAAATAAGGGATCCACAACATAGCTATCCGTCGTAAACGCCAGCCGGTCACCATGTTGGAGTAATTCTCCCAACGGGATGGTGGCCTGATCTTCTAAGGTATCGAGGAGGGGATTATTAAAGGTTGGGACCAACAGATTCTGAATGAGATCTCGCATGGCTTTGCCGCCACTCCCATGAGCCAGGGTAATCCGTTCATTGTTAGTGGTTCGGTTCTGCATGGGCTTGGCCCTGACAAAAGCCTGTTGAGAGGAAATAAGCGATTCAGGATTCATCATATTCAACTGATCGTTTAGATTTTTCATTTTCTTATACGGAGCTTCTGGTTGCATGCAGATCTTCTTCAGGAATCCAGCCGTAGTTGTAGTAGGCGGCACAGGCGCCTTCCGTCGAAACCATCAACGCTCCCAAGGGATTTTGGGGAGTGCAGGCCATACCAAAAACCTTACATTGGCTCGGCTTAATCACCCCCTTCAACACTTCCCCGCATTGGCAGGACGTGGGATCGGCAATTTTCAGATTGGGAAGAGGAAATTTTCGTTCAGCGTCAAACGCAGAAAATTCCTCACGGACCCGGACCCCGGAGTGATCGATGGACCCCAACCCCCGCCACTCAAAAAACTCCCGGAGTTCAAACACCTCTTGAATAGCCTCTAACGCTTGCGTGTTCCCATCAGGAGGAACAATCCGTGTATATTGATTTTCGACTTCACAGCGTCCCTCCGCCAATTGTTTCAGAACCATCCACACGGACTGCAAAATGTCCAGTGGTTCAAACCCGGCGATGGTGATGGGCTTTCGATAAAATTCAGCGATAAATGAGTAGGGCTTCGTTCCGATCACCATGCTCACATGGCCGGGGCCCAAAAAGCCGTCAAGCTGAAGATCAGGAGAATCCAGAAGGGCCTTGATCGTGGGAATGATCGTGATGTGGTTACAAAAGATCGAAAAATTGTTGATCCCTTCTTGCTTTGCCTGGAGTATGGTCAACGCCGTACTGGGCATGGTGGTCTCAAAACCAAGCCCGAAAAATATGACTTCTCGAGCAGGATTCACTCGCGCGAGATTCAAGGCGTCTAATGGAGAATAGACCATGCGCACATCGGCTCCCTCGGCTTTGGCTTGCAAAAGATTTTTCTTTGAGCCGGTCACTCGCATGGCATCCCCGAATGTGGTCATGATCACCTCGTCCCGTTCAGCCAGGGCAATACAGTCATCCACGCGGCCTCGTGGCAGGACGCAAACCGGGCAGCCCGGTCCATGGATAAACTCCACTTCCTTCGGGAGCATGTTATGGAGACCATAGCGAAAGATGGTGTGTGTATGCCCACCGCAGACCTCCATGATCCAAATGGGCCGGTCGCGGCAGACGGGTATTCGTCTCACCAGCCCCTCAATTTCCTGGAGAAGGATCCGGGCTTTTTGGGGATCCCGAAATTCATCGACAAATTTCATGGGGTGTCCTTTTTCGTGGCTGACGCGCCGCGATGATCAGCAAGCAGGGTGTGCACGAGATCCCAAAGAATGTGATAGATCAAAACATGGCACTCTTGAATCCGGTGAATACTCTCAGTCGGCACAACCAGGCAATGATCAATGGCAGAAGATGTGGCCATGGCTCCGCCCGCTCCCCCCGTCAGGCCGATGGTGGTCAATCCCATCTCCTTGGCCTTCACAAAAGTCCGCATAATATTTTCGGAATTGCCGCTGGTGGACACGCCGATCAATCCGTCTCCGGACTTTCCCTGAGCGATTAACTGGCGCACAAAAATGTGATCAAACCCCACATCATTTCCCACAGCGGTCATCATGGCCTGATCCGCCGCAAGATTGACGGCGGGGAGCGCAGGGCGCCCGGTGGTGACTGGATGCAAAAATTCCACGGCAATATGGGCCGCATCACAGCTCGATCCGCCGTTGCCCATGGTAAACAGGCGCCCGTTTCGTTGATACATATCCGCTATGGCCATGGCAGCGGCCAAGACTTTTTCGGCCTGTGCGTCGAAAAAGGTTTGGATGACCTGCCGGCTATCTTGTGATTTCATTCTCACCGATTCGAGCAATCCGGCTTGTACACGTGCCGAATCTTTCGAAGACGGCTGCAGGAAGGGATAGAGGGAGGCTAATGTTTTGTGATTAGACACGCGGCTATCCTTTAGGAGGTATTTGACTGACGCATCGCCTGGATTTTTATTTGCACTTCTCCCATTTCAGTCAGCAACTCTAGCGTCCGCTTAGCTTCCTTTTCGTCAATACGACTCATGGCAAATCCGACGTGGATCAGCACCCAATCCCCCACACATGACACAGGGGAATGCTCCTCATCGACAATGCAAGCGATATTCACTTCCCGTCGAACTCCACCCACGTTCACGATCGCGAGCTTATGCTCCACATTGCTGATTTCTACAATTTGGCCGGGTATGCCTAAACACATGTGGATCGAACCTCATTGGTCTCTTGCAACGAACGAGCGGCGGCAATCGCGGCCTGTCCAAGGGCAATGCCACCATCGTTCATGGGAACCTGTTTGTGGGAAAGGACGTTGAACCCTTCTGCCGTCAATTTGCCTTTCACGAGTTCAAACAACACCTGATTTTGAAACACGCCACCTGAAAGGACTACCGTTTGATGCCGGTCATGACCGTCAGGAGATTGTGAGCCCTGTGTAACCATCTGACAAATCACGTTGGCAAGTCCCTTATGAAACCGTGCGGCCATGACCGGAACGGGCGTGTGGAGGATAAGGTCGCCCAAAAGGGCCTGCCACATTCCCAACGGTTCGACATAGGGTAATCCAGAGTGCTTCAGGCGCAAAATAGAAAATGGATACGCCAACGATTCGTCCTCATGATGAAGTGTGTCCTCATCCACCAGCGCTTCCATCTCCATTGCCGCCTGCCCCTCATAGAACACGTGTTCTGTGCAAATACCCATCGCAGCGGCGGCGGCATCGAACAACCGACCGCAGGAACTCGCCAGTGGGCTATTAATCCGGTGGTTCAGCATGCGATCCAACATCACGCGAGGTTTTTTCTCGAGAAAATTACACAATGGCAGATCGGAGTAGTTCATCGCAAATTCCGCCCATCCCATTTCTGCCATCACATGCGCATAGGTGTTTCGCCACGGTTCCTTAATGGCCTGAGTTCCGCCGAGCATTGGCACGGGCTTAAAGGTGCCCACCCGGGTGAAGCCCGCATAATCCGCCAGCAAAAATTCGCCGCCCCACATCGTATCGTCTTCCCCATAGCCCAACCCATCCAAGACTACCCCAAGGACCGGTGCAGTTGTTACGCAAATCCCATTTTCGACCAGACAGGCCGCGAGATGAGCATGGTGATGTTGGATATCAAAAACCGGAAGATGTCCGAAGTTGGCTTGGGCCCGTCCCAACTTGCTCGACAGGTATTCCGGGTGCAAATCAACGGCGATGCAGTCAGGTTTGTGCTCAAAGAGGTGTTGGTAATGAGAGATGGCTCGTTGATAATCGGCATAGGTCAACGAGTCTTCCAAATCTCCAATGTGATGGGAAAGCAGGGCTTGTCCATCTTTGAGAAAGCAGAAGGTATTTTTGAGCTCACCGCCCATAGCAAGAATCGCAGGACTGTGTTCAAAGCCCTGGGGAAACCCTATGGGTATGGGCGCAAACCCTCGACTGCGTCGCAGCACCCGTGGGACCTGATCCATGACTTTGACCACCGAATCGTCAACACGTTGGGCAATCCCCCGATTATGCAGGACCACAAACTCGGCAATGTTGTTCAAATGTACTTTGGCCTGGTCATTGTCGATCCACTGGGGTTCGCCGGCATGGTTTCCGCTGGTTAATACAATCGGCTGAGCCATGCGGTGGAGGATCAAATGGTGCAGCGGTGAGCTGGCTAACATACATCCATAGGTCGACATGCCGGGCGCGACACTTGGCGCAAGGGCCCTCTCCGGATGGCGCTTAAGGATGACAATGGGGGCCGCCTGGCTTTGTAGGAGTTCGGCTTCCCTCTCCCCTACCGCACAATACCGGCGAATCACTTCCAGATCGCGCGCCATTAATGCCAGGGGTTTTCCCTCCCTGTGTTTTAAGGCCCGAAGCCGGCTGACCGCGTCCTCCCGGGTGGCATCGCAGGCAAGTTGAAAACCGCCTAATCCTTTAATGGCCACAATGTGCCCTTTCTGGAGAAGACTGCAGACCGCATCGGCCTCATCCAGCATCGTATAGGAATGCACCGTCACGGGTTTTCCATCCAGACGTTCAATCCACACCTTCGGTCCGCATGCATGGCACGCGATCGGCTGGGCATGAAATCGGCGGTTTTGGGGGTCCTGATATTCCTTCAGGCAGGCCTCGCACAGAGGAAAATCCTTCAGTGTGGTGGAAGGCCGGTCATAGGGAATCCCTTCCTGAATCGTCAGGCGGGGTCCGCAATGCGTGCAGTTGGTAAAGGGATAGCGGTAGCGCCGTGCAAATGGATCGAATATTTCCTTCACGCACTCCGGACAAGGGGCCGCATCCGGAACAATGCCGGTCTGCACAGGACTTTTGTCGGTACCGGCAATGACAAACGTGTCTTCGGGGACCTCACACAGGGAAATGCCCCTTGTGAAGATTTCGGCAATTTTAGCGAGTGGTGGAGGATTGTGAGTCAGTTCATGAATGAATTGCCTGAGGTTCTCTTCCTCGCCGGCCACCAGAATTTGAACACCTTTTCCATTGTTGGAAACACGCCCTCGAAGATCCAGGCGTCGAGCCAGTTGCCAGACCCTCGGACGAAAACCGACACCCTGGACCAATCCAGACACTTGGATAGTGAAAGCCTGTTCGTTGGAGCTTCTTAGGGTTACAGTTTCCATCCTGAAAGCCAGGCTCCATCAATGTCCCACAGTTGAGCACGGTTGTTGCCTTTGTCCGACACCACGACAAACGTGCCACACACCTGAACATGATAAGGCAAGCACAAACTTCCCCTCACGGGAAAACTCCATTGATTATCCCCTGTAGCCTGAAAAGTTGGTTGGCCGGCCAACGTCTGCGCCTTGGCTCCTGTCTGGGGGTTGGAAGCATGCAGACCAATTAATGGGGACTTTGCGGTATCTGCCACGATTAACCAGGAACCAGTGGCCGTGACTCCATAGGGCATGTTGAGTGTCCCGGTCCGGGGCCAAGACAGGCTGGCATTATGGTCGACCAGATGAGACGCAGTTTGGAGAAGAAGCCAACGGCCTGAATTTCTTGATTGAATTCGTCGCTGGAAACATCGGCAATTCGGTCATCGAATGAGATGACGTCTATGGGGGGAATTTGGTCTAGGACCTTCCGGGCATGTTTCTCGGCATTCGCGGTCAAGACCCGGTCATCTGTCGACAGACAGCAAAGGAGGGCCTTCGGCTTTTCAGGCTCACTTTCAATGAGGAGGATGGTTTCTTCCACGACTTCCCTCTTCAAGTAAGCTTTCAAAGTGGTAATGTAGTTTGCATCAACAAGAAACGCAACCGTGAGGGGATTTTTGAAGAATATTAAGGTGGAAGAAATATGCCGGATTTGTTCCATATAAAAGTCTGCCGTCTTCGGTTTCCTCCCATGACTTCCCCATAACACAGCTTCGGTGGCGATCTTTTCGAGGTGTCCATCTCAACTGGACCACATAAAATTTCCCTTTAATCTGTTCCCCCTATTCTTCCACAAAATATGCGGATTGTATTATTTCTCACATAGAGAGCGGACTTCCTAAAGGCCTCGGGATAGCTCTCCTTCCTCTGACGACACCAGGACCGTAACGTGTATAATGAGATGAGATATTTTCCAAGACCATTTTGGGAAAGGGTTTCCCCAAATGCTATCTAGGAACTAATTGAGAGGTATAACTAAAAAAAGTGGTCACACAAAATTCAATCAAAAACGAGAAAATGATGACGACACTATTTGCGGTGTATGGACAACTAGTAAGAAGAGTTTTTATCTTTCTGATGGTAAGTCTTTTTTGGGTAGCACCTTTCGCATCAGCAGGCCCATCTACCTTTAGAATTATCCTCGGCACATTCTCTCCCTATTATTCCCCGAACATCGCCCACATTAGAACAGGCACTCTTATTTCCTGGGAAAACCCGACCGCCGATCTTCATTCCATCACTCATGATGAATGTAAGAACGGGGAACGATGTGCCTTTGATTCCGGCCCTCTTGGCCCCAACCGCACGTTCACGCTACGTCATTTACCTCCCGGCCAGTATCCTTACCATTGTTCATTTCATCCCATCATGCAAGGAACCCTGGTGGTAACCGGGCCTGACACTTCAAGTGAGGCCTGAAATGTTCAGATGAGGACCATCAATAAATCTCAATGAATATCCGATAAGGACAAAATCGGTGTCAGGACGGCAAGGTGATCACTACGACCTTAAATGAGCAGCCCGATGAGCTACACATACACAGGAAAGCAAAAGCCCAAACCCCGGATAACTCCATCTCAGGACTGCATTGATTGTCCATTAAAAACCCCTGTCTTCTGGCCGCTGCTGTTGTTACTTTTTCTGTTCAGTCCTTTCATCTTTTCTTCTGAAATTTCTAATACGTCACCTACCATTCACATTGCAGGCCTCCCTCATGTTTTAAGTCAAGCCATATCCCATGATGGCCTTGAGAGCAAACCACTCGCCTCAAAGGGTGCATTCCAAGACCCGGCTTCTCAAAAATAATAAAAAGCATATCGGGAAGAAATGTGGACCGGTACACACAACGATACCGTTGTGGCCATTTCATCTGTAACCATTCTGGTTACGGTTAGGCTTGGCTTGCGGAGGCCCCCTTTCACCGGGGATTCCGGGTCATCTCAAACGGATAACTACGTTCCGGGTTTCTCTCGAAAGGAGCCCAGAAACACATTCGCGCAGAGGATAAAAGCTCCAAGCAATAGACCACCCACCCCGGTATAAGCAAAGAACTCTGTCAGAATATGCGCGTGGGCCGGTCCCCGACCAATGGACGGCGCCAACCAGAACATCGTATACCAGGAGAGTGGATAAAAACTGCTTAGCCCCAGAAGGATGGCCGACGCTTTCTTATAGGTGGGTGTGAGGGTGGAAAACATGACAATGATGATCAGGCCAAGTGAAAACGCCCCAATTCCTGTGGCATGGAAATGGGCCCGTTGAGCGTACCGCCAAATTTTGTCAGCACTTTTTGAATCATGCACATCCGGATTGGCCAGGACCCCTTGTGCAATATAATCCTTGAACACATCTTCATTGACCCCAAACACACTACCCATTCCCACCCCAAACAAGAGCCCCAGCAACACGAGTGCCAGGCCGATCTTCACAGTGCTTAACTCTCTTTCCATGTGTGGTCTCCCTGCACTCAACGGCTAGGCCAATCGGTGCCTTTTGAATTGTTCATCGAAATTCTTTTCCTTTTTGGCTGCATACGCTAACGACATGTGTCCTCACATGAGGTTCAAAGATCAAAATACGACACGCAAATGAAGGTACCATGAATACCCCATGAAAGTTTCTTCATGAACGTCATCAAAAGACAGGATTCCTGTTAGGGACTTGCAAGACAGGATAAGTCGGAATTGAACCGTTCTCATCGCTTTACCTTAGCAGGATGAGTCTCCTCCAGGGCCCTTGGACATCCGCGGAACCCCCTTCAACCAAGAGCATCTGAAGCCGGCAGGAGATCTTCACGAGTAACGGCTGGTTGTGGACCACGTACCGACCAGTACACTCCATAAAGTGGGAATCATTGGCCTGAAGATGCACCTGCCGGGAGAGCATGATAAGATAGAGAAATTTTAAAAGGTCCCGTAAAGGTCTCCTGCTTCCAGGATTGTTGACATGTTGAAAACTTTGACAATGGGAGTCTTCTGCTTGATGCTAGGTGCCTGTTCAAGCGTTGAACCGGCTGGACAATTACCCACCGCGTTGTCAGTTGATCTCTCCCGGTATAGCGGAATATGGCATGAAATAGCACGACTGCCGATGTGGGGGCAACGAAATTGCGTAAGATCGACAGCCGAATACCGGTTACTGGATTCGGGGAAGGTTGCCGTCCGGAACGCATGTACCACGTCAACCGGCGAGGAAATCAGCATTGAGGGTGTGGCCACAGTTGTTGACCCTGAACATCGGGCAAAGTTGAATGTGGTCTTCGATCAGTGGGCCGCTAAACTTGTGGCGTTACTCACCTCATCAGAGCAGGGGAATTATTGGATACTTCGGGTCGATCCCGACTACCGGCTTGCGATCGTCGGCACCCCTGATCGTGACTACCTCTGGATCCTGGCACGAACCCCCTCGATCGATGAAGCCAGCTATCAGGACATGGTCTCCTTTACTCAGCGCCTTGGCTTTCAAACAGAGCATTTGATCCGTGCCCCGGTCAGCGCCGATTAAGTTCTTGCCTCCCCCAATGAAATAGCAAAATTTTTCGAAAGCGGAAATAATAAGCCGAAGGATATTCCCGATACGGACTTTTGCCATTTCACCATTTACGCAAGGATCACGCCGGTTCTCGCGGTTAATCACGCAAAAGTCTCTGGTATTTCTGAGCAAAGCGAATCCACTGCGGATCGCTTGAACTCGAGCTTGTTATTTTGACAGTGTGTAAAATCGGTCTTTCATGATTTTGCCGTTAGAATATTTATCAAAGGTCTCTCCCATGGAATCACCGAGTTCTGCCAATCTCGAGTCTGGATGGGGATGAGTCTTAAATAATAAGGCAACGCTGCTGTCATTGAGACCTGCATGACCAATTTCCTGCAAGACCATTGGCAGGCCATAGGCGTCATAGCCGGCCCTGGTGGCCAACACCACCCCAATTCTGTCGGCCTGATATTCGGCGTCTTTATCCAATCCGCGTGCCATCACTTCTGCTCCACTTCCGATAAGATTATTCACGGCCTGCTTCGCTTGTTCATTCTTTATTTTGCCGAGTTTTTGGGAAAACAAACTGCTTCCCATATCAATCGCCTGGCTTTGTTTAATGATGGTCAGATGATGCTGTTTGACAACATGACCGATCTCATGTCCCAGGACTCCGGCCAATTCGGCTTCAGAATGAAGTTGGTGATACAAACCTTTGGTGAGAAAAATAAATCCACCCGGGGCAGCAAAGGCATTGATATCGTCGGAATCAATCACTCCAAAATACCAATCAAGGTCGGTTCTTCCACTCTGCAGACTTAGCCACTTTCCAACTTGATTGACATACCGTTGCAAGCGTTCATCCTTGACCAGGGGCGCAGCCCCAAGCAGTCGTCCGGCAATCTCTTGCCCGATGGCTATTTCCTCTTCTGTGGAAGTCCCTTTGACCAGGTCGGTCAGGTCTGTCAGTGATGGAGTTTTCTTGCCCGTTTGTTTCTGCGGAGTACCGTCTTGTGTTTTTCCTGTGGTGGTTTCATCCGGCTGCCCTAATTGTTTGAGGGCATCACCCAAATCAAAGGCATGCGTGAGGCTTCCCATTCCGGAGAATACCAATGTCAAAATGCATGCACGCAGAAGGAATCCTTTCAAACCCGCACGTGCCTGTTGATTGTGGAACATTAGAGGACCGGGCCCTAAAAATTCACCGCGTATATTTTTCTTCATATGATGTTGATGGCTCATATGTTAATTCCCGTCTGTCGGCTGCATGAACGGAACTTTTTGTACTTGTAACCCTGCCTGACTGGCAAATTCTTGTGCTTGTTTCTTTGAAGTCCGATAGGTTTTGAGTGTCTGTAATTCCTGTTCATTAAATTCGGCCTCTTTCAACTCCTCCTCATCTAATCCGCGAACTCCGGTAGCAGCCACAACATTTCCAGTACCGGCTCTCCCAGTGGCCATGCCCAACACTCCTGAGGCTTCAGTTACGGCGGAAACCTTTTCCGAAGCGCCTCCCCGCCGGATATAGAGCATTCTTACCCATCCGGTTTTACCTTTTCGGGACACCTCTAACCATCCGCCTTTTCTTCTCAGAATCTCCACAGGATCCCCTTCCTTTAACGATAGGACTTCTCGAGCATCTTTAAAGGGTTCGCTCATGACCTGGCACGTTCTAAGAGCGACACCGGGATCCGAAGCTTTCCCCTCTTCGGGAAAGACTCCAATCATGACGATTGTCAGGAAGGCTAACCATTTCATCATCACCGTCCTCCTCCTTGCCTTGTGTATACACCGCGGTTCCGGGTGCATCACTGAATGAGTGGTGGGATTTTCGGGTAAAGGATCATGCGGTAATCTCAATCGGCTGCTCCTTGAGATTAACCATGGCTTTAATCACTAAATGTTGCCATGCCTCCAGTCTGGAATTTTCATTTCCATAGGTCAGCGGACCTTGGCACCATCCAAGCTTACATCCTATTCTATCATTCTCACAGATGCTTCGAACCACTTCCCGAACCAGCGCTACCGTTTGTTCACCGGATTTTTCCACCTGCCATGGCTTCGTTTGTACATGATTTTCCACCCAATAGATGAGGAACATATTCTGAAAGGCTTTTTCAATGCCGGCAGGTTTCCGTGAGAAGGCTTCTATCGTGAATCCAACCTTTTTGCCATACAGGCCATGCTTTAGCAGGGTCAGGAATCTCCCTTCCGGGATTTCCTCCAAGCTCTCCGGTTGCACCACCGCCACCACGGTATATTGCCATCCCTCCACCCCCTCTTCCACATTGAGCCAGACATATTTTTCCATGATCGTGGCCTCGGCATAGGCATACACCCGCGCGAGGGAAAAATAGATCAATCCGGCGGTGATGGGTGCCGTTAAATCAAGATAGTAGGTGGTCAGATTCAAGCTCGCGAAAGTAAAGCCCATCAAACCCACTTGCGAACCGGCAAACACCATATCAATGGCTTTTCGTTTCACCCCGGTCAAAAAGGCCAAGGCTGTCGCCCAGATGAGTCCAAGGGCCAGAGCCGTAAAAAGCCAGGGGTTTTGGGCCTGGGTGATCCAATCTCCGTTTTTGATATTTCCAATCGCCGTGGCCAGAATTTCCACACCGGGATGAATCTTCTCCATGGGTGTGGGCTTGGTGTCGAACAGGGCCGCGGCTGTGGACCCGACAATCACAATCTTGTCCGTGAATTCATCCGAAGCCCGTTGCTTTTCCCTCCTTAAGAAATCCTCAAAAACGTCACTGAAGCGAACCGATCTGAAGGCGCCGAATTTTCCACGCCAGTTTAAAAACACATTTGAATCATTCGGGAGTCTCCACCCCAGCCGTTCTCCGAGCTTGGCAGGAAGGGAAAGTACACGCCATCCAAAATGATCGCGATAGATGGGGTACTGGCGCACAATGCCATCCCGGTCCGGATAGACATTGTTGGTCCCCATTCTTCCGCTCTGTAAAATGCCGGTGAAGGCGGGCAGGACCAGGGCAATCCCTTTTTCTTCTTGTGCCTCGCCATGAACGGGCTCTACGCCGGGAATCATGGAAGGGGTCACCTTGCTGAGTTCATCATTCGTTGGAGACAACCGCATCATGGGGAAAAATGTATTTTCCGATTCACTGACGACGTCGTTGAAGTACGAATCCGATTCTTGATTGAACACATCAGGGTCACTAAATAAAATATCAAACACCACCGCTGAGGGCTGTTGCTCTTCTAAGGTTTCCAGAAATTCCGCAAAAACCTGACGGGGCCAGGGCCACCGGCCATATTCTTGAGCCATGGCCTCCAAACTGGCTTCATCAATATCCACAATCACAATGTCGGGGTCGGCTTTGTGAAACAGGATCCGGTTTTTCATGATCACATCAAATGTCTTCAGTTTCATTCCGCGAATCAATTCGAACGAGCCGGCATCCAATACCACGAGAACGCTACAAAAAATCGCCAAATAGAGATAAAACCGACCTTGCGATTTCGTCACATAGCGATATCCCACCTGTATGAGTTTTTCAATAGAAAGATTTTTCATATGGTGAACAAGGACAGGCACCGTGGCCCATTCCGAACGGATTTCATGCCCGGCATCAAAAATTGAAAAAACCAAGCGAAGACACGGTTTGTAAAAGTCCGCACAGAATCCGCGGAAGATATCGTGGAGGTAGAACAGTCAATTCTCAAGTGAAAATAGTAGCCAACACATGGGAAAAAGTACAGGCTCTCTATGAGTCAAACTTTTCAACAGTCTTTCGCGCAGCTCTTTAGCATAACCTATTTGTTGATTTTGTGACTTTCATAGGGCTTTCCCCAAGCATTCTGGTTCGACGTCTTTTGAATTCCAGACTGTGGTTACATTTCAGCTACGAAGGGTAAATCCCCAGGGTTTGGCAGGATTCTTCTTTCATTATTTCGGTGTATTTCGTTTTACATTTGGCCTATAATGCTTCAGACTCAATGCGGTCTCGCCATAATTCGTCGAAACGAATGGCTCGGATCTTTTAATATATTTCTAGTCACGTGAAGACTGCCTCCGACCGCGTACGTTTGTCTCCGCGAACCCCTGTAACTCGATATTCTCCCCCTTGGTTTCTTAAACTCCATCGACTCTCTCCAGGCACGATTGTGGTATTGGGAGGAGTCGCCGCCATTATGACAGGCACGATCCTCTTACTGCTTCCATGGGCAACACCGGCGTCAAAACCATTGTCAATCATTGACGCGCTATTTACCGCCACATCAGCTGTCTGCGTCACCGGCCTGATCGTTGCCGACACCGCTACAGACTTTACGATCTTTGGCCATACGATTGTTCTCATTCTTATTCAGATTGGCGGACTGGGATACGCGACGCTTGTCACCATGCTGCTTCTGACTATGGGGCGTCAAATAGGATTGAGGGATCGGCTGATGATGGCTGAAGCCTTAAGTTTACTCAATTTGCAAGGATTAATTCCATTTATCAAGACCATTGTCCTGTGGACTTTTACACTCGAACTGTCAGGTGCTATGTTGTTAAGCATTCGATTTCTTCAAGACTATCCGCTTGGTCAGGCAATCTACCATGGAACCTTTCAAGCGATATCCGCCTTCAATAACGCCGGATTTTCTTCATTTTCAACAAATTTGATCGCTTATCAGACCGACGTCACCGTGAATCTGGTCGTGCCGATTTTGATCATTATCGGAGGCTTAGGATTTATTGTCCTGCTTGACGTGGCGCAATTTTTTCGAGGAGAACGTCACCGCCTTCAGGCACATTCCAAACTGGTGCTTGTCATTACCGGCTGCCTGATTGTCGGAGGAGCTTTGAGTCTCTTGTTTCTTGAATGGAATAACCCCAAAACCCTGGGAGCTTTACCAACGATCGATAAAGCCCTGGTGGGGACCTTTCATGCAATTTCTGCCAGGACGGCAGGCTTCAATACTATAGATTTGAGTCAATTGGGTAATGCCTCTCTCTATCTCATTGTCATTTTCATGTTCATCGGTGGATCACCCGGAGGGACCGCTGGTGGAATCAAGACGACCACGTTCGGGATTATCGGGATGTTTGTGTGGACCATCTTGCGGCATCGTGAAGACGTGAATTTTTTTTGGCGCCGGGTCCCGACGCTGGTCGTCCACCGGGCCCTGGCATTGGCTATTCTCGCCATGCTTCTTTTGACCGTGTTCACGCACCTCTTATCCATGGTTGAAAGTCATCCATTTCTCTCTCTCCTGTTTGAAGTCGCGTCGGCCTTGGGAACAACCGGGTACTCCGTGGGCAATGGCGGCGTACTAAGCCTCTCTGCATCCCTGACAAGCTTTGGTAAATTTGTCATTATTCTCTGCATGTTCATCGGGCGATTTGGTCCGTTGCTGCTCGGGCTCGGCTCATTTCAGGAAAAAGGAAGAACACTGTACCGATTTCCGGAGTCAAAAATTTCTATTTGTTAGCATTGCATTCGTCGCTGGGCAGATAACCCTGAATGCCCCCTCTATTCAGACAGGGAAGCAGACAACCAGGCAGGGATAATGACAAACCTTCATGCTCCTGAGCAGAGCCATGCCCCAAAAGCTCTAGCGATCACATCCGTGGCCAATCCTTTTCAACCTAATAGGGAACACAGAATATTGGTCATGCCCGTTGCGCACCGGAGAATTCATCTTTAGGTGGAAAATGAGATCCTTGATCGGCATGACGCAAGGCATCCAATCGAAGGTCGTACCGTTGTTCAGGTCCAATGTGGTCCAAAACCCCCAATCCTTCCAGAACTTTAAGGACTCCCGGTTTAATTCCCACAAAGTATAGCTTCTGGCGATGTGCCTCAACCATGCGAAGCATATCTTCAACCGCAAGGGCGGCAGTTCCGTCAATGGCCGACACATCCGTTAAATCGAGAACGACATGGGTAAAAGTGTTGAAGCCTTTTAGCGACTCCAGGCGTCTCACCATGGTTTTTGCCGAACCGAAACTCATCGGGCCATCGACATGAATCAGGACAATCCGACCGTTGTTGCGTTCAAGAATCGTTTTTTCTTCAGGATGAAACGGGATCTCCTGTGTCGGCTCACTAATGACCCGTAAATTGGCTAATTCAAGTTCGGCCATGCGCTTGACAAACAAAAGGCTTGCCAGGACGATACCCACGCCAACAGCCGAGATGAGATCCACAAGAACCGTAATGATCAGTACCACTCCCATGATCAGCACATCGGTTCGTGGGGCTTTGACCAAGTGTCGGAGAAATCTCCAATCGATAATATCCAGCCCCACCTTGAATAAAATCCCGGCTAACACAGCCAAAGGAATCTGTTCCGCTAACGGTCCCAGCCCCAGCAATGTGGCCAATAACACCAATGACATGAGGATTCCCGACAGGGGCGTTCGGCCGCCACTCCGAATATTTGCCACCGACCGCATTGTCGCGCCTGCTCCCGGAAGCCCACCAAATAGGCCGGCCATCATATTGCCAATTCCCTGACCAATTAATTCTTGATTCGAATCATGTTGGGTACGGGTCATGTTGTCACACACCAGGGAGGTGAGCAGACTATCGATACTTCCTAGAAGAGCCAACACCACCGCCCCCTCTATCATTAGAAGAAATACACTGCTCTCCATATCAGGGATCATCAAAGACGGAAAACCTTCCGGAACAGTTCCAATCACGGGTGCGTGAGGAAAAAAGAAATAGGCTCCCAGGGTGCCTGCACATAGGGCCAGCAGTTGGGGAGGAATCAATTGACTCATTCGTACTGGTGTCAGATACATGATCGCAATAGTCAGAAGCCCCAGAATGGTCGCTTGGGGGAAAGGATTTGATAAAAATTCCGGAATGGCGACCAGATTGGCATAAATTCCCTCCGGCTTGGCCTCGAATCCAACAAGCGGTCCCACCTGCAAAATAAGAATAATGCATCCAATTCCGCTCATGAATCCTGAAATCACCGGATAGGGAACAAGGGCAATATAATGCCCGAATCCGAGCAATCCGAACAAAATTTGCATCCCCCCACCCATGATCACCACCGTAAATGCGAGGGCGGGATGGTCAGAGAATTGAACCAGAATTCCAGCCATCACCACCGTCATGGGACCGGTGGGGCCGGAACATTGCGCAGGGGTCCCCCCGAATACGGATGCGAACAATCCGACAAAGATAGCGCCATAGAGCCCGGCAATCGCACCGGCCCCTGAAGCCACTCCAAAAGCGAGGGCCAATGGTAGTGCGACCACAGCCGCCACCACTCCACCGTAGATATCCCCTCGAAGGTTATTGAAATGCAGTCCATGAATCATGGGCATCGTCTCTCTTACTCCTCTATGAATGAAATCCTTCGAAACCATGACTTTCGGCAAATCAGGCGTCCTGCCTGCTGCCGTGTGTGTTGGGGGGTGCCTCGGAGAAGAACATGACCTTTATCTCTATTGTAGATTAGCCTCCATCGTGCCTGTTGCTAAAAAGAAATACCGGCGAAAATGGAAGAAAAGATTTATGCGATTGAGTTTTCTGCTCTTACTGGATAAATTAACGGGAAAACGGATGAAATGGCAGAGGGGAAAACCTGACAGGACCACACAAGACCGATTGAAATATTGTTCAATCGAGGAAGGGGGTGGGAGTTTAGAGAAGATTTCCGGACGTCAGCACACCACAACTCAGAGCAAACTGCACAAGGTCGGCACGACTACGAAGACCAAGTTTTTCCATAACCCTTGCACGATACGTTTCAACCGATTTGATACTAATCCCCAATTGATCGGCAATGTGCTGATTGGTAAACCCTTGTGCGACCAGACGGAAAATCTCGCGCTCTCTCGGACTGAGTTGTCCCAGCAATCCAGGGGCCCTGTCGGCCAGACTTTTCTTGGAGGCTCCGGAGAGATCCTGCCCCACCCCTTTCCCTACCGTCCAATCCACAAAGGTCTTTCCTTGGGCCACGGTACGGATCGCCGTTAACAATTCAGTGTCGGCCGCGCTCTTGACGACATACCCGGAAGCGCCGGCAGCTAATGACCCGCGAACGTAGCCGCTTTCGGTGTGCATCGTCAGAATAAGAATGTACCCGGAAGGGCAACATTTTCTCAGTTCGCCGATTGTATCAATATGCATATGACCCTGCATGGCCAGATCCATGATTATGACATGAGGCATCAGGTCTCGAACAACCCCAATGGCGGAAGCGGCGTCTCCGGATTCACCAACGACTTCCATGTCCGCTTGCCCATTGATCAAGAGGCGCAATCCCGCTCGGAGGACTGCGTGATCATCGACAATAAAAATCCGGATCTTCATGCCCCCTCTCCTTTTAAGGGGATGTTGACATAGATGGTGGTTCCGGTTCCGGCAGATGATTCAATGGAAATCGAACCATTGAGCAACAGGGTTCGCTCCCGCATTCCATGCAGGCCAAGATGCGCACCTGCCGCAGCCTTTTGAACAATCGCCTGGACGTCAAATCCTTGGCCATTATCTTCCACAATAAGTCGAATCTGTGCCGGATTTTGCTGTAGAAGTATTGACACGGTAGTGGCCTTGGCATATTTGCCGACATTTGTCAGCGCTTCCTGAACAATTCGATACAATGCGGTCTCTACTGCGGGAGCCAGTCGGTCCTTACTTTGCCAGTTTTGCGCTACATCCACCTCTATCCCATAGGTCGAACTAAATTCGGCCCCATAGCGGGAGATGGCTTCCTCTAGTCCAAAATCATCCAGTACGCTTGGACGCAGACCTTTTGCCAGTCGCTGAACCTCCTGCAGTATCGTGCTCGTAATCTTTCGAAGATCATTCACCCGGGCTCCCATTCCATCTGAACGTGCTTCATCCTCAGCCGCACGAAGTCTAACCAGAAGAGAAGTTAGCGATTGGCCAATTTCATCATGTAATTCCCGACTGATTCGACGCCGCTCGTCTTCTTGAGCCGTCATGATTTTGTCCAACAGATGGCTATGAAGCGCTTCAGCTTTTTGAAGTTTTTGATAGGCCAAGGCATTCTGAATGGCAATAGAGGCTACTTGCGACACCCCAATCATGGTTTGCTGATCAACATGTGTAAAGCCACTGGCCTTCTCTTTGTTATGGACTTCAATACATCCCAAAAGAGTATCCTTGGCATCCAGAATCGGAATGCTTAAAGCTGAATGAATATTAAAGGCTTGACGAAAATCCATCTCAATCTGTCTGTCCTCCTGTGCTTGATTCGTGAGATAGGCCGTCTTATGCAGGAGAAGCCAGCCGGGTAATCCCTGCCCCGCAGACCAGGAACGATGACAGGGGGTTATTGTCCGACCTTGAATATATTTTTCACATATCAACGTTTCACCCGAGGCCAACCCGGCAAACCCGGCATGGGCCTGGACCAGTTGAATGGCTTCTGTTACCAATTCGTCCAGAAGCGTTTCGAGCACGAATGTCGAATTCAATTTTTCACTCAGACGAAGCAGGGCTCGAATAACGTCTTCTTCCTGCTTTCGCTTGGTGAGATCCCCCATCACCGCGGCAAACCCATGAAGTTGATCATGTTCATCACGTAAGACGGTGATGCCCACATGCCCCCAAAACCTCGACCCGTTTTTGCATATCAACCATTCCTCCTTCATGACACTCCCCGAAACTCTAGCCTCAGTAAGAAAATTGCTTGGAACGCCCGAATCAATAGCTAAGGGTGCATATAACACGCCATGAGGCCGACCCAGAACCTCGCCCGTGGAATAACCGAAAATATGCGCCGCACCGGCATTCCAACTGGCGATTTTCCCTTCCGGATCCAGCATCACAATTCCATAATCCTTGATGCTTTCGGCGACCAGCCCAAATCGATCCTCACTGGTTCGAAGAGCTTCCATCGCCCGCCTTCGTTGGAGGGCCAACAGCGTAATGCCCCAAATACCGGCGATACAAAAAGCTCGGTTGATGATGGGAAACCGGAATGGCCAACTCAATGATGAAGGTGCCCCCTCGGAGGCAAAAAACGTGAGGGCAAAGCCTATGATCGTGAGAGCGGTGCATCCAATGGCCACAACATATACCATCCTTCGTGGCAAACGTTGGGTCGCAAAGAACACCACCCCTGTGTACAACATTTCTTCCGCAAATCCTCGCGGGAGCAGGAGGTCAAACGTGAAAACCCCACCAGCCAGGATTAGGGTTAAGATAAAATCTTTTGGGTTGTATAATTTGCTTGAATACATAAGGAGAAAAACCCGCTCTCCTCATTCATTGAAGATGTCGGTAAATTCCTGAGTGGGAATCTACCTGGTGGGTGGACGATCAATGGCACTACAGCAGCCGCACCAGGCACAAATGATTTCGTAGAGTTGAACGATGCCCCATAAGGTTGCGGGAATGATGATAACAAAGAGGGTGACGACAGCAAATAATCGCCAGAGAGGATGTTTGGGTTTTGGGGAAAAATCTTGTGACATGACAGGTGGAAGGAAACTATAGCAGGCCACGTCTTTCAAGATAGTCTCGATTGATCACCGTGGCGGGTTTTGGCGGGAGAGCTCCGCTTGCTTGCAACAAGCGTTCAACATACTTTCCAATTAAGTCGGATTCCAGATTGACCATGTCCCCTATTTGCTTAAGGCCCATAGTGGTCACTTTGGCGGTATGCGGAATGATGGCTACGGCAATGGAACGATCCGACACAGCATTGACGGTCAAACTAATCCCATCCACCGTAATGGAGCCTTTTGGCACACAATACCGGATAATTTCCTCTGGCGCTTCAATGGTGAGTTGAATCGAATTTCCATCCTGCTGTCGGGCACGCAAAAGACCAGTGCCATCGATATGACCTGTAACCAGATGGCCTCCCATCCTGGCATTGAGTTTCATGGCACGTTCCAGATTAACCGGTGTCCCGACAGTAATGGTGCCTAAGGTTGTGCAGTTCAATGTTTCGGTGGACACATCCACTGAAAAGCCCGTATCACCCACCTGGCTTGCCGTTAAGCAGGCACCGGCCACACTAATACTATCTCCCAGTTTGAGATCTTCTAAAGTCAGCGAAGCCAAAATGGAAAATTTTGCACCAGCCAAACCTTTATCGATTCCCTGAATCGCACCGATTTCCTCAACAATTCCGCTAAACATGTCCCACCTGTTTGGTTATTGGATATCGCTGTCTTTATTTAAGAAAACATTTTTCACGACCACAATAAAGACCAGCACTAAGATCACGACCCCGATGGACGCCATAATCCCGATGATGAGATCACCGGTTCCCATTTCTTCATTCATGGCGTTCGACTCCTTTGCCTGCCCTTCAGGAAAAAGCCATTATAACACAACTGGTTTTTTGATCCCCATCATTGTGACACCAAAAAATGCCGCCGTCAGTAATAAAAGGACCCCAATACAGAAAAACCCTCCTCCATAACCAAAGGTATGGATCAGTAGGCCGGCCAGGAGCGGTCCGCCTGCATGCCCGAAATCCATAATGGTTCCCCGTAATCCCATACCAGCTCCCAGATCTTTTCCTTCTGAATAATCAGCAACCAGGGCAGTGGTCGAAGACGTTACCACCGCTTCGCCAAATCCAAACGCTCCGGCGACCACTAATAACAGAATATACCCCTGGATCTGGGGAATAATCATGACCATGAGACCGCACAGAAACAGCCCGCCAAAAATCAGCGGCTGCCTGGCCCCACGATCAGAAATTCGCCCCATCACTGGTTTGGCAATAAACGAAGTCAACGCCTGCACTCCAAACAAAACCCCGATTTCGGCGGCGTTCAATCCGATTGTCAATCCATAGAGGGGTAAAAACGCCATCAGCGTGCCGTTGCCCATCATCTTGGCAGCTTCCACGCTACTCGTGATGAGGATGGGTGGGATCTGGCAGACTCGGCGGAGGCCTTCACCCATTTCCTTCCATAGGGCAGGGAGGGAATATTGGCGGACACGCGAAGGTCTGGGCGTCCGGGGGATCATCCAGAAGAAGACTAAAGCCAACATCCCAAACAATCCGGCTAGGAGAAACGTGGGGGCAAATCCATATTGATAGACGATAGCTCCCCCAATCATTGGACCCAGCAGTCCCCCGCCCTGGGTTGCCGAGGTATACCAGCCAAAAGCTTCCCCCCGGCGTTTGGCAAAAAGCTCTGCCACCATCGCTAAGGCCAGGGGCGTAAACATCGCGGTCGCTAATCCATGAAACAATCGGAGTATACCTAACGTCCAGAGATCCGAGGTGAACGGATAAAGAAAAGGCGGAATCGCAAAGGCCAAGACTCCTCCCAACATCAACCGTTTTCGATTGATCTGGTCGGAGAGCAATCCTATCGGAAGCTTGAGGACCATACCGGTCACTGTCGAGACAGCCACTAAGAGGCCGACAAGGAATGGGCCGGCTCCAAGGCTTTCTACAAACAGAGCCAGGGCCGGTCGACGCACCATGTCATAACTGACAAAACTGCAAAAACCGACGAGACAAAGACTGATAAAGGTCTTTGAATCTTTCATGCTAGAAACCAGACGAACGGGAGAGCCGGTGAAAAAACGAAGTCATGACGAGATACTGAGAAGAAAAACAAAATTCAACATAGTCAAATTCCACATGCCATGGTTTTAAAGAAATTTATCGATGGCCTGATCAGCCGCCGATTGACCCAGCACGCATTATGGGTTCGATGGGGATACGAACGTGAGTTCGAGGGTTTCCTGTCGGCCCGCAATGAGCGTTATCTTGGTTTCCTGATAACCCAGCACCGGATGCCAGGCCCCGACCGTATGTGTGCCAGCAGGAATATCCGTCAATCGAAAAAGCCCGTGGTCGTCGGATACCGTCACATACGGATTCGCGGTTAACAAAAGCCAACCTTCCATAAAGCTGTGTTGATCACATGACCATTTGATAATGCTGCTACGCCGTGTTTTGAGTGGAAGCGTGGCTTCGCCCCCCTCTCCCAAATCGGGAATATGAAAAAGCGGCAGCCGGCCATTATCCAACATTTCCCACCCCCGAATCTGATGAAGAATGGGATCGCGCATAGCCAGCCGGAGATTTTGATCAGCCACGGTACCGATGACTCGTGGCACAAATTGACATCGGTCCACCGCCAGGATCGGCCCTTCTTTCGGGAGAGGTTTCCCACGATCAACTTCTTGCAGAAAAACGACTACATCCGCCAGGTGCAGTTTGGAAGACACACGGACTTTCGGAATATTGATGAACCCTTTTTTGTCCGCAATGGTCTGACAGAATTCGGGATTGCTTCCCATGGTGACTTTATAGGATTTGGACGTTGGAACAATTCCCTCAAATTTCATAACGCCAGTGATCGACCCTCCACCGGCAACCACCTCTTCCTGATAGGCACTCACCATTCCTCCGCTCGGCAGAGCCCACAACACCAACCCCACGATGAACACGGGGAGGACTCTCCATTGCCTTTCCTGTCTTTTGCCCCGATACCCATCCATCACACAAATCTCCTCCCTCAAAATTTGACCTTAAGAGTCAACCCGGAATTCCAGTATCCAGGACGCGACCTAATTGGAAAATACAATCGACTCATTAATCGGGGAACAGTGACCATTCAGTCCACCCTGGGGGTCTCATCTTTAATTTCTCAACACGTGTGTATGAAACTATCGACTTAAAGAATACCTGCTTTTTCTACTGGTTATGACATCCATAGAAACAGCCTGACAGAAAAAAGTGCATATTTTCCTCTTTGATGATTTCAACACACCTTATTTTTCCCTACCCGATACCCTTCGCCATTGATTCACTCCACGTAATACATTCTTTTGGCATCTTAAAAAGAATCACCCGTTGATTCATCCGTGCCCCTTGAGCCTTCATTACAAAAAAATCATCTTGCCGTTTTATAGACCGTGCTGGCAAGGGCAAATCACTTACTGGTGAGGGGGAAACTTTTGGAAAGTAAAGAGGAGAGAGAAGGACTTGGCTGCCCAGAAACGGGCTGCCTCTTGGGCAATCTTCGATGCTAGCATCCCAGCGATTTAGCCACCAACATCGTTTCCGTAAAACTCGGAATGAGCAGAATTTAGGAGGGAGAGACCGCAGATAAGGCGTCCTGTTCGGACTGGCACACCGAGATAAGTTCATGGATTTGGAGATTTTGAAGCAATTCCCCGACACAACCTTGCGGTTGAATCCAACTTATCCTGCGTCGTAATTCCTTGAATTGATAAGAGCACAACACCAGAAAACCCAATCCAGCGCTATCCACAAACGTTAAGCCTTTGAGGTTGAGAATCAGATGCTCTTGTTCGGTATGGCAACATTGATTGATAATGGCCTTCACATGCCATCGGGAATGCATATCTAGCCGACCATGAAAATCTACGACGGTAGCGCCTTGAGTTCCACGTATAATGACTTCAATGGCCATAATCTTAAAAAACTTTATCGGTCCAATACGTCAGACCTTAACGAACGTTTCTTCCTGGCTGCTCATCTCACCACCCATAGTGAAGGCAAAGAGCATGGTTTCTTTTCTTTTAATCGATCTGTATCAAATTAGTGTTTTCAACCACCGACTCCTGCTACAATTTTAGTATCCATGCCACCGGCCATTCATCCTGTTGATCTCATAGAAATACTCCGCCGGCATCGCCTGACCCCCGCGATTGTCTTTTTGACGTCTCGCCGGGCCTGTGATGAGGCCATTGATACTTTTGCCCACAGCTCTGCCAGGATGTCGACTCAACGCTCGGAGGCTATTCGGGAGTTTCTGGAGAAATTTACCCAAGACTTCCCGAGTGTTGAGCATCACCCCTTAATTCCTGTTGTACAAGAATTCGGAGTCGCAGCTCATCACGCAGGACATCTCCCCTCCTGGAAAATTGCGATTGAAGAACTCATGCGCCAGGGTTTATTGGATGCAGTGTTTGCCACAACGACCTTGGCTGCGGGGGTCGACTTCCCGGCACGAACCGTGGTTATTACCCAATCCAGCGTGCGCAAATCGCAGGATTTCACGGATCTGACAAACAGTGAAATTCAACAGCTGGCCGGCCGCGGTGGCCGTCGAGGCAAAGATTTGGTGGGTGTGGTGGTCATTACGCCTTCTCCTTATATTGACTTACACATTCTTGGCAAAGGACTCACAGGCTATCCGGAACCGATTGACAGTCAATTTGTGGTGTCCTATCCCATGGTGCTGAATCTGCTAAAGGCCCATTCCCTGGATCAGATTGAGGGACTCCTCGCAAAAAGCTTTGCGCAATTTCAGCTGAATCAACGATCCAGTATTCATCAAGATCATCTGGATCAGATCAAGGAACAATTAACACCCTACGGACCCAGGGAGTGCGCCGACTGGATCACTCAATGGAAAGGCTTTGATCTGGCCCGGCGGCGCAAGGCGCACCGACATCCTATCGTAACCAACGACACGCCCTTCCTGACGGCCTGCCTTCCGTTTCTAACTCCGGGACGCCTCATCGGACTGCCAAAAGGTCCGGCGATTATTCTCCGTCAGTATCGAAGTCGTGGAACCTTTGCCCCAATGTTATCTGTGATTCGAGCAAAAGGCACCCTGGGTGAGTGTCCTGCCCATTCGGTCACTCAGGTCTACGACCGTCTGTTTGAGTTTCAGCCCTCTCGCACTATTCCCTGGTGTCAGCCACAAGTGCTCGCTCAACTCAAGAAAGAGCTCTCCCAATTGCCTGCGCGTCTGCCCACCGTCCCGATTTTGCCGGAAACCCAGGAAAAAGACGATCCGCTCCTTGCAGAAATATTAACGGAGGAATTTCCCTGTCCCACCTGCCCCTCCCATTCGGCATGCAAAAAAGACTTTCCCCTGGCATCGAAACTTCGCCAGAAATCCCAGCAATTGACCAAAACGATTCAAGCGCTCCGTGATGGACTGTGGCACCGGTTTCAACAAAAAGCCGACGTACTCCATAAATTCGGATATATCACCGCCAACTCGCAACTCACCGCTGACGGTGAATGGGCTAGACTCATTCGTATTAACCATTCCTTACTCATCACAGAACTGATTCGTATGGAAGCCTTCTCAGGTATTGCTCCAGGATTGTTAGCAGGCGTGATGGCGAGTATTTCCCATGACGATGATCGTCCGGGATCCTACATGCGCCTCCCGTCTGGACTGGCCTCCATGTTGACCCAGGTGCGGGCCGTCGCTGATTCTTTGAGCCCGTATGAACCTCCACCCTTGTTGCGCTCGGATGTCGCGGCACTGGTGGAAAGTTGGATCGGCAATCCCCAGCTTACTTGGGCTTCACTGGTTCGTTCCACATCCATGGCCGAAGGGGATGTGTATCGCCTTTTAGCCAGAACTCTGGAATTTCTCTCTCAAATATATGGACTCAAGGTTACGCATCCCAGCCTGGCCGATACCGCCCACTCGGCGATGGTGACGATGCGCCGGGAAGTCCTGCAAGAACTTCCATAGCCACCGATGGGAACAAAACGCCATGCATCATGATGATCTCAAACGTGAACTCCAAAGTTTACCGGTAAAATATTTACATCACATGGCGAGAGGCCGCATCCATCGCCATTTTCGTCTCGGGAAACATCGACTTGTTGAATTAATGCTGGCCTTTCCACCAGACCAGATTCTGGCCATCGAAACGGAACTGCAGCAGATCCTGACTACCCGCAGGGAACGCCTGGCCGCACAAGAAGCCCGCGCCGCAACACGGCCTCAAATTCCCGCTTCGCCCTTTCAAGGAAAAAATCGCCCCAATAAGAAGAGGCCCACCTTCGGCCCTTTTCAGCCATCGATCACGCTTCAGCAAATCCTGGAGGGGATTGGCGTTCCTGAGCCCCAACCTTTTGTTCCTGATCCCTGGCAAACTGAGGCGGTGGAGCATCTGGCGCATTCAGATGTCATCGTTAGTGCTCCAACGGGAAGCGGAAAAACCTATGTCGCCATACAAGCGATCAGACAGGCCATGGCCCTCAACCAAACGGTGATTTACACCTCTCCACTGAAAGCGCTCTCGAATACAAAATTTATGGAATTCACCCACCTTTTTGGGCCGGATCAAGTCGGGATTTTAACCGGAGACCGGCGCGACAACGCGCAAGCCCCGCTCCTGGTCATGACGACCGAAATTTTGAGAAATTTATTTTATGATGCCGCCAGCGGGGAGATCGATTTACGGCTGCATACTCTCGGGCTGGTCATTTTGGATGAATCCCAATATCTCGCGGATCCGGAGCGGGGGGTGGTGTGGGAAGAAACCATTATTTTGTGTCCATCTCAAGCACGGCTTCTTCTTCTCTCAGCCTCTATCGGGAATCCGCAGGATCTGGCTGAATGGCTACAGGCCATCAGGCCTATACCCTGCCATCTTATCCGCCATGCCAAACGATCCGTTCCTCTTCGAGGGCTGTATCTGCATCCTACAGGGCAACTCGTTCCGCTATTTAAAAACCAGGATATTATCCAAGGCAAAGGCTACACATTTCATCCGGAAACGAAGCAGTTGTTCGCCGAATATGAAATTAAACCATTTCGTTAAATTTTTTAGATGGTCCTTATTCATTACCAAAGCTAATGCAAATCATTAAATTTAAAGCCACTGGCGTTTGTGATAAAAAAACAACACAATGTGGTAATTAATATACGTTTTGGCACTCAATCGAGTGTCAATATTGCTATTTTACGGGAAAAAATTCACATTCCTAATAATTGTTTTTTAGCATAAATTTTGCGTCCTTGAGCTATTTTGATATTGCCTTTTAAAAAATATGATTTATTAGGAATTATTTAAAATATGGACAACAAGTTTCTTGTTTCAACACGTATTACATATATCCTGCTGATTTTACTTTCGATCACCGTTATCGGATGTCAGGGTTTCCAGCCAAAATCCACTGGAGAATTGGCCATGGAAGATCATGATTTTCTTGGGATTTGGGACGCCTATAACCACTGTGTAGCTGGCTCGGATATCCAGCACATGCAGGCCAATCTTGACGTCTTAGCCTCAGCACCAAAACCGATCTCACTTGACGATTCTCCGATTCCAGTCCCCGCCTTTCTGAAAAAATGGTCTACGGCGAGAGGTTCACGTCTGGCTGTCGATCCTCGAGCCATGGCTGCCTCCTGCTCAATTCATCTCGCTGAAGTCGCCCAATTGTCAGCAGATTGGCCAACGGCACTGCGCACATTTCAGGCCATCCTGAAAAATTACCCTGAACCTCAATATGCCTATTACGTCAGTAAAGCCAATCAGGCGATGGAACAACTAACCACCGTTCGACCTGTTTCTCTTTCTTTCCAGGAAGCCCTGGTTGACTAAACTCGCTCCCTCCCTATTTTTCAATTAATTCTTTCAGGCCTCCAGTTTGGCATTTTTTGAAAAATCGTCGGTTGAGGCCTTATTTCAGGACATCACAGGCCTTTCTTACGTGGGGGTATCCTGAGGCAAAGAAAAACAAAAAACATGAGAACCTAGAGGAGTTGCTTGCTTCTGGGCTTATTGGGCTGGCAAATGTCGCATTGGCACATACGGCGTAGTGCCGTATAGGAATAAAGCCCGGTATCATGCCCATCACTCCATTTAAATCGAAAGGCATAGCGCCCAACCGGCTCTATATCCTGTAAGAGTATGAGAAGTGGGATGGAGTCCGGCTTAAGACGCAACTCCCCGGTCCATTCGTCCGTGCAGGCTGCACAGGGGCAATGTTGGCGCAAATATCGAACCGGATAGATGCCCTTATGCCCATCACTCCACGTAATGCCCAAAACCCCGTTTTCCAGCCATTCCATATCCGTCGGTTCAAGTGATGTTTGAGAAGTCATACTTAATTGTCCTTATGAGTGGGGCATAGAAACCCATTGTTCAAATGCTGGAAGAGCTTTTCCGACGACTGCTTGAAAATAGGCATCAATCGCCTCTTCCACCTCAATTCTGACCCTTCCGATCGCTTTTAATCGAGACAGACTGGCCATAGGCAGGCGTCGAGCTTGTTCAATAAACGCTAAACTGCCTTTAGAAATAGACAGTACCCGCCCTACACCCCGTTGACCACAGACGTGGCATACCATCCCCCCTAATCGAGGCGAAAACCACTGAGGCATGTGAGGGGAGGCTATATTTCCGCATTCAGTACACCGATCAATTTGTGGACGAAAACCAGTATAGCCCAGCACATGAATTTGAAATAATAATGTGGTGAGGGCCACGTCCCTCTCCGGGACTAAGTGTTCCAGGGCATATACCAGCGCTGAATACATTTCCGGATTGGGATCACGATCGGCCGTAATCAGCTCCACCATATGTACCATCTTGGCCGCAGCAGCCATCACGCTTAAATCTTCACGTAGGGCTTTAAAGTTTCTGACCAGATCTATTTGACTAATCTGCCCCAAAGCGTCAGGAGTTTTTTGGAATAGCGTGACATCAATAATCCCAAAAGGCTCAAGAACTCCCCCGAAGCGTGTCTTCATCCGGCGAGCGCCCCGAGCGGCGCATCGAATTTTTCCCAAATCGGGGGAATACAGAGTGACAATTCTGTCGGCATCACCCCATCGTTGGCTTCGAATAATGACCGCGCGAGTTCTTAAGAGCGGCATGAGCAGTTTACAAGTACGTTCTACAGGTCAGCAATGAATACTAAGGCCATAATCACTCATTGTTCATCCATATCCCAGTTCATCCAACACTTGAACATTATCACGCCAGCCTTCCTGCACTTTCACCCACATCCGCAAATAAATCTTCATGCCGAAGAGTCGCTCCATATCTAACCGGGCACTTTGCCCAATCTCTTTGAGGCGCATGCCTTTTTTCCCGATCACAATCCCTTTTTGACTGGTTTTTTCGACAAGAATAACGGCTCGAACGGTCGTCAAGCCTGGTTCTTCCTGAAATTCCTCGATCAAGACACCCACAGCATACGGTAATTCATCGTACGTCTGGGCCAGCACTTTTTCACGAATGAGCTCCGCAGCCATATGGCGCATAGGTTGATTGGTCAAAAAATCTTCGTCATACATTAATTCCGAACATACGGGCAGACATGCAAAGGTTAATTCAACTAATTGCGGGATATTTACTCCGGTCTTGGCGGAAATGGGGATGATTTCTGTCCATGGAAACCATGTGCGATATTGACCAATAAGGGGGAGCAGCCTGGATTTGGCGACCGCATCGGCTTTATTCAATAATAAAAACACCCCCTTAAATGGTCGCTCTTGATGAGACGACTGGATCTGTTCCAGAACTTGTCGGTCCCCAGGACCCGGCAACACCTGACTGTCCACAACCATATAGACCACATCGGATTGAGTCAGGGTCCCTAAGGCCGATTCCACCATCTGTGTGTTCAGACGATGGTGAGGCGTATGGAGGCCAGGCGTATCAATGAGAATGAGCTGACCTTCAGGGTAATGCCCCACCCCTAAAATCAGGTTTCGAGTTGTTTGTGGTTTATCAGAGACGATGGCGATCTTTTCCCGTACCAATGCGTTGAGCAACGTCGACTTGCCGACATTGGGTCGGCCGAGAATGGCTAATTGACCTGATTTCATAGAAAAGCTTTCAAGTATGGGAAAACCAAAGAAACAGCAATGAATGAGTATGAAGGGTTACAGGGGTAAGTCGCAAGAAGTCTTGCCGCTAAGGTCGGGCCGTAAACGAGGAAGGGACCGGTTCTACAAATTGATAGACCACTTCTCCCTGCCGAACCATACCCAAACGATTTCGGGCCAGTTCTTCCAGTCGGTGCGGGTCCCGTTGAATACGCATGATATCTTCTTCGATCGAGGCATTGATGTCTTGTAACTGCTGGATTTGTTCCGTCAAATGCTGACGCGTTTCTCGCATATGAAAGTATAAAGGCAATCCATCAGCATTAAAAAACATGGTACCCGCCAGCACACTCATCATCAAAAAGGCCCCAACCATTGGAAGGCGCTCTAACAGATCACCCCCAAGCCCAGTGGATGCCCGTTTCTTATTATTAGGACGCATACGAGAAAATTATGCTTGTACTGGAAGAACAGCTTTCCCCCGATATAAGGCAGCTGAGCCTAATGTCTCCTCAATCCTGAGTAACTGGTTATATTTGGCCAAACGATCCGTACGAGACAGGGAACCTGTTTTAATCTGCCCGGCGTTTAACGCCACAGCCAAATCTGCAATGGTCGTATCCTCCGTCTCACCGGATCGGTGAGACACCACCACTCCATAGCCGGCCCGCTGGGCCATACGCATCGCTTCAATCGTTTCCGTAAGCGTGCCGATTTGGTTTACTTTGATCAAGATAGCATTCGCAATGCCTTCACGAATCCCTCGACCCAAAAATTCGACATTGGTCACAAACAAGTCATCTCCGACAAGCTGCACACGATCCCCGAGTTGATCTGTAAGCTGTTTCCATCCGGCCCAATCACTTTCATCAAGCCCATCTTCAATCGAGACGATCGGATACTGCTTCACTAACTTGGCATAATACTCAACCAGTTCACCTGAAGACATTTTGGGTTTAACCCCATTCCGCACATGATACATCTTTTTCTCAAAAAACTCGCTGGCCGCCGCATCAAGAGCCAATACCACATCTTTTCCTGAGCGATAGCCTGCCTGGTGAATCGCTTGGATAATGAAATCCAGGGCTTCTTCATTCGACCGAACCGCAGGCGCAAATCCGCCCTCATCCCCGACCGCTGTGCTCATGTTTTTGGATTTCAAGATGGCCTTCAGGTGATGAAAAATCTCCGCTCCCATCCTGAGGGCTTCGCCGAAACTCCTGGCCCCAACGGGCATAATCATGAATTCCTGGATATCAAGCCCATTATCTGCATGCGCACCACCATTGATGATATTCATCATAGGCACCGGCAATTCCCGAGCCGAAATCCCGCCAAGATGACGAAAGAGGGGAATTCCCTGCTCCTGTGCCGCCGCCCGCGCCACGGCTAAGGACACGCCAAGTGTGGCATTGGCCCCTAATCGCGTCTTGCTCTTGGTTCCATCAAGTTTAATCAATCGGGAGTCAACGCCGACCTGGTCCTGGGCTTCCATGCCTCGAAGAGCCGGAAGCATTTGCTTTTGAATCCCGGCTAGGGCTTTAGCGACGCCCTTGCCCATCCATCGTTTTTTATCCCCATCCCGCAGTTCCAAGGCTTCACGGGTCCCCGTGGAGGCTCCGGAGGGAACAGCCGCTCGACCAGCCACGCCACTGGCAAGATGCACATCCACTTCAATCGTTGGATTCCCGCGAGAATCCAGAATCATCCGTGAGGTAATGTTCTGAATAAGACTCATAGAAACTGTCATTCCTTTACATCGTGAATAATGGCACCTGTCTTAATCTTGTACCCCGAGATGAGCCTTAGATCAAGATGCAAGATGCTGTTTTAATAGCGTATTGACCTTGCCAGGATTCGCTTTGCCCTGTGACGCCTTCATCACCTGGCCCACCAAAAAACCTAATACGGTTTCCTTTCCGCCACGATATTGCTCTACTTGAGTCGAATGCTTGGCCAGCACGTCCTCTATCAGTTTTCCCAGAATACCCTCATCGGAAACCTGGACCAGACCTTTCTCATTCACCAATTGTTCCGGAGTTTTTCCACTGGCATAAAATTCCGGGAAGAGATCTCTGGCAACTTTCAAGCTAATAGTCCCATTTTCTACCAATTGTAAGAGTCCTACTAATTGTTCGGGAGTTACCGGGGAAGATTCGGGACTGGTGTTAGCGGCATTGAGCTCACGCAGTAATTCGCCCATCACCCAGTTACTAACTGTTTTAGGTTGGGGAAAGTGTTGCACGCAGGCCTCAAAATAGTCGGCCAGGTTTTTGGAGTCGGTCAGAATCTTTGCATCATACTCAGGGAGTTGATATTCAGACACAAATCGTTTCATGCGGGCGGCGGGAAGTTCCGGAATAGTCTGACGCAACGATTCAACCCACTCCGCATCCATCCGGATGGACAGTAAGTCCGGATCGGGAAAATACCGATAGTCATGAGCCTCTTCCTTGCTTCGCATGACAACCGTTTGCCCTTTCTGAACGTCCCACAGCCTGGTCTCCTGACGGATGGCTTCGCCTTCCATTAATGCCTCGGTTTGTCTGGAGATTTCAAAATCTAATGCCTCTTTGGCAAAACGGAAGGAATTGATATTTTTCAATTCGACTTTGGTCCCAAGAACGTCCTGCCCCCGTGGACGAAGCGACACATTCGGTTCACAACGAAAACTCCCCTGCTCCATGTTCCCATCACACACATCCAGATAAACCAAAAGATCATGGAGGGTTTTCAAATAGGCATCAACCTCGTCGGACGAATGTAAGTCGGGTTCGGTGACAATTTCTAATAATGGGGTCCCCGCTCGATTTAAATCGACACCACTGCCTTCCACGGGTACATCGTGAACATTTTTTCCGGCATCCTCTTCCAAATGAGCCCGGCGAATCCGCACGCGTTTTGATTCTCCGTTGAGGGAAATGTCCAGCCATCCGGGTCCGCAGATCGGCAAATCAAATTGCGAAATTTGATAGCCCTTCGGCAGATCAGGGTACAAGTAATTTTTTCGGGAGAATTGATTCGTCAGCATAATCTCGCAGTGAAGCGCGAGTCCCGTGCGGACGGCCATTTCCACCGCACGTCGATTGAGCACCGGCAAACTTCCTGGCAACCCCAGACAGGTTGGACACACCTGAGTATTCGGAGGGAGACCGAAAGAGGTCGGGCAGCCACAAAACAATTTCGTCTGTGTGTGGAGTTGGGCATGCACCTCCACTCCTATTACTGGTTCATAGGCCATAGCGCAACAGAGCCATTCCTCTCGATTTCGTCTGTTCTTAAATCTTAATCCAGGGATTTCATTTCACGTTCGCGGCGCATAGCATCCCGACCCGCATCCAAGGCTTCACGCACGGCACAGGAAATTTCTTCCACCAGTTCACGGCCACGACCCACGACATCTTCTACCGCATCCGTGGCCCGTTCTTTAATGTCTCGTAAATCTTCACCCGTTCGCCGGGCATACCCCGTGATTCGTTCACGGGAATCTCTACCCGGCTGAGGGGCTAACATGATCGCGGTCACGGCTCCCAATAGCGCTCCACTTAAAAATGCCAACGCCACCGATCCTGCTGATGCACCTGAATGATTAGTTGCCATAGGATGGCCCTCCTTTTTGTTCTTTATGGATACGTTTTCTCATAGTCGAACTGGCTGCTTTGAGTCCGGCAAGGACACTGGTAACGCCCACAGCAAGGGCACCCCCTTTCCCGCGAACGGTCTGATGGACCTGATTCACGGTTTCCCCCACATCTCCTACTGCATTCAGGAAAATAGTGGCCCGATCCATACCAAGCCTGGCTTGATCGGTTAACGCTAAAATGTTTTCGTTGGTCCCCTTGACGTCTTTCAATAATCCCGGCAATTCATGGTTCAGGCGAATCAGCAGGCGCTCTGATTGCCCAACCGTGCGTTTCACTTGAAGAATCATTGGTACTAGATAGCCCACCAAGACTACAAAGGCCACGGCAATGATGATCGCTGCCAAATCCACCATACCTCGCTATCCTTTCATGACCGAATTACGGGTCGTTTCATTCGCCAGTCCGTGGCTTGTTCATAGGCATAGGCTGCACGCAAGACCATGGCTTCTTCAAACGGACGCCCCATCAGTTGTAATCCGATAGGAAGTCCCATTTTACTCAAACCACAGGGAACAGAAATTGCTGGAAGTCCGGACAAACTCGCAGGAATGGTATAAATGTCGGACAAATACATCTGCAAGGGATCGTCCAATCGCTCTCCTAATCGAAAGGCAGGCGTCGGCATAACCGGACTCACCAACAGATCGACCTCCTGAAACACGGCATCAAATTCCTGTTGAATCAAGGTGCGAACAGCTTGGGCCTTCCCATAATACGCCTCGTAATATCCCGCACTCAGGGCATAGGTTCCTAACATGATACGCCGTTTCACTTCAGGGCCAAACCCCTGCGATCTCGTGCTCCGATACATTTCTGCCAATTCCCGGGACTCCTTGGCACGAAAACCAAACCTGACCCCGTCATAGCGAGCCAAATTAGAGCTGGCCTCTGCCGTGGCAATGAGGTAATAGGTTGCAATGGCCCGTTCAGTTAAGGGAAGCGTCACTTCGCGAATGGTCCCGCCCAGCTCCTGCAACACCTGTATGGCATCTTGAACCTTTTCATGGACTTCTGCATCAAGCCCCTCAGAAAAATATTCCCGCGGCACCCCGATAATAAGTTTTTTGATATCTTTCTTCTTCACAGCCTTGGTGAAATCCGGGAGGTCACGATTAGCGGAAGTCGAATCCATCGGGTCAAATCCGGCAATGACATTCAGCAGGATAGCCGCATCCGTTACGGTTTTGGTAATAGGGCCGATTTGATCCAAGGATGAGGCAAAGGCAACTAACCCAAAGCGAGACACCCGCCCATAGGTTGGCTTGAACCCAACCACCCCGCAACAAGCCGCAGGTTGTCGAATGGACCCTCCGGTATCAGAGCCTAATGCCGCCACGCATTCATCGGCTGCCACTGCAGCAGCCGATCCTCCACTGGATCCTCCCGGTATAAACTTTTGATTCCAGGGATTTCTGGACGGCCCGAACACCGAATGTTCCGTGGATGAACCCATGGCGAACTCATCCAGATTGGTTTTGCCCAGTATCAAAGGTTGGTGAGTTCGAAGACGACTCATCACTGTGGCGTCATAAGGAGGAACAAAGCTTTCCAACATTCGAGATCCACATGTCGTCCGGATCCCTTCAGTACAAATATTATCTTTAATACCCAATGGCATGCCCATGAGCGGCTGTGTTTTTCGCCAGGCTTTCAGACCATCATCAATCGCTTTGGCTTGTTGGAGTAGCGTCTCTTTTGGTGTCAAGGTAATATAGGCTTTAATTTTCGGCTCCACCTGGCTGAGCCGCAGGGAATAAGACCTGGCGATATCCACAGCACTAATCTCACCAGCGGTAAATTTACCCTGAAGCTCTTTTAGCGTAAGTTTAAATAGAGACATACAAAACCGATTCTGGATTAGTGGGTAAAAGGAAATGAAAAGAAACAGGCCTTCAACCGGAGCAACCCGCTCACACGGGAATTGGCTACTTTGCTTTATTCTGATGATCGACTTGGATAATCTGAGGGACGTGCCGCTTGGCTTCTTCGTCATTGAATAATTCATAACAAAAAATAATGACTTTATCGCCAATCACTCCCAACCTGGCTGTGGGACCATTTAAAATGATCTCTCCCTTGCCACGAGTCCCTGGAAGGGCGTAAGTCGAAAACCGCTCTCCGTTATTCAAGTTGGATACCATCACCGCTTCATAAGACATAATACCTGCCCTCTCCATCAGGTCTTCGTCAATCGTTAAACTCCCCTCATACTCCAGACTGGAACCGGTGACGGTTGCCCGGTGGATTTTACATCGTAACAATTGTCGATACATATTAAATTCCTATTTTCCTTGTCATGCTCAAACCGAGCATTCTCAATATCTCGGGTGGGTTTTATTTTCCTAATATATTCGGGACGACAAAAAATCCATTATGTGACTCCGGGGCATTGGCCAGCGCCTTCTCCACAGACAAGCATTCGCGTGGGCTATCCTCACGGAATTGCTGTTCCTCATGAGCGACGGAGGCCGTAGGAGGGACGCCCTCCGTCGACACCCCCTGCAATTGATCCACATACGATAAAATATGATTCAATTGGTCGGCAAACATGGGTTTTTCCGCTTCCGATAAGTCTAAGCGGGCTAATTGGGCGACATGTTCGACTTCTTGTTGAGTAATGGAGGCCATATCTGATCCTTATGATGAAAGCAGGAATTTAAAAAACATGGAGACGCTGAAAGCGGAAACCACAAACAGCACGTATTTTTACCATGAATTTCTCATGAAAAGCTACTCAGAACCACGGATTGAAGCAGCGGTGACAAAAGTGGAGATCAAGAAAATCTAGAGGAAAAAGCTGAGGCAATCAATGGTCCAAGGTGGGCGTTGAAGAAAGAAGAAAGCCTTCGTCCGCAAAACTCACATAGCGCCCATCCCCAATCACAATGTGATCCAATACTCGGATACCCAAAATTTCTCCTGCTGCCATAAGTCGACGGGTTAAGGCATGGTCCTCCTCGCTGGGATGAGGGTCACCACTGGGATGATTATGGACAAAAATGACTGCTGCCGCAGATTCTCGTACGGCCAGATTGAACACTTCCCGCGGATGAACAATACTCACGGTCAAACTTCCCTCCGAAACGGTGACATCTCGAATAAGCCCATGCTTGGCATCCAACAACAGGGCTTTAAAGACCTCATGCCGAAGGTCTCGCAACAGAGGATAGTAATGCTGATAAATATCATGGCTATGATGAATCCGTAATCCCGCAGTTAACGGAACCGCTAAGGCCCGCTTTCCCAACTCAACGGCTGCGAGAATTTGAGCAGCCTTTGCCGGACCAATTCCTGGAACGACACACAGTTCTTGCAAACTTCGATTGGCCAGACCCCGCAGTCCCTTGAGCCGGGCGAGGAGGTCCAATGCCACATCCACTGCTGAGGAATCGGGCCGCCCGATCCGCAGCAGGATGGCCACCAATTGAGCATCAGATAAACCCTGAGCGCCATTGTTTAGAAGGAGTTCGCGGGGCCGCTCCTTCTCAGGCCAGGATTGAATGCCCTTTTTTGGGGGTAGATCATTCATACTGATAATACCAGGGTATGCCGTACAAGCGTGGGTTGAACTATACGCAGCTAATTTTCACCTCGTCAAAAACGATTCTTCCCATTCTGTTATTGAGATTGTTGAGGTTTCCAGAATTATGATATCGTCCACTCCCATATGAAACCATCTTCTATCCGGATCGTTGCAGGGCAATTTAAAGGTCGAACAATCCCTACACTTCCTGGGCGAACCACCCGTCCAACCTCCCAGCGGGCCAGAGAAGCGCTGTTTTCTATATTGGGCGGCCAGATTCAGGATGCCACCGTGGCTGACTTATTCGCGGGGACAGGAGCAGTGGGACTGGAGGCCTTAAGCCGGGGAGCGACTAAGGCGCTCTTTGTTGAGCAAAATCCATTGGCCGGAGCGAGGATTCAGCAGATGCTTACCCAACTCAAGGTTAGCCCATCAAGCAAGGTCCTCATTGAGGATGCGTCACTCGCCATCCAAAATTCAATTTTGGTAGGATGGCGTCCGTTTGACATGATATTCATGGACCCGCCTTACCGGCTCCCGAATGTTCAACAGATCTTGCATCAATTAGAGGAAGCGGACGTCATGGCCCCGACCGGTCGAATCATTTATGAACATTTCCATAAAACCGCTCCTCCAATTCCTCTTGGAAAATGGTCGCTCATCCGAACCGCCCGCTATGGGGATACGGCATTGACCTTTTACCGACCCGTTTCCCTCACCGCAAAAGACTTTGACCAATGACTATCGGCATTTATCCAGGTACATTTGATCCTATCACCCGGGGCCATACCGATGTCATTGCCCGGAGCCTCCGGCTGGTCGAGCAGGTGATCGTCGCCGTGGCTCCCAACCCTCGAAAAGCCCCTTTGTTCGACTTAGACGAGCGAGTCCAATTGGCCAAAATCGCCACAAGCGACCTCAAGGGTGTCACGGTTGAACCGTTTGACGGCTTACTGGTGAACTACGTCAGGAGGCGCGGAGCTTTGGCCATTATTCGTGGACTAAGAGCCGTGTCAGATTTCGAACATGAATTTCAAATGGCCCTGCTGAACCGAAAACTTGACTCTAGCCTGGAAACCGTCTTTTTGATGTCGAGTGAGGAATTTTCGTATCTCACCTCCAGCATGGTCAAAGAGGTCGCCTCGGTTGGCGGTCCCCTCCACCATTTCCTTCATCCCGAGGTTGCCGAATGGCTCCAGGGTCGATTACGGAGAAATGCCGAATGAACCTTGCCGCGCGAACGACTCGCATTACCCCCTCCCCCACGTTGCAACTCTCCGCAACAGTGAAAGCTCTGGTCGCGCAAGGGCAGCAGGTCTTCGATTTTACTGCGGGAGAACCCTCCCTGGATTCTCCTGAAGAGGCTAAAGAGGCCGCCTATCAAGCCATTCGCTCCGGTTTCACCAAGTATACGGCTGTCACCGGCATTGATGATCTCAAAGAGGCCATCATTGAAAAATTTCAACGTGATCAGGGGCTGACCTACTCAAGGTCGCAAATCCTGGTATCGTGTGGAGCCAAACACACCTTATTCAATCTCGCATTGGCCTTGTTTGAGGCCGGAGATGAAGTCATTATACCCGCACCCTATTGGGTCTCTTATCCTGAACAAATCCTCGTGGCAGATGCCAAGCCCGTCTTTCTTCGGACTTCCGAGTCGTCCGGCTATGCTATTGACGTAAAGGCGCTGGAATCCGTAGTCACGGATCGCACCAAGGCGATCATTCTCAATTCTCCGTGTAATCCGACCGGGAGCATGTATGACCGGGAAACTTTAGAAGGTATTGCCCGGATAGCGCTCCAACATGATCTGCTCATCATTTCTGATGAAATTTATGAAAAGATGGTTTACGACCGGCACCAACACCATAGCATCGCTTCACTCGGAGCAGACATTGCCAAGAACACCATCATTGTCAATGGGGTGTCAAAAACCTATTCCATGACGGGATGGCGGATTGGCTATGCCGCTGGACCCGAGACGCTGATTAAGGCCATGGGTGACATCCAAAGCCAAAGCACATCAAACCCCAGCTCCATCTCTCAAAAGGCAGCAATTGGGGCCATCCGCGGGGCAGATGCGTTTATTCAACACATGGTGAAGGAGTTGGATATCCGGCGAAAGGCCATTGTCGAGGGGTTAAATCGGATCCCGGGTATTCACTGTCCTATGCCTGCAGGCGCCTTCTATGCTTTCCCGAGTGTTGCTCAACTCCTGGGCCGCCGATTCCAGGGAGAATCCTTGCCCACACCGCTGGCTTTTGCCAATTTTTTTCTCAAAGAAGCGCAAGTCGCGTGCGTCCCAGGTGAACCGTTCGGCAGTTCCACGCATCTGCGGTTTTCCTATACTGGAACCTTGGAGGTCATTGAGGAGGGCTTGCAACGCCTTACCGAGGCCGTGGCTAAACTTGAGTAGCCTATGCTTTCAGTCCGGCTTACATTTTTTTAATTCAAACAACACCAAACCTTGACCTGATTAGAATCAGCCTTATTCTTAATAACCATATGGATACAAATCCCCTTAATTGACGTTTACTTTCTGGAGGTAGCCCGTGCCCATTTATGAATACCAATGCACCGGTACCGGTGAGCGTTTTGAAATTCAACAGAAAATGTCAGATCCTCCTATTCAAACCTGCGATCAGTTAGCCTGTGGTTGTGGCAAAGCGGAACCCGTCACTAAAGTCATCTCGGCTCCCGCCATTATGTTCAAGGGATCGGGATGGTATATTACGGACTACTCGGACAAACTCAAAGCGCCCGAGAGTAAATCGGAGAACAAAGGAAAATCCGCTGATACCAGCACCGGCGAATCCAAAACAGACACCAAGACCGGTTCGACCAGCTCTGATAGTGGGTCCAGTTCAACAACCTCCACAGCCGCACCCTCTGCCTCTTCCTCTGGGTCTAGCGGATCAGGGACGACTTCGGGATCAGGGACATCGTCAAGTTCCGGTGCCTCCACTGGACCCGTGGCTTCTACTAGCAGTAAGTCCTGACTCCTCATGCAGATGCACTGGCCGGGGGCACCGGCACGACAACATAACTAACCGAGATCCTATCCACATGATATCCCGGCTTAAATTGCAACCCTGCTTCCTCAGGCTCTTCAAAAATATAGTCCCATTAATCAGGATCATCAGCCCCTCGCAACGAGCCCAAATTCGACCTTATCCTCAGGAGGAGCGAATATCTTTTGCTTCGGCTGCAAGAGATATCAGAGCACTTTACAACAGCAATACTGTTTATCCACAAGAAGTTGTGACTCTTGACAGCTCCGCCTACCGTCGGTACTCTCATCAGGTTTACCAGTAATTTTAGCCTCTTCGGCATCTCAGACCGAGTGGAGGGTTATCCTTTAAACGCTAGAGGGAAAAGCATGAAGAAGATGTGTGTGAATGGTTTGACAAAACTTGTTGGGGTCCTATTCATCACCGGTATCTGTATCCTGAGTCTGACTTCGGAACAGCAGGTCCTTGCCGCTGGAAAAGATTCCTTCCGCGTCGGTGTCCTTGATCCCCAGACCGTGATTGAAAAGTCAAAGGCGGGAAGCCGCGCCTTGGCGGCCTTGAAGGAACATGCCCAAGCCAGAGAAACCGTGATGAAAAATGATCAAAAAGAATTGGAGAGTCTTCAGGAAGAACTCAAAGCCGCAGAGTCCAACTCCAAAATGAGTGAGGAAGAACAAAAACGCAAACAAGAACGGTTTGCGCAAAAATATCAAGCCTGGCAAAAGCAAGGTCAGGATTTCCAGAATGAACTCGGGCAAAAACAAAAAGACCTGGTTCAGGAATACATGAAGAAAATCGAAGAAGCCACAAGTGCCGTGGCCGCACGCCATGGCTTTGATGTGGTCATTGATAAAGGTAGTGAAAACACGCTAAAAATTGTGCTGTACAATAGAGATGGGTTAGATCTCACAAATGAAGTCGTGAAAGAATTTGACCGTCGATTTAAATAACCGTTAACGCATAGCCAACGCTTAAACATTCTCCCCTGTGGGTCACACTCACAGGGGATTTTTTTATCATCTCGCCTTGATATGCTGGGAATACAAATCTCCCCTGTGTATCAGCCGAGGGATGAACGAAGGAACCCCCAGGAACTAAGGCTTCCGGAATAAATCATGTAGGCTGGATCAGAAGATTTTCAAAAATCCCAGAAAGATCTAACGGGGATCAACGGCCGCTGTCTCTGACGGCCTCTTCCTCGGACTGATAGATGGGAATCACCTGATGCAAATTCGCATATTCCAGCAACTCTCTTACATGGGATTGAGGACTTACAATACTCAATTGAATGCGATCGGACTTCATTCGCTGGTACCAAAGAAACATTTGCCCCAAACCCATCGAGTCAATCCAGGTAATGTTCGAGAAATTGAGAATAATATGATGGCATCCTATTTCCTGAGCACCCAGAATAGCCACTTCGAGCCCAAGCTTAGAGTCATAATCAAAACGACCGGATAACTCCAGAACTTTTGTATCCTGGCGAACATGTTCTCTGACAGTCAGCATTTCAGACTTTCCTTTTCTTGACCTTTTCGGCAATCTCATAGCAAAAATTTACTTCATCTCTGAAGGAGACAAAATAATCAGATCCCTAAGTGCCCTTGAGTAATACAAAGTTGCGCACTCCACCCATCCAGATATCGCATTCGAGGCAACAACATCCCTTTGATTGTGATACCCCCAAAAGAGACTGAGCTCTTCAGGGAAGGCTGGCTTCTTTTCCTACATTCTCTATTGTGGATTTATTCTCCGGCAATTATTTCTGCATCCCTGCCGGACCATGGATTCAATGTTCTATATGGTGAGAAGTCAGAAAGTAGGATTAAGTTTCTTAGGGATGCCAGAAGCATTCAGAATCAAGTTCCCGCATAAAAGTACTGAGCCCAAATAGTCTGTTGACTTTTTAAATATCGAGCAGCCCAAAAACATCTTCGCCTTCATCTCTTCTGGATATAATCTGGTCATTTGAAGTTATCGACAAAGAACTTTTCTGGTTGTTCACGGTATTTAGGGATAACACCATCAATGGATGGCAGCATAGTGAACTAACCCGTTGAGCTCCATTGGAAAATTTATAATGATTTCTGGAATACCCTGCCGGAATTATTCCGGGAAGCTACCGAGACATGAACGATCTGGCCATATTCCTATACTTCTCTGTTAAGTCTTCCAAGCGAGCTAATCACGGAGGACGGGAGTCCTTAATCCTGGCTGAGTAAGGATCGGGGAGGTTTTCTTAGAGATTTTTAACTTATCAGGGCAACAGGCTTCTCCGCCTAAATGCAGATCGTTAATTCAAGAAAGGATTATTCTTTTTAACATCATGCCAACTCGAGGGTAAGGATGGTGTCCTCAGGGAAGAGGCATACCCATCTAAGCTAAGCGCATTTTTAATCCGTGACAAAAGTATCCGAGTGGTCCGAAATGGATGGCCCAGAGCGAGGATTGAACAAAATGGTGGGTGATTGGAACTAAGCTTGAAGCAGAAATTGGATCAGTGAAATGCGGTCTTCCAACGATTTGATTGTTTTGGTGTAGATGGTGCGCCCGGCAGGAATCGAACCTGCGACCCCCGGCTTAGAAGGCCGGTGCTCTATCCAACTGAGCTACGGGCGCACGGTAGGAAAATCGCATAGTTAGGGAGTTTGAGTCAACGACCCGGCAGCCTGGGGTGCCAATTATTGCAGCCGGCATTTCAGCCCAGAAAATCAAATAAAAAAACATAGGTTTTGAACGAGGGTATCATCTGCTCTACAGAAACGAAGCAAGGCTAAAGCTTTTAACAACTCTGCCCAGGAAACAGGGTGAGGACTATGTAAATCCGTTCAAATCGTCAAAAACGGCAAAAAACAAACCCCGTTCATCTCTAAACCATCCGATCTTCACATAACATGCTTAACGTGTCGTTCATGCATATATAGGATATTCGCATCCAACCGATAGGGTGAGCTATCGGAGGTGGATATGCGAAATAATTGTACCCTTGGTGTTGTCAGTTTCTTCGTACTCCTTGGTGCCTGCGCATCGCAGCATTCGACCCATAATACTGTTGATGAACAGATTGATCTCTATCTCAGCACACTGGATGATAAGCATTTCGTCTGGTGCGAATTAGATCTGGAGCAATGTCGACGTGACTTTGAGGCATGGAAACTGACCACACAAGGTATCAGCATAATTAAGGAATTCGAACGAGAGAATACTGATCAACCGGACAATACTCAGCACGTGCCGAATGTCTTTCGTACGCGTTTTGTAGAGGAAGGCCAGTTAGGAGAGGAAATGAAAAGCCAGGACGGCAGGGGGCAGAGCTTCGATCGGGATCCGGACGGCTTGGGTAGGTCCTATTGGACTACCGATCATCATGAAAATTCGATACAGGAAGATATGATTATGGATCCAAGAATTCATGGTCCCCAACCCCCGCGCTGATATCCTTGAGGGGCCGGCTAAACTTACCATTCGGCTCAGATCCATTCGCTTGATACCCCACAACACCCTGCTTATCGAACCGACTTCTCCTTCTTTAATAACCAAAGGTTTTCTGAGGTGCCTTCACTTTTCTTTGATTTCTATACGTTTTAATGGGAAAATGATGACAAACGACTAGTCTAATGGAAGAACCTATTCCCCCACCCGAACCAGCATACCGCGCTCTTTACAGATATTGAAGGTATGGTAGAACCATGCCACGATGATCACAAGGAAGCCACAATTGAGGCCCGCGGCCCAAAGCAAATGAGTCACCGGTGCGCTTCCTGTGGTGAGGACCGCACGCATCCCTTCAAAGATATGTGCAGGAGGGACCATCCAGGCAATGGATTGCAAGACAGGGGGAAGGACTTCAATCGGGTAAAACACACATGAGATAGGTTGGAAAAGGAAGACCATACCCCAGGCCAGCACTTCAGCCTGCTGTCCAAAGCGCATAATGATGGAGGTAGTAAGCACACCAATGATCCAGCCGGATATGACCAGATTGAGAACAAAGGGAAGCAAGGAAAGGCCCATCTGGAGAATGTCGTAGGAATAAAACACCCAGGCGAAAAGCATCATCAACCCACCCACGGCAGTAACCTTCAGCACACTCATGGTCATGGTCGCAACGAGATATTCTCCGACTGTTAACGGACTGGCAAACAGGTTCATCAAATTTCGAGCCCACATTTCTTCCAAAAATGAGACAGCAATGCCTTGCTGTGCACGGAACAACACATCCCACAAAATCAACGCTCCCAGAAAAAAAGTGACGGCCCCGTGCACTTGCATGCCGACCTTTTCCAGGTAGATTGTAATGAATCCCCAGACCACCAAATCTAAAAACGGCCAATAAAAGATCTCCAGTAACCGGGCAAAGCTTCGCTTGTAGAGATACATATGACGCGACAACAAGGCAAGGATACGACCGAGACTCATGGACCGTTTTGCTCTCTGGCCAGTTTCAAAAAGACCTCTTCCAGATCTCGTTGAGCGTAGCGTTGAATGATTTCGGAGGCGGTACCTTCCGCCACAATTTTGCCCCGTTGCAGGAAGATGATGCGATCGGACATCTCCTCCATCTCCCGCATGTTGTGTGAGGTATAGAGAATACTCAAGCCTTCCGAGCGTTGATATTCTTTCAAGAACGATTTGATTTTATTGACGATATCAGGATCCAAACTCGCGGTGGGTTCATCGAGAAACAGCACTTTGGGTTCGGTCATGATGGCTTTGGCCAGGGTGAGCCTCGACATTTGGCCTGAAGATAGTTTCCTGGTCAGTCGATGCCGAATGTCCTCCATTTCCAGCTTTTTCACAATATCATCAATGCGTTGCTGGATATGCTTGAGTTCATAAAGCCTCGCAATGACCTTGAGATTTTCCTCTACCGTTAAAGAAAAAGGCATCGAAATATAGGTAGAGGAAAAATTCACCTGTTTCAGAATGGTTTCCCGATGTGTGGCCAGATCAAGTCCGAACATATGAATGTTCCCGCCGGTCGGCGTGATCAGCCCTAACAACATATGAATGGTGGTGGTTTTGCCGGCGCCATTCGGCCCAAGGAGACCGAGTATTTCACCTTTTTTGATGTCAAAGGAAATATTATCGACGGCGGTAAAACCCTGAAATCGCTTGGTGAGATTTCGAACTTCAACGACGGGGGAAGCCATGGAATCTGAGGCTGGTATCAAAACAAAAACCCACCGATTTTATCGGGCAGGTGACAAGTTTCACAGCGATTGCTCAGCACTTCACTCTCGAAACGTTGTTCCCCATCATGACAGCGCAGACAATCGGCCATGTTCGCTTTCCAGAGCGCCGAGTCTTTTGGATGATCCGGCTCATGTGGTTGATCATCGAGTTTGACATGCCCGCGCGGAATCACAATGGGATACCCTTTAATCGGCGTCCCGTGTACGACCCGTCCGTGACAGGTCGTACACCCCTCCCCTTTTCCGCGTTTCTGAAACGCCTCCATGTGTTCCCGATGATTCATGATTAGCCCGACATCCTTGACCGGTTGGGGCAAATCACGCGCAGAGACTTCCGTCACCCGCAAGATGGCTCGATGACAACCAATGCACACGGAAGAAGCTACATGGGATTCAAGGTTATGCGGTTCGGTCGGGGTTCCCAAAACGGTGATCGCGACGTCTTCTATTCCGGCAAAGACTTTATCCTGAATAAACCCGGAAATACCTGGACGGACGTGGCAATCGACACAGGTGACATCTTTATGACTGGATCGTACCCAGGAATCGTAGGATGGTCTGATGGTATGACAACTCGCACAGAAGGTGGGCTGATTGGTCAGCGGGATAGCCGCGGCCCCTCCTAAAGCCAGCACCAGGAGTGTGGCCGCAATGAGGGTCAGGCCTTTTCCCATGAACGTTACGAATCCCTTTGCAGCGGGAACTTTTTCATGATCAGTTGCGCCAGCCCTTGGACGTCATCCCGATCAAACCATGGGGCCGAGCATTCAATACGTTTCATTGAAGCCACGGCCAATAAACCATCTAATGACACATCTACTTCTTGTAGCTGCTCGCGCACAACGATGACTTTCGGAAACCCGTGGCTTTTCCAGCCTTCGGCAATAATTAAATCGATTTCTCCCTTGATGAATCGGTCCCGCACTTGATCGACAGGAAGTTCTTCCGGAACATCAGCAAACATGGCCAGGCTACCCTTGGACAAGACAATGACCGTACTGGCCCCTGCGCGTTTGTGGCGCCAACTGTCTTTGCCTTCAGTATCGAGATCGAACCCATGCCCCGCATGCTTGATGGTGGCCACTCGATAACCCGCGTGAGTCAGCTCCGGAATAAGCCGTTCAATCAAGGTCGTTTTGCCACTGTTGGAGCGGCCAACAAAACCCAAAATGGGAGGTGTCATGATGAAGCCTGTACTCCCTTCTATGAGGTCGAATGATGCCAAAAAGACAGCGTGACTGATGAAAAATATGTCGTATATCTTTTAAAAATTTCGTGATAATAGTTGGACGTTTACCCAATCGCCCGGCTTCAGAGATTCGACCTCTTCCGGTACATCAATGAATCCATTCGCTTTCACCATTGAGGTGAGGATGCCGGACCCCTGGCCACCGGTCGTCCGGACCGTGAGGACCCCATTTTCCTGTTGAAGAATGCCGCGGAGGAAATGCCGCCGGTCGGGATGTTTGGAGAATGTTTCTTGAAAAATGGCTTTCACAACCGGTCGTTCCCACTTTCGATGTCCGCCCATTTTCAACATGGCTGGTCGCACGAGTTGATCAAAGGTAACCATTGAAGAAACGGGATTCCCCGGCAAGCCAAACGCCAACTTTCCTTGGATTTTACCAAAGGCTACCGGCTGTCCGGGGCGAATCGCTAATTTCCAGAAATTCATGTCTGCACCGAGTTCGGCAAACACCGGCTTGGTAAAGTCATAATCTCCCATGGAGACTCCACCCGATAATACCAAAATATCGCAGGTGAGCCCCTGTCGGATTTTGTCTTTTAAGGAATCAGGGTTGTCTTTGGCAATTCCCAAGAGGACAGGGATTCCTCCCGACTCTTGAACCGCAGCAGCAATGCCATAGCTGTTGGAATTTACGATTTTATGCTCATCAAATGATTCATCCAGATCCGCCAATTCATCTCCTGTAGAAAGGATGGCCACTCGAGGACGCTGCGACACAAGGACAAAAGATTTGGCCAGAATGGCCAACATGCCGATTTCCCCGGAACGCAGTTGGGTCCCTTTTGGAATGATACACTCTCCTTCCGTCACATCTTCCCCTTTTGGTCTGATGTTGGAACCCTGACCGGCTTCAGTCTTCATGATTCGCACCTTCGTCCCTGAAGGCTCCGTGTATTCCACCCTCACGACAGTATCTGCTCCGGCCGGCATGGGGGCTCCGGTCATAATTCGAATCGCTTCGCCTGGGCCGACGGTTTTCGTAGCCACAGCTCCTGCTGCGACATCTTCCACAATAGTCAATTCCGGAATTCGAGTAATGGCATAGTCCTGCTTAATGTCGGCCCACCGGACGGCAAAGCCATCCATCGCCGAATTGTCCCATGGAGGATTGGATCGTGGGGCGAGAATGTCTTCTCCCAAAACCCTGCCGAGGGAATCAAGGAGCCCGATTTTTTCACAGCCTAAGGGATGCGCCGCATCCAGGACAGTTTGTTGGGCGGAAGTTAACAAAGTAAGCTGATCCATGAGTCTTGCCTAATCATTCGGAAGGTTGAAGTTGTTTTCTGAAGACAGCGGCACCCTCTTCAGAGTCCCGCCACGAGCACACTAAACATCTGTTTTTTTATTTCGTTACGGTAGTTTATACACATTCAATGCTTGTACACCCGGCCAGGCTCTGCCGTTCTAATCAATTAGCCAGATAATAGGGAAACACACCCACGACCCGCTCGAGGCGACCGGTTAGGCCTTTTTGAATGGAGCCGGCCTCGCCGACACCTTCACCAGCGAATCTTTCTTTTTACAGAACTCCTCCACTTTGTTTGCAATGCCATGAATGGAGTCAGCCGTGGGAAGATCCGAATGAAACAGCGCATAGGGTTCGCCACGATCACACTGGAGAACCATTTCCGGATCCAGTGGTACACGGCCGAGGAAGGGGACGCCCATGTCCGCGGCCGAGGCTTCACCCCCACCTTTTCTGAACAACTCAATGGATTGGTGGCAATGGGGGCAATCTAACCCGCTCATATTTTCCACAATACCAATGATGGGAAGCTCACTATCCCTCGCGAAGGTAACCGACTTTCTGGAGTCTAACAGGGCTACTTCCTGTGGAGTGGATACAATAACGCAACCTGTGACATCACCGATGAGATCAATCGTCGTTACCGATTCATTCCCGGTCCCTGGCGGCAGGTCAATTAGCAGAAAGTTGAGGTCCTGCCACTCCACTCCACCTAACAGCTGGTTGATGAATTCAAACTTGTACGCATCCCGCCAGATAATGGGATCATCCGAATTTTGCAAAAGAAAAGACATTGAGGCGATTTTTAGATTATAGGCTTGATGGGGAATAATTCCGCCACCTGTACTGATTTTAAGTTTCTGCCCTTCGGCTCCCACCATTTTTGGAATATTCGGGCCATGAATATCCATATCGCATATTCCCACTTCATACCCTTTAAGGGCCAAACTAATGGCAAGATTGGTGGTCATCGTGCTTTTTCCAACCCCGCCCTTATTGCTCATGACCAATATTTTGTAATCAATGCGCTCCATGCGCTTTGCGACCAGCCAGCGACTATGTCCTTCGCGGTCCTTTTGACAGGTTTCGGTTTCATCACAAATGGCACACGCCCACATATAGGTACAGACATCCCCACTCGAACTCGAGGATGGTTGAATCATATTCAGTTCAGTTGCCATGAATCCCTCCACATACATCCACTACGATGATAGTTTGGATAATAAAAATTCGGCCACACGCATATGTCATGACGACGTGGCCATACTGCCCATTTTCTCCACCATATGCTCTAAAAGCGGTAGGACCATTTTCAAATTTTCCTGCACGCCGTTTATGCTTCCGGGCAGATTCATAATGAGCGTGGTCCCCTTAATTCCAGCCGTTCCGCGTGAGAGCATGGCGGTCTTGACTTTTTTAAGACTTTCAGCTCTCATGGCTTCTCCGATGCCGGGTATCTCTTTTTCAATCACATCTCTGGTTGCCTCTGGCGCCCAATCTGTTGGTCGCACACCCGTTCCCCCAAGAGTCAAAATAATATGAGGCGCAGTCGTCTCACAGATTGTGTTCAATTGGCTGGAAATGGCCTGACGATCATCCGCCACGACATCATAGGATAAAAGGGTCAATTGGTGATTCGTCAAGACCCTTTCCAAAGGTGTTCGATTCTCATCAGGTTTTTGGCCTGATTGAATTTTGCTGCTGATCAATACCACAGCCACACGTATCATCGAATGCTTCTCAGGGGTTTCCTATTGCCGCGGACCTGAGTCAGGAACGTCAACATATTCCTCATCCCCACCAGACCCGGCTCCCACTGGTTGCGGGGCTAATGGAGGACGCCGGACTGCCGGCGGGCCAGAGACCGGGGCGGGTGCCCCAGCATCCCCACTTTCTGGAGTTTTTTTCCTGCCAAAGACTTGGGCACTGATAATACCCACTTCATAAAAGAAATACATGGGGATGGCCATAATACATTGGTTGAATGGATCAGGCGTGGGCGTCAGAATAGCCGCGAAAAGAAAGGATCCCAGAAAGGCCCATTTCCTGTATTTTCGCAATATCGGAGCATCCACCCATCCTAATTTAGCCATCAAGGTCAACGCCAGGGGAACCTCAAAAATCAGTCCAAAGACCAACATGAACCACAGGATAAAACCCACATAATTGGCAATAGAAATTTGTGCAATAAACCCCGATGCCAACCCATATGAAATCAAAAAATGTAACGCGAAGGGCAACACGACAAAAAAACAGAAGGTCAATCCCAAATAAAAGGCCACCGTGCTAATGGCGGTGAAAGGTCCGACAAACCGTCTTTCCTGGGCATGTAATCCTGGAAGGACAAATTGCCAGACTTCCCACAACCAGTGAGGGGTCGACAAGACAACTGCACATAACCCGGCCACTTTCACATTTTGCCATAAGGCTTCAGCCGGAGAGAGGAAGACGAAAGGAATTTTTGGCAAATCCGATGGCATCCATTCCCATGAATCTAAAATGAAATAATTTTGCAGAGGGATCCGTAGCCAGGTCACAAGCGTATCTGCATAAAAAAATGTCCCGACAAAAACACAGGCCATAACAATGACGGCACGTGTGAGTCGCCATTGGAACTCCTGCAAATGCTCCATGACGGGCATTTTTTTGTCTTCCAGTGGCTTAAAGACTTTCTCTTCAAACCAGGAGCCAATTTTGCTTTGTTTAGCCATGCGAGTCCTGCGCCACAAAAATCAGAGGGGGGCTCGGTCGCCCCCCTCAGTGCTTACATTTCTTATTGTGGATTCACTGCAATAAACAGATTATTGCCGCGCCGGTTGACTAACAAAACGGCTAACTCATCTTTGGCAATTTTTGACGCAATCTGCTTGAAGTCGTCAATGGTTTTCACGCTTTGGCGACTCACTTCTTGAATGACGTCACCAACTTGAATACCCGCAGCCTCAACGGCGCTGCCCGATTCGACTTTCGAGACGACTACACCTTTGATTTGTTCAGGAATATTGAATTCACTCCGGCTTTCCCCGCTAATCGCCGCGACGGTCATTCCCGACAATACGTTATCCAGTTTGGCCATAGCCGGAGCTTTCTCTTCTTCCACCGGCCCAGTCTTGGCCAGTGCTTGATCGGATGGCCGTTCTCCCAGTTCCAAGGTCAGCATGGTCTCTTTGCCTTCCCGCAATACTTTAATTTCTTTTTTCTTTCCGACCTTTGTTCGGGCAACAATGTTACGAAGGTGATTGACGTCCTTGACAGCTTCTCCGCCGTATTCAAGGATGACATCACCCCGTTGAAGTCCGGCCTTCGCGGAAGGACCGTCTTCATGTACTTCACTGATTAATACCCCGCCCTGTCGACCTTCAGGTAATTGGAATGATTGTGCTAACGCAGGCGTTAATTCCTGAATGGCCACTCCCATCCATCCTCTAACTACCTTCCCGGTTTCGATCAGGCTTGCGGCAATATCCTTCGCAATACTGACTGCGATCGCAAATCCCACACCTTCGGAACCACCCGTCCTGGAGAAAATGGCCGTGTTGATCCCGATAAGCTCCCCTTTCATATTCACCAGGGCTCCACCGGAATTTCCCGGGTTAATCGCCGCATCCGTTTGAATGAAGTCTTCATATTCCGTAATTCCGACACTACCCCGACCAAGGGCACTGATAATTCCCAGAGACACGGTATTGCGCAACCCGAAGGGGCTTCCAAGAGCTAGTACCACATCCCCAACACGAAGGGATTCATATTCTCCCCAGGCCACTGAAGGGAGTGGGCCATTGTCAACTTTGACTTTAATGACCGCCAGATCGGTTTTCGGATCAGTCCCGACAACAGTTGCGGACATCTCTCGTCCATCATGAAAAGACACCTTGATGTCACTTGCATCTTCCACGACGTGGTTATTTGTCAGAATATACCCCCGAGAATCAATAATCACTCCGGACCCGGCACTCATTCCTGGAGGGCCGCCGGGACCACCACCGGGAGGTCCTCCGGGACCACCACCAGGGGGTCCTCCGCCAGGAGGCCCACCAAACGGTCCGGGAGGTAGGCCTCTAGATGGTCCACCCCCACCAGTCACCGCCACGTTGACAACCGCCGGTCCTACTTTTTCAACAATTTCTGAAAAACCCTCAATAAACGCTCCGGGTATAGCCGCTTGCGTCTGGGCGGGAACAAACCACCCGTTTCCCCAAAATCCACCGACCATCCCCAGTCCTACAAAGAGGAAAAGGAACCCCCATGGAGGGGCAATTCGAAACGGTCTGGCAGTGCCAGCAAACAACCGTGACATGTGCATCATCCCGATCTCCTGTTCAAAAAATTTAATAGAAACGGAGTGAATAGGAAAATTTCTATCTCAAAACACTTGGCGTTCTCAAGAAATTCCCCAAGACAAATCGCCTCACTTCGTATAACCTTTTGATTCTACAATAATTGTTTTCCCACGTTCAAAGTCAAATCCCTAGTTTTTTACTACCACCGCCACGGACGTGTGCCCAGCATTGCCTCGTCCTTCTTGTCAAGACTTTTGTTCAAAGAATGAAAAATATTCGCGGAGGACATAAACGTCTTCAGAACCGGCTATTTGGATTGATGAAGACACAAGAAGGCCTCGCTCCGCGGAGCGAAAAGCCCATAAAATTACTGCAGGAAAGATTCAGCCGGAGCAAAAAAGTTGGGATCGAATGAAGATTGATTACAGTCAGGCAGGACTTACTCGGTAATATCCAAGAGGGAGCCCAAAACTTTCCCCTGAATTCTCATGCCGGCCATATTGGCCTCTATGAGATTCACCGCTTGCAAATTGGAAATTATTTCTTCACTGAGATCCACATTAGATCCTTCGCGAAGACTGAACAAGTTATTACTGGAGAGAAGTTGGGGACCGGGGCGTTCATCTGTTTGCAAAGTAACTCTCACTCCACCACCAGCTGACGATTCTTCTAAAAGAGCACGGGTTCGTTTAAAACTTTCCGTTTGGGCATTGGCAATATTATGCGCGCCAATGCTGAGCATTCTTTCCCCGGCTTGAATTCCAGAAAGAGCAGAGGCCATACCGGCAATCATTATGACATCTCCTTTGCCTCAATGGGCTTCTCGCAGCCATCCATATACCATCATGTTATCGACCAAAGTCCCAAAACCTTTCCTAATGTGAATGGAAGAGTTTCCGCAATATGCCGGAGATAGAGATACCCTTACTGAGGAAAATTGTCTTACTGAATATTTACAGACATTGCTGAACCTTGACAGCATTTTTGCTATGGTCTATCAGGCACCTCTTAGGGTTTTTCCTAGGGTTTTTCATAAAGGAGCCATATGCGGGGACTTGTTCTTCATCAAAAGCTTCAACTTCAAACCGACTTACCCCTACCCCCGCGTCCACATGGGGAAGCTAGAATCAGGGTTATCCAAGCTGGAATCTGTTCGACCGATCTTCAGCTACTCAAAGGGTATATGGCCTTTCAAGGGGTTTTGGGGCATGAGTTTGTTGGGATAGTCGATGAGGCCCCCGATACAGAATTGATTGGAAAACGAGTCGTCGGAGAGATCAATGCCGCCTGTCGCACTTGTGAAACCTGTGCCAACGGCCATCCCACGCATTGCCCTCATCGCACCACATTAGGCATCCAGGGCCGGGATGGGGCCTTTGCGGATTATCTTACTCTGCCGGTTGAAAACCTTTTTGTCGTGCCTGACTCCATTTCCGATGATCAGGCCGTCTTTATCGAGCCCTTAGCCGCAGCCTGTGAAATTCCCCAGTTAGTCTCGATCAAACCAACCGACCGGGTGGTCGTCATCGGAGATGGGAAATTGGGGGTACTGTGCGCACAAATTCTTGTGCTTTCAGGATGTGCCGTTACGCTATTGGGCCGTCATTCAGACCATGACACCTGGCTCACCCAGATGGGCATCAAGGTGACCTCGCATCCATCTGCTATTCCTCAAGGTGCAGATATGATTGTGGAAGCCACTGGAAGCCCCGAAGGACTTTCCACGGCCATCCAATTGATTCGACCCAGAGGTACCCTTGTGCTTAAATCCACGTATCATGGAGACGTGTCTTTAAATATGGCGACTTTTGTCATTCAGGAAATATCCTTAATTGGATCTCGTTGTGGCCCGTTCCCTCCGGCCATCCGCCTCTTAGCATCGAAGCACATCCGGGTCGATCCGCTTATCCATGCCCGCTATCCACTTCTGGATGGGGTTCTGGCCATGGAAAAAGCCGCGCAACCTGGCGTACGCAAAGTCCTGCTGCAAATGACCTAAATCAAGGCGGGGTGGCAACAATATTTTTTGTATCCAATGCTGGTTGAATGCTTCATCCTTTGGTATGATGGACAGTAAATTCGCCGAGCTGGCGTAGCTCAATCGGTAGAGCAGCGGTTTTGTAAACCGCAGGTCGGAGGTTCAATTCCTCTCGCCAGCTCCACACAACATATGTGACTGCCAAATTTTGGCAGCAGCGCCCACGTTAGGCTATCAGGGAAGACGTCACGGACCGCTCTGTAATCAGTTCAATCGTTCCCTTCAACCCTTCCACCGTGTTCCCCCTGACCTCTATGTTCAAAAATATTCTTAGAGAGCAGCAGTAATCTTTCACGCCCTGAGCCTTCAACGTCGTGATACAAGGCCGCATTTCCTCCAAAATGCTACGGGTTCAACCGATTGTCAGATTCACGGTCACCACCCCTTGTGTAATGCTTATTGAATTTTTGCATTAAGAAAAACGGCTTTTGTTCAGGAAGTTATCTGTTAAAATGGCATGACATGACGATAGCCCGGTCCTGCAGGGAATTGCGGGAGGTCCCATTCCGTCATGAGGCGAGAATATTAGATTCTCAAACAGGACCAGAAGTCAGAGAAGGATTAGGAATATTCCCAACTGGCCACCCATCCCTTTTCATTTGTGCATGGTCAGATTGCGCACACAATGAACGACGATAAGCAAACAACCCTGCCCGCGGAAAAATCCACCCCTACACCCCTGGCTGATCACACAAAGCCTGACAACCTTAGACGACAATCGGCTCCTGGTAAGCCTTCGTCCAAGGCCCGAACACCCAGTCTGAATTCGCCGGAATCTTCACATGCAGAAACCGTGTCCATGCTGAAAAAACAGTATCAGCTCGCAAAGCGTCAGAAACGATGGATAAAACGAGCAGGGGTCATAGGGGTCGTTCTAGTTCTATTAGGTGGGTTGGGCACATGGTTGGCGGGGGAGAATAAGGCTTTTAAAATGGCCATCCTGAGAGTCGTCGCTCCGGTTCTGAGCATTCATCTGGATCCCGAAATGGTCTCAATTCCTGCCGGGACTTTTCAACAGGGAAATAGTCTGGAAGAGAATACCTCAAGCGAACATCCGCTAAGAAAGGTTCATATCAAAAAATTTGCTCTTGGGCGATTCGAGGTCACCTTCGAAGAATATGACCGGTTCGCCATATCGACGGGACGGCCGCTTCCGGGAGATGAGGGATGGGGCCGGGAAGGGCATCCGGTCATCAATGTCTCGTGGAAAGACGCCATGGACTATGCATCGTGGTTATCACAGGAAACCGGTTATCGCTTTCGACTCCCCACAGAGTCTGAGTGGGAATATGCAGCCAGAAATATGGGAAAAGGCCAAATTTGGGCGGGAACCTCAGAACAAGAACAACTTGCGACATATGCCTGGTTCAACGCAAACAGCAATGGAAGAACTCAGCCAGTTGGAACCCGACAAGCCAACAGCCTTGGCCTTCATGACCTGAGTGGCAATGTATGGGAGTGGGTCCAGGATTGCTGGCACGACGACTATCAGCATGCCCCAACGAATGGGTCGGCGTGGTTAGAGGCAAACAATGGGATGTGCGGAACACGGGTGAGGCGCGGAGGTGGCTGGACTAACGCTCCAATGTCTTTGCGTTCTTCGTCTCGTAACGGGTACAGCGCCGATTCGCGGAGCATCCAAATCGGGTTTCGTCTCGCGCAGGATATCCCATAGCATAGGCAGCCTTCCCATTTTTGTATTCTCTTGCCACCGACTTCCTGCCATGATCATCCAAATGTGTATCGGCGACCTAGAAAGTTCCTCCAAGGCCTAACGTCCAGACCGCGTCAGGACGAAGTCCTTCATCTTTATTGAGGGGGAGCTGGACGGCTGCTTGAACCAGAGTGTTGGGAAGAGGGGCCCATTTTAGGCCGGGAGCCAAATCGACGATGTCCTTCCCACTGTTATCCTTATCGTCCAATTCGTGGCGGCCCAGAAGGTCAAGAGAGAAAGCAAAGACGGGAATAGGTGCCAGATCAAAGCCTGCTACATAGGTAAAAAGATTCAGATCGGATTTGTTGTTGACGAGCACGAAACCCGTATTCACATGGGGACCAATCATGCCGATCGGGGACGAATAGTATTTAGAAGCCACAGCCAATCCCTGAAATTTGAATTCTCCGACTCCCATGAAGTTATCCTCATTTCCGGTGGGAAAAGAAACATCCCCCCGGACGCCCAAATCAGGCAAGATTTCATGGTTCTTCAGCATGTTATATTTGGTTCGGAGGACAACATCCCCGATTCCGGTTTTATCCGCCGAAGAACTGTCTTTTGAAGGGTCTCCCGTGCCGGGTGCCGTTCCATTGATCACATATATACCACTGCAATTTCCACCTTGAGTACAAGGGACCCCGTTTGCATCAAGCATGGTTGCCTTCGCTTTGGCCTTGATCTTGTTATTGATGAGAGGAACCAGAAGATTGACGTCCCAATTATCCGTGATGCCGTACGTAGCAAAAAACCCCACAAAATTGGTAATCACTTTGACGTCCAGATCAACTTGCAATAGTTCATCCAACCCCGGCGCATTCGGCGGAGTTCCGGGCCCGGCCGTGGGAGGGACATCGGCACTGAGGGAAGACAGATCCTTCCCATTAAATTTTTTGTAATTGGCGTTTGACCAGACGACCTGGAAATCAAATCGTCCTTTTCCAAGCGTGTCGGCCCGTTCCGCAAAGAGCGGACCGAGGCTTTTGGTGACTTCAACAGGAACTCCCCGCTCGACATCAAACCGGTAGGCTGCCACGGTAGAGTTTACGGCAAATTGGCCTGTTTGAGCCCCAATGCCATTGGTCAGTTCATTAAAGGAATTAAATACCGCATTGCCAAAATCATTGGACCGATTACCTGCAAAATTAGGATCTGTTTGAAACCCATTTCCCCCATAAAGATCAGGAATCACATTTTTTAGTTCTTTGCCTTGAGTGACAGATTGACTGAGGAGGAGCATTGCCAACACTAGGAAACAGGCCAACCGCTCAATTCGCCTACATACCAAGTTCTGCATGAGCCAATAAGTCATTATTTTTCCTCATATAATTGGAATAAACAAAAGGGTTTCCCAAAAATTTCCGAACAACGGGGTTGGCGCGATGGTCTAAACGCAATTATCGACTTTAACTATGGGTTTGGGGGATGGTACGCTCAACACCACAGGTCCAGAAGAAGGGTGTGCATCATGCCCTTCTTCAGTTTAAGTGGCTATAAGATGGAATCATATCCAAAAAATGCGATGCTGACGTAGAGAAAACCAGGCGATCCTATAAACTCTTCCCCATGAAGTCAATCCATTTTTTCCAGAGGGACCGCTACAACTAGCCCCTACCCAGCCGTAGTACCCGCAATTTGGGGAAATGCCCGACCGGCTTCAGGAAGAGAACGGTCTGTTATTTTTCAAGTCGTGTACAAGGCCAACAATGGCATCTTCGTGGCCAGACCCAGTAAACTGGTCCCAAGAACGGCCGTTGCAAGAGATCAGCGCATGCCTATTACACGTTCTTTTACTCGTTGCCGTGCAGCTAGGACCGAACCAAACGAAAGAAAAAGACCAAAGAGGACATTCCGATGCATCAAGAAAATGGCCGTTGCTTATTTTCTACCGGGAATTTTCATGAGTAAAATCGAGTTGCGCTACAGGAGCCCGTGAACGGTGTTCGATCGCATTCTTCTTCATCCCATCTTGAGAAAAGGATCTCTTCATTCTCCCGGCATCTTGCTGCTTTCTTTTTTGTTATGCAGTTTGACCGTGTGGCTCCTTCCAATACAGACATACGCAGATACTTCCAGTAGTACCGTAAACGGAAAAGTTCCTGCCCAATATATCGCGGAAACCCAGGGGAAATCCTGGGCCGTCATCATAGGGATTGATAAATACCTAAATCTCGCCGGTCTGGCCTACGCAGTCGATGATGCAAAATCGGTGGCCCGCATGCTCGGGCGTCAAGGATTTACCGTCACATCACTCTACAACACCCAAGCCACGAAAAAAGCGATCCTTCAAGAGTTACGGCAAAACCTTGTCGCACAAGTACAAAAAAATGATCGAGTGCTCATCTTTTTTGCGGGGCATATCGGGGAAACACCCGGCAAGGGAAAGCAACAACCCGTGGGTTATATGATGCCCGTCGATACCGAACCTGGCCTTCTTGCGGACACTGCAATCAGTGTGGACCTTCTTCGTGAACTGTCCGAATCCCTTCCGGCAAAACAGGTCTTATTTCTCATTGACATATGTTACGGAGGCATTGCCGGTCGCAGTCAGCGTTCGTTTCCCCCCATGACCAGTAATTATCTGAAGATGATTGCCAGTGAACCTGCACGCCAATTGATTACCGCAGGAGGAACCGGGCAACAAGCCTTGGCCGGACCGAAATGGAAACATAGCGTGTTTACTTATTATCTTCTGGAAGGCATTGGAAAGGGAAAGGGTGACCTGAACGGCGATGGGATCATTCCCGCATCCGAACTCTTCGCCTTTCTCGATGAACACGTGCAATCAGCTGCTCTAACTCATAAACATGTGCAACGACCGGAAATGTGGGGATTGAGTGCGGATAAGGGAGAATTTGTCTTTATTCCCGAAAAATTTTCCTCCAACCCTCAAGTCGCGAAAACCCCCAATGGTCAAGGAAAGGCGAGCAATCCTGCAGCTGGAACCGTCGAGACCATTGTCGGACTCTTAAAGAGTTTTGGAAATCCCCTGGATGTCTTCAACAACGTTCCATCGGGAAAAAGCGAGCAGGCTAATGCACAAAAAACGGTGGAAGAAGAAGCTGCCGCGTTAGAGGCAGAGCGGGAAAAGTTTGAGTTGCAAGCTCTCCAATCTTTAAAGGAGCAACGTCAGCGGGAAAAGGATCTGCAAGCACAACTGGCCGAAGCCCAGCGCCTGGCTGCGGAGGAGGAACGCCGACGGGTTGCCGCGGAACAGGCCCGCCAGGAACAAGAAGCCCTCTTAGCGCAACAACAAGCCGCATTAAAAGCCGAGCAAGCCCGCCTGGCCGCCGAAGAAAAGCAACGCCAACTGGCCTTAGCGCAACTGGCCGAAGCCCAGCGCCTGGCTGCGGAGGAGGAACGGCGGCGGGTTGCCGCGGAACAGGCCCGCCAGGAACAAGAAGCCCTCTTAGCGCAACAACAAGCCGCGTTAAAAGCTCAACAAGCCAAGCTGGCTGCCGAGGAAGAACGCCGCAAACAGCTCTTGGCACAACAAGAACGGGAATTTCAAACACAATTGGCCATAGCCCAGCGAATGGTGGCTGAAGAAGAACGGCGACGAGTGGAGGCCGAAAAGGCCCGTCTCGCGGCAGAGGAGCAAAAACGCAAACAACTCCTGGCGGAACGGGAACTCACCCGCCAAACTCAACTGGCTGAAGCTCGCCGAATGGCCGAGGAACAGGCCCGCATAGAGGCTGAGGAACAACGCCGCAAGGAAGCCCTGGCCAAACAGGAACTCACCCGCCAAACCCAACTGGCTGAAGCCCGCCGAGCGGCCGAGGAGCAGGCCCGCATGGAGGCTGAGGAACAACGCCGCAAGGAAGCCCTGGCCAAACAGGAACTCACCCGCCAGACTCAACTGGCTGAAGCCCGCCGAGTGGCTGAGGAACAGGCTCGTATAAGGCAAGAGGCCGCGATGAAAGCCGAAAAGGCCCGACTCGCAGCCCTTGAGGAAGAGCGGGAACAAGTCGCACGCCTGAAGCAAGAGGCGGCGATGAAAGCCGAAAAAGCCAGACTGGCGGCGGAAGAGGAACAACGCCGGCAAGCCGCGGAAGCGCGGCGCCTGGCTGATTTGGAAGAGGAGCGACGGCGAGTCGCCGCAGAACGGGAGCGCAAGGAACTAGAGGCAAGACTTGCGCAACCACATCTTGGCCCGAATGGTGGAAGTGATCCGGCAGAGCCTTCTCCTGAAAGTTCGTCATCGCCTGGCACCATTTCCTCCTTCACGCCTTCTCCCCCTTCCCCCTCGGAGATTGAACCACCCTCGAACGAGAGTTCAGGGTTTTTCGGATTTTTTAAGAATATGTTTCAGAATGACCCTGGCTCACAGCCAGAGGCCACCGGTCAACCGAACGCATCTCAACCGGAACCCATCCTTGAAGCACGGCTTCATCAACAGGATTTACCTGGCGCTGTTCAGTCCGCTTTGTCAGGAAATGATGACGTCCCCATGATCTTAATTCCCGCAGGAGAATTTAGGATGGGAAGCACTGAGGATCAGATTTCCGGCCTTCTGAAAGACTTTGAGGGAGTCCAGTTCAATGCCTTCCAAGCAGAGATTCCTCAACGACAGGTGAATCTTAAAGCCTATTACATTGATCAATACGAGGTCAGCTACCGCCAATATCGTGCATTTCTTGAATCGACAGGTCGGGCAGCACCTGCGTTCTGGGAAAATGAACGATTTCACAAACCCGATCATCCGGTCCTCGGAGTGACCTGGTATGACGCGACGGCCTACTGCACCTGGGCTGGCAAACGCCTTCCTACCGAGGCGGAATGGGAACACGCTGCTCGGGGGCCTCAAGATTATGCCTATCCGTGGGGGAACTTGTGGGATCCTCAACGAACCAATACGGCGAGTTATTGGGCAGGCAAAAACTTTTCATCAATGGCAAAATGGGGTGAATGGATGCAAACCGCTTTGGATCGTGGAAAAGCCGGCCCGTTAGAAGTTGGCACATTCCCGAATGGAGTGAGTTCATTTGGCGTTCATGACATGGCTGGAAATGTATCCGAGTGGGTCTTCGATTGGTATACGCCATACGAGAACCAACCGAGGCTCATCCACAATCCCAACGGAGCAGACTCCGGCACCATGAAAGTGCATCGTGGAGGATCCTGGAGTGTGAGTTCGATTTTTGCCCGGTCAACCTATCGGGCGCGAGAAAATCCTGAAACGAGAAGTCCCTACATTGGCATGCGTTGCGCAAAATCCTCTCAGTAATTTCTTCAATCCATGCCCTGATCTCAATCAACAGTCCCTCCCGGAATGGCTTCTTGGACCGCTGTCGCCCCCAAGCGCTCCCCTCAGCCAACAGGAACTATTGAATCTCCCAATCTGTGGAGGTGGATCCTGGGAATCCCACGGTGGAAATCCTCAATCCATCCATCAGCCACACCGCTACCGTCCCATTCCGGCTATTACGCCAAATGACATCCGCCCTGCCATCCCCGTTCACATCACGCGCCTCTGACATTTGCCAGACGGCCGGCACCCCGCCCGGGAACCCTGAGGCGGCAATGGTGGTCCCGTTCATCAACCAGATTGCCGTACTGCCGTCAATCGTATTGCGCCAAATCAGATCTGCCTTCCGGTCGCCATTCACATCGCCCACACCCGTGATCTCAAAAGCCGTAGAGGCGCTTCCAGGAAAACCAACGGCCGTCGCCGACAATCCGTCCATCAGCCACACGGCCACTCCCCCACTGGTGCCGTTGCGCCAAATAACATCGGCCTTGTTATCCCCGTTCACATCGCCCACCCCCGCGATTTGCCAGGCCACCGGCACTCCACCCGGAAAGCCTGAGGCCGCAATCGTCGTTCCATCCATCAACCAGATGGCGGTGTTGCCATTAGAATTGTTTCGCCAAACCAGATCAGCTTTGCCATTGGCATCAAGATCTCCCAAGGCTGGCGCGGTCTTGAGTGGGACCAACGCCAAGGCTGTCGTCACAAAAAAGTCCGGGCCCGTAAGCGCAATCGCGGTTCTGGTTTTGTTGTTCACATGGATCGTTTCAAACAGCATATTCTTGGTAAATCCTGAGGTCACCTTATTCTGACCGGAAAAATGATACAGAAGGTCCGTCGACGATCCTACCCCTATGGTTTCACTTTCCCGGAAATTTGGTTGTCCGGCCACGGCGCCGGCTGAGACATCCAGGAATTCCGTCGTCGCTCCCGTCGTCGTATTCACCGTATAAATCCGGGCCGGAAACACCGTTGCCACCCCTGGCACGGGTCGATTGTCCGTGATCGCATAGAGGATCCCGGCCGCATCAAACGCCAGGTCCATGAAATTCCCCAGAAGTTTGGCCTTTTGGGTAGCCACACCGGTCTTGGGATTAATCGTCACTAACCGGCGGGCACTGTTTACTTCAGACCTCACCACAAGCAAGCCCCAGAGCTGACCGGTCCCAGGCTCTGTGGCCAACCCCCGTCCCCCCTCTAAGGATTCACCCGTCGATAAGGACAGTGGGATCGTGGCCAGGGTGGCTCCAGTATCGGGATTGAGCCGATACAGATTTGGCCGGGCTCCCGCCTGTTGCGAAAGCGTCAGCTCTTCCACGGAATACAGCGTAGACCCCACAAAGGCCAGACCATGGGTACGGTGGTTCAGATCCGCAATTTTGGTTACGACTCCATCAGTGCGAAGTCGGTAGAGGCTGTTCACAAGCGGTCCGATTCTGGGATCATTTTGTACGCCCATAAGAAAAACCGGCGGTCCGGAGGAAATGACGAGGGCCACCGCACTGCCTGGAGTGACCTTTATTCCAGCCACGGGCGTTTGATTGATGACGGTGCCGCTAGGCACCGTTTCGCTGTTGGCGGTCGTTATGCTCCCCACCGTTAAGCCCGCTTCGATCAGAGCCGTCTGGGCGCTACTCTGCGTCAAGCCCACGACATCGGGCACGGTTGTTCCCAGCGATACCACCAAAGCAACCGCACTTCCAGGGTTCACAGTGGTACCGGCCCCCGGGTTTTGATTTATCACTCTCCCGGCCGCTACCGTGGCGCTATTGGCCATGGTCACCGTTCCCACGGTTAGGCCGGCGGAAGTCAGCGCTTTTTGGGCGTCGGCTTGCGTGCGACCAACTACATTCGGAACTTGTGTTCCTCGGGACACGACCAGGGCCACAGCACTTCCCGCTGCTACCTTTTTTCCGGCTACCGGATTTTGACTAATAACCTTGCCTGCCGCCACAGTCGCACTATTGGCCGTCGTCACTGCACCGACGGTCAAACCAGCCGTGGTAATCGCCGATTGAGCAACTGCCTGCGTCATGCCCACTACATTCGGGACTGTGCTGCCGAGTGATACGACCAGGTCTACCGGACTTCCAAATGCCACACTGATTCCGGCCGTGGGGTTTTGACTGATGACCTTGCCTGCCGACACAGTCGCGCTACTGGCCGTTGTGACCCTCCCGACGATTAATCCTGCTTTGACCAGATCCTGTTGGGCGTCAGCTTGCTTTCGACCGACGACGTTGGGGACTGACACGCCAGATACCACCAGATCAACCTTCGTCCCTCGGACGACATTAATTCCTGCTGCCGGGTCTTGAATGATGACAGTACCGGGCAGGACGGTGACAATATTCGCCGAGGTTATCTTTCCCACCTTCAACTTTGCCTTGATAATATCTGCCTCCGCCGCAGCCTGTGGGCTGCCCACGACATTGGGGACTTCGACAGCTCTTGCCGTCCCAGGGAAGGCACAGGTCAGAAGGAGAAGACTTCCTAGGACGAGTAGCTGTAAAACCAGGAAGTTGAGGGCCTGACGGGTTCCCTGATGTGGGCGATTCAAGATCTGCTGATGCTGAACTTTCATTGCGTCCATGTCGTGTATGCTCCATTCAGCAACAATTGCGGAACCATATGACAAAACAAGGGTTCGAATCCATACTCTGGCCCCAGCGATCCCTTTTTTGAACGGCACTCCTGCTTTATATGGTGGCAGGAGTGGGTATGCCGTAACCAATGCCTACTGAATCTCCCAGTCTGAGGGGGCAGAGCCAGGGAAACCCACGCTTGAAATCGATGCCCCATTCATCAACCAGACGGCCACGGTCCCGCTCCGTCCATTGCGCCAGATAACATCCGATCTGCCATCGCCATTGATATCCCCGACTTGAGAAATCTGCCATGCTAAGGGCACCCCGCCAGGAAAACCGGGCGCAGCAATGGTGGTCCCATTCATCATCCAGATGGCGGTACTGCCGTCAGTCGTATGGCGCCAGACCAGATCGGCTTTGCCATCCCCGTTCACATCGCCCACGCCTGCAATCTCAAATGCCGTCGACGCACTGCCGGGAAAGCCCACACCCGTGATACCTAATCCGTTCATCAGCCACACCGCCACGGTGCCGCTCCCACCATTGCGCCAGATAACATCCGCCTTACTATCCCCATTCACATCGCCCACACCCGCGATTTGCCAGCCTACCGGCACCCCGCCCGGAAAACCAGGAGCAGCGATTTTCGTTCCGTTCATCAGCCAGATGGCGGTACTGCCATCAGTCCTGTTGCGCCAGACCAGGTCGGCTTTCCCATCGCCGTTGACATCGCCCACGCCGGAAATTTCAAACGCCGTCGACGCGCTTCCGGGAAAACCCACGGACGTCACCGACACGCCATTCATCAGCCACACGGCTACGGTGCCACTTGTACTATTGCGCCAGATGACATCCCCCTTGCCGTCTCCATTCACATCGCCCACACCCGCAATCCGCCAGGCCGCGGGCACCCCGCCCGGGAACCCTGTAGCTGCGATCGTCGTTCCATTCATCAACCAGATGGCCGTGCTGCCATCTTGGGTGTTTTGCCAGATCAGGTCAGTCGTGCCGGACGCGTCCAGATCGGCCAAAGCCGGAGTACCTGTACCCGTAGTCGTATTCGTGGGAGGCACCAACGTCAAGGCCGTCGTGACAAAAAAGTCCGGGCCCGAGAGGGCAATGGCTTTTCTGGCCTTCGTGGTTCGATGAATCTGTTCAAACAAAATATTCTTGGTAAATCCAGAGGTTACTTTATGTTGCCCGGAGAGATGATACAGGAGGTCCGAGGACGACCCTACCCCTATGGTTTCACTCTCGCGGAAATTCGGTTGCCCCGCTACGGCGCCGGCCGAGACATCCAGAAATTCCGTCGTGGCCCCCGTCGTTTTATTCACCGTATAAATCCTGGCCGGAGCCACAGCCCCACCGGATACGGGTCGGTTATCCGTGATGGCATAAAGCGTCCCGGCCGCATCAAACGCCAGATCCATGAAGTTTCCAAACAGTTTCGCCTTTTGCGTGGCGACGCCGGTCGTCGGATTGATCGTGACTAGCCGACGGAGAGTATTCACCTCGGAAGTCACCACGAGTAACCCCCACAGTTGGTTGGTTCCGGGCTCCGTGGCCAGACCTCGCCCTCCTTCTAAGGATTCTCCGGTCGATAAGGACAGGCGGATCGTGGCCAGCGTGGCCCCGGTGCTGGGATTGAGCCGATACAAATTCGGCGGAGTCCCCGCTTGTTTGGCAAGCGTCAGCTCTTCTACGGAATACAAGTTGGACCCGACATAAGCCAAGCCATGTGTGCGGTGCGTGAGATCTCCAATTTTGGACACCACCCCATCGGTACGAAGTCGATAGAGGCTATTCACCAGCGGCCCGGTCTTGGGATCATTTTGCACTCCCATGAGTAGAACCGGTGGACCGGAGGATATGACCAAACCGACGCCACTACCTGGTGAAACATTCGTCCCCGCTGTGGGGTTTTGACTGATCACATTTCCGGAAGCCACGGTGTCGCTAAAAACTGACGTCACATTCCCCACCGTCAAGCCTACACCGGCAATGGCCGCTTGTGCCGCAGCCTGCGATTTATTGACCACATTGGGCACGGCCGTTCCCACCGATACCACCAGAGCAACTGCACTGCCTGGGGCCACATTCGACCCCGCTGTCGGATTTTGACTGATAACGTTCCCGATAGCCACCGTTTGACTGTTGGCCGATGTCACCGTCCCAACTTTCAGCCCTGCCGTGGTCAGCGCTGTTTGCGCACTACCTTTCGAACTCCCGACAACATTAGGGACCTTTGCCCCAAGGGACACTACCAAGGCTACCGCACTTCCTGCTTCCACTTTCGCCCCTGCTGCCGGATTCTGACTTATAACTTTGCCCACAGCCACACTGGAACTATTGGCCGATGTTACCGTGCCCACAGTCAGGCTGGCTGAGGTAATCTCCGTTTGCGCCGCCGCTTGCGTCAATCCCACCACATTCGGCACCTCCACCCCCGAGGACACCACCAGTGTCACAGCAGTCGCTGGAGCCACATTGGTTCCAGCCGCCGGTGATTGACTGATGACCGTGCCGGCCGGCACCGTTGTACTGTTAGCCGTTGTCACGGTCCCCACGGTCAAACCCGAACTGGTAATGGCTGCTTCCGCCGCGGCCTGCGTCAAGCCGACCACATTGGGCACCTTCGCCCCAAGGGACACCTCAAGAGCTACCGCACTACCCGGAGGCACATTACTTCCTGCAACCGGCGTTTGACTGATAACCGTGCCCGCCGGCACCGTGGCACTATTGGCTGTCGTCCCTGCCCCAACCGTGAGACCGGCTGCCGTAATGGCAGTTTCCGCCGCGGCTTGGGTCAATCCCACCAGATCCGGCACCGCGGTACCCAGGGAGATCACGAGGGTGACGGTATTCCCCGGCAACACATTGGCACCTGCTGCGGGAGTTTGGCTGATAACATGGCCGATGGGCACCGTGGCACTATTGGCTGTCGTCCCTGTCCCTACCGTGAGACCGGCTGCCGCAATGGCGGTTTGGGCGGCCGTCTGCGCTAACCCCACCACGTTTGGCACCGTCGCTCCAGATATCGCCAGATCCACCGGACTGCCCGATACCACATTGATTCCGGCCGCCGGATCTTGACTAATCACTGCGCCGACGGGCACCGTGGGGCTATTGACCGGCGTCACGCCCCCCACAGAAAGGCCCGAGCTAATAATAGTGGCCTCTGCTGTGGCTTGTGGGCTTCCGACCACATCGGGGACCTCTACGGCACCTGCCGTTACAGGTAGGCCATAGATAAGAAAGAGCAGGCTCACAAGAAAGCCGAACGGCAAAAGGATCGAGGCATGATCTCTTTGCAATTTCTGACAGGTAAAATTCAACATCGATTTGTTCTGGTGCAGAACTTTCATAAGATTCATATCGTTGACTCCATTCAGCAAGAATCAGCTGCCCAGTCCACGGCGCCCCAGGCTCACCTGGTTACACCCCCAACCTACGCGCCTGACCCATGGATTGCCGTTGCGTTTTGCGGTGAAATGAAAGAAAAGTGCTTCGTTATCTCTGCAATGGGGGAGGGTTTGGTCGTGTTGTTAATCAGATGGGCGAAAGATTTCTGATCAGGAACACGGAAAAAATAAAGCCGAGTATAACATGAGAGTGTTGGCGCGTTCCATCCTTAGCAGATGAGCCTGGTAGTCCCCATCCAACCGGAATTATTTACTGAATCTCCCAGACTGAAGAAGCCGAACCGGGGAAACCCACCGCCGAAATTGCCAATCCGTTCATCAGCCAGACGGCCACCGTGCCATTCGGGCCATTGCGCCAAATGACATCCGCCTTGCCATCCCCATTCACATCACCGACTTGAGAAATTTTCCACGCCAAGGGAACTCCGCCAGGAAAACCGGGGGTAGCAATCGTGGTCCCATTCATTAACCAGATGGCCGTGCTGCCATCAGTCTGGTTGCGCCAGACCAGGTCGGCTTTGCCATCCCCATTCACATCGCCCACGCCCGCAACCTCAAACGCCGTCGAGGCACTGCCCGGAAAGCCGACCCCCGTGATACTTAACCCGTTCATCAACCACACTGCTACGGTACCGGCGGTATTGCGCCAGATGACATCCGCTTTGCCATCGCCGTTCAGATCGCCCACGCCCGCAATTTTCCAGGCCAAAGACAACCCGCCAGGAAAGCCGGAGCCGGCAATGGTGGTCCCGTTCATTAACCAGATGGCCGTGCTGCCATCAGTCTGGTTGCGCCAGACCAGGTCGGCTTTGCCATCGCCATTCACATCGCCCACGCCCGCAACCTCAAACGCCGTTGACGTACTGCCCGGAAAGCCCACGGACGTCACCGACACCCCGTTCATCAACCACACGGCCAACGTGCCGGTGGCATTGCGCCAAATGACATCCGCCTTGCCATCGCCGTTCAGATCGCCCACGCCCGCAATCTGCCAGGCCAGCGGCACCCCGCCTGGAAAACCAGAGGCCGCGATTCTCGATCCGTTCATCAACCAGATCGCGGTGCTGCCATCAGTCGTATGCCGCCAAACCAGGTCGGTCGTACCGGACGCATCCAGATCCGCTAGGGCCGGAAGATTTGGACTCATGGGTGGCACCAACGTCAAGGCCGTCGTTACAAAAAAGTCCGGACCCGTGATCGAAATTGCGTTTCTGGCTTTATTGTTCAGATTGATCGCTTCAAACAGAATATTTTTAGTAAATCCGGACGTCACCTTATGCTGCCCCGAAAGGTGATACAACAGATCAGATGAAGTCCCCACCCCAATCGTTTCACTTTCTCGAAAATTCGGTTGTCCCGCCACGGCGCCGGCCGAGACATCCAGAAATTCCGTGGTGGCCCCCGTCGTCTTATTCACCGTATAAATTCGGGCGGGAGCCACAGTCCCGCCGGATACGGGTCGGTTATCCGTGATCACATACAGCGTCCCGGCGGCATCAAAGGCCAGATCCATAAAGTTTCCAAACAGTTTGGCCTTTTGCGTGGCCAGACCCGTGGTCGGATTAATCGTCACTAGCCGGCGGGCATTGTTCACTTCGGATGTCACCACGAGCAACCCCCACAACTGATTGGTTCCAGGCTCCGTGGACAGCCCTCGTCCGCCCTCTAACGATTCGCTCGTGGACAGCGAGAGAGAGATCGCCTCCAGCGTAGCCCCGGTGTCGGGATCAAGCCGATACATCTTTGGCGGCGTCCCAGCCTGTTGGGCAAGCGTCAGTTCTTCCACGGAATACAGGTTGGACCCGACAAAGGCCAAGCCATGGGTACGGTGCGTCAGATCTGCGATTTTGGTCACCACCCCATCGGTGCGAATTCGGTAGAGACTATTCACCAGCGGCCCGGTTTTGGGATCATTTTGCACCCCCATAAGAAAAGCCGGCGGTCCGGAGGAAATCTCCAGGGCCACTCCACTGCCAGGCGCCACATTTGTCCCCGCCGGCGGATTTTGACTAATTACGGTTCCAAGAGGAACGGTGTCGCTAAAAACCGCTGTCACCGTCCCTACAGTAAGGCCAGCCGAGATCAAAGCCGTGTGAGCGACACTTTGCGTCAAGCCCACGACATCGGGTACCTGAGCCCCTAGCGATACCACCAGGGCCACCGCACTGCCAGGCGCCACATTGTTTCCAGCTGTCGGATTTTGACTGATGACCGCACCAATTGCCACGGTTGGACTCGTGGCGGTGGTCACCGTTCCTACCGTCAATCCCGCCGCGGTAATTGCGGCTTGCGCCGCGGCCTGGGTCAAACCCACGACATTCGGGACTGCGGCGCCCAGGGAGACCACAATGTTCACCTTGCTGCCCGCTGTGACACTGGTGCCTGACGCAGGAGTTTGACTAATAACTCTCCCAATGGGCACCGTCGCACTTGTGGCAGTCGTTACGGTGCCCACTGTCAAACCGGCCGTGGTTATCGCGGATTGCGCGGCCGACTGGGTCAAACCGACCACATTCGGCACCACCGGCCCCAGGGACACCACTAACGCCACGGCACTGCCTGGTGCCACATTGTTTCCAGCTGTCGGATTTTGACTGATGACATTTCCCGCGGAGACCGTCGCACTAGCGGAAGTGGTCACCGCCCCGACTGTTAACCCGACATTCGTAATTGCCGTCTGGGCGGCAGCTTGCGTCAAACCCACGACGTTCGGCACAGCAGTACCCAGGGAGACAACAATGTTCACCGCACTGCCTGCTGTGACACTGGTTCCTGGTGCAGGAGTTTGACTAATGACCCTCCCAATGGGCACCGACTGACTATTGGCCGAGGTCACCGCGCCCAGTGTCAGCCCGGCATTGGTAATCGCCGTTTGCGCGGCCGACTGGGTCAAACCCACCACATTCGGCACCGCCGGCCCCAGGGACACCACAAAGGCCACGGCACTGCCTGGCGCCACATTGCTTCCGGCCCCTGGGTTCTGACTGATAACATTCCCAGTCGGCACCGATGGATGACTGGCTGTTGTAATGGCCCCTACCGTCAAACCGGCATTGGTAATCGCCGTTTGCGCGGCCGACTGGGTCAAACCCACCACGTTCGGCACCGCGGTTCCCAAAGACACCACAAAAGCCACGGTACTACCAGGCTCCACATTGGTTCCCGCCGCCGGATTCTGACTGATGACGTTTCCAATAGACACGCTCGCACTATTCGCGGACGTCACCGTCCCCACGGTGAGACCCGCATTGGTAATGGCGGTTTGAGCATTGCCCTGTGTGATCCCCACCACATTCGGCACCGACGCGCCCAGGGACACCACCAAGGCTACGGCACTGCCCGCCGCGACATTGGTACCCGCCGCCGGGTTCTGACTGATGACATTTCCAATGGCCACGGTCGTATTGTTCGCCATCGTCACCGTGCCCACCGCAAGGTTGGCACTGGTAATCGCCGATTGGGCCGTGCCTTGAGGCAATCCCACGACATTTGGCACGGCGACACCCACAGACACCACAAAGGCCACCGCATTACCCTGAAAAACAGGGGTCCCCGCTGCCGGAGCCTGACTAATGACGTTTCCAATAGGGACGGTCGCACTATTTGCGGTCGTCACCGTCCCCACGGTGAGACCCGCATTGGTAATAGCGGTTTGGGCATTGCCCTGTATGACCCCCACCACATTAGGCACCGCCACACCGGAAATCACGAGGTCCACCGGACTGCCCGGCACCACATTGATCCCAGCTGCCGGATCCTGGTTGATGACGTTGCCAATGGGCACCCCACCATCAATGGCTGCCGTCACATCGCCCACAGTGAGACCGATGTTTATAATCTCTGACTCTGCTGTGGCCTGTGGGCTCCCGATAAAATCAGGAACTTCCACGGCTCTTGCTGTCGCTGGAAAAATAAAGTTGAGGAAGACGAGGCTTACGAATACCACCATCCACAAAAAGATCGACTTGCGACCTCTTTGCAACTTCTGGTGGGGTAGATTCAACCCGTTCAGGTGCTGAACCTTCATCACATCCCTTGGGGACCCGGTCGTGAAATAAATTACGTGGCGGAAAGATACCTGATTATGCGCATAAGAGAAATAAAATGTAAGTTAAAAGTGACAAATACAGAAAATTGATGTGCTCTTGTTCGATGACCTTGGAAGGCCAATCAGCTCAAAAGAACTATGCTACTGAATTTCCCAATCGGAGGGAGCCGAACCCGGAAAACCTACGGTCGAGATCGATAACCCGTTCATCAACCAGACCGCCACGATGGCACTTGTATCATTGCGCCAGATGACATCGGCATTACCATCTCCATTTACGTCGCCGACTTGAGAAATTTGCCACGCAACGGGCACGCCCCCCGGGAAGCCGGCTTTGGTAATGGTGGTCCCATTCATTAACCAAATTGCCGTACTGCCATTACTCTGGTTGCGCCAGATCAAGTCCGCCTTTCCATCGCCGTTCACATCGCCAACCCCCGCCATATCAAAAGCGGTTGGGGCTACTCCGACAAAGCCTACCTCGGTCACTGATGACCCGTTCATCAGCCACATAGCCACTCCCCCGCTCGTGCCATTGCGCCAAATGACATCCGCTCGACCATCCCCATTGACATCGCCCACCCCCTCGATTTGCCAGGAAAGGGGCACGCCCCCGGGAAAGCCGGAGGCGGCAATGGTGGTCCCGTTCATTAACCAAATTGCGGTACTGCCATCAGTGATGTTACGCCAGACAAGGTCGGCTTTTCCATCGCCGTTCACATCGCCCACGCCTGCAATCTCAAACGACGTCGACGTACTTCCGGGAAAGCCCACGGCCGTGACCGCCACTCCGTTCATCAGCCACACGGCCACGGTGCCTGTGGTATTACGCCAGATAACATCCGCCCTGCCATCGCCGTTGACATCGCCCACGCCCGCGATCTGCCAAACTTTCGGTACCCCGCCCGGGAAGCCGGAGGCGGCGATCGACGCGCCATTCATCAACCAGATCGCGGTGCTGCCATCACTCTGGTTGCGCCAGATAAGATCAGCCGTGCCCGAGGCATCCAGATCTCCCAATGCCGGAGGACTCGTAGGCGGCACCATGGTCAAGGCGGTCGTCACAAAAAAATCCGGCCCTGTGAGAGGCACCGCCGTTCTGACTTTTGTGGACCGATGAATCGTTTCGAACAGAATATTCTTTGTAAATCCTGAGGTCACCTTATGCTGACCGGAAAGATGATACAATAGGTCGGAAGAAGCCCCTATCCCAATCGTTTCACTTTCTCGAAAATTCGGTTGTCCCGCCACGGCACCGGCCGAGACATCCAGAAATTCCGTGGTGGCCCCTGTCGATTTATTCACCGTATAAATCCGGGCCGGAAACACCTTCGCTCCGCCAGGCACCGATCGATTGTCCGTAATCGCATAGAGCGACCCGGAAGCATCAAAGGCCAGGTCCATAAAGTTTCCAAACAGTTTGGCCTTTTGTGTAGCCATTCCCGTCGTCGGATTAATCGTGACTAAACGCCTGGCACTATTTACTTCGGACGTCGCCACAAGCAACCCCCAGAGCAGATTGGTCCCGGGTTCCGTGGCTAACCCCCGCCCGCCCTCTAACGATTCGCCTGTCGACAAGGACAGAGGGATCGTGGCCAGAGTAGCCCCGCTTTCCGGATTCAACCGATACAAATTCGGCGAAGCTCCAGGTCGGGGAGAAAGAGACAGTTCCTCAACCGAATACAACGTAGTCCCGACATAGGCCAAGCCATGGGTACGGTGCGTCAGATCTCCAATTTTAGTTACGACTCCATCAGTGCGAAGGCGGTAAAGGCTATTCACCAGGGGTCCGGTCCTGGGATCATTTTGCACCCCCATAAGAAAAACCGGCGGTCCTGACGAAATAACCAAGGCTACTGAATCGCCCGGAGCCACATTGGTCCCTGCTCCCGGCTTTTGACTAATGACGTCGCCAATTGGCACTGTGGGACTAATGCTCGTCGTCACCACCCCCACTGTCAGGCCGGCCGCAGCCAAAGCCTTTTGAGCATCATTCTGCGACAAGCCCACCACATTCGGCACGGCGGCCCCAAGAGATACGATCAGGTCCACGGCACTGCCTGGAGCTACATTGTCCCCAGCTGACGGGGTTTGACTGATTACCGCACCAATCTCCACGGTCGGACTATTCACTGTGGCCACCGTCCCCACCGTCAAACCCGCACTGGTTATAGCGGTTTGGGCTGCGGCCTGGGTCAAACCCACCACATTCGGCACGGCGGCTCCAAGGGATACGACAAGGTTCACGGCACTACCCGCCGCCACCTTGCTCCCTGGCTGGGGATTTTGACTGATGACTCTGCCAATAGAGACTGTCTGACTGTTGCTTGAGGTCACCGTGCCCAACCTCAATCCTGCCGTGGTAATCGCGGTTTGCGCCGCGGCCTGGGTTAGGCCTACAACATTCGGCACCGCCGGTCCCGTCGACACCACCAGGTTCACCGCACTGCCCGCCGCCGCACTCGTCCCCGCCCCCGGCGATTGACTGATGACCCGGCCCGACGGCACCGTGGCATGACTGCTGGTCGTGATGGTCCCCACCTTGAGGCCCGCATTGGTAAGCGTGCTTTGCGCAGTGGCCTGCGGGCTCCCCACCACATTCGGCACCGTGACCGGCGCCGGCCCCGTCGACACCACCAGGTTCACCGCACTGCCCGCCGCCACACTCGTCCCCGCCCCCGGCGATTGACTGATGACCCGGCCCGACGGCACCGTGGCATGACTGCTGGTCGTGATGGTCCCTACCTTGAGGCCCGCATTGGTAAGCGTGGTTTGCGCAGTGGCCTGCGGGCTCCCCACCACATTCGGCACCGTGACCGGCGCCGGCCCCGTCGACACCACCAGGTTCACCGCACTGCCCGCCGCCACACTCGTCCCCGCCCCCGGCGATTGACTGATGACCCGGCCCGACGGCACCGTGGCATGACTGCTGGTCGTGATGGTCCCCACCTTGAGGCCCGCATTGGTAAGCGTGCTTTGCGCAGTGGCCTGCGGGCTCCCCACCACATTCGGCACCGTGACCGGCGCCGGCCCCGTCGACACCACCAGGTTCACCGCACTGCCCGCCGCCACACTCGTCCCCGCCCCCGGCGATTGACTGATGACATTCCCCGACGGCACCGTGGCATGACTGCTGGTCGTGATGGTCCCTACCTTGAGGCCCGCATTGGTAAGCGTGCGTTTTGCGCAGTGGCCTGCGGGCTCCCCACCACATTCGGCACCGTGACCGGCGCCGGTCCCCGTCGACACCACCAGGTTCACCGCACTGCCCGCCGCCACACTCGTCCCCGCCCCCGGCGATTGACTGATGACATTCCCCGACGGCACCGTGGCATGACTGCTGGTCGTGATGGTCCCCACCTTGAGGCCCGCATTGGTAAGCGTGGTTTGCGCAGTGGCCTGCGGGCTCCCCACCACATTCGGCACCGTGACCGGCGCCGGCCCCGTCGACACCACCAGGTTCACCGCACTGCCCGCCGCCACACTCGTCCCCGCCCCCGGCGATTGACTGATGACATTCCCCGACGGCACCGTGGCATGACTGCTGGTCACCGAGGCATGCACCGCCCCGTTGACTGATGACATTTGCTGCAGTGAGCCCGCATTGCGGGCTCCCCACCACATTCGGCACCGTGACCGGCGCCGGCCCCGTCGACACCACCAGGTTCACCGCACTGCCTGCCGCCACACTCGTCCCCGCCCCCGGCGATTGACTGATGACATTCCCCGACGGCACCGTGGCATGACTGCTGGTCGTGATGGTCCCCACTGCCAAGCCCGCCGCGGTAATGGCCCCTCAGCGACGCCTGCGGGCTCCCCACCACATCCGGCACCGTGACCGGCGCCGGCCCCGTCGACACCACCAGGTTCACCGCACTGCCCGCCGCCACGCTCGTCCCCGCCCCCGGCGATTGACTGATGACATTCCCCGACGGCACCGTGGCATGACTGCTGGTCGTGATGGTCCCCACTGCCAAGCCCGCCGCGGTAATGGCCCCCCTCAGCAGACGCCTGCGGGCTCCCCACCACATCCGGCACCGTGACCGGCGCCGGCCCCGTCGACACCACCAGGTTCACCGCACTGCCCGCCGCCACGCTCGTCCCCGCCCCCGGCGATTGACTGATGACATTCCCCGACGGCACCGTGGCATGATTGCTGGTCGTGATGATCCCCACTGCCAAGCCCGCCGCGGTAATGGCCCCCTCAGCAGACGCCTGCGGGCTCCCCACCACATCCGGCACCGTGACCGGCGCCGGCCCCGTCGACACCACCAGGTTCACCGCACTGCCCGCCGCCACACTCGTCCCCGCCCCCGGCGATTGACTGATGACATTCCCCGACGGCACCGTGGCATGACTGCTGGTCGTGATGGTCCCCACTGCCAAGCCCGCCGCGGTAATGGCCCCCTCAGCAGACGCCTGCGGGCTCCCCACCACATCCGGCACCGTGACCGGCGCCGGCCCCGTCGACACCACCAGGTTCACCGCACTGCCCGCCGCCACGCTCGTCCCCGCCCCCGGCGATTGACTGATGACATTCCCCGATGGCACCGTGGCATGACTGCTGGTCGTGATGGTCCCCACTGCCAAACCCGCCGCAGTAATGGCCCCCTCAGCAGACGCCTGCGGGCTTCCCACCACATCGGGGACAACTTCGGCCCATACTGTTGGCAACGCGAAGGTGGGGAACAACAAACCCACCAAGACCATGACCTTAAAAAATTGTATCAGCCAACCATGGACCTGACCGGTTCGTTTAAGTTTCCGGACATCCTTAAACTGTTGCTCTTCGGCGTACATGCGCAATGCCTCTTGGGGGTGGAAGCAAGCGAAACATCTCTGTCAGAGGGATGGAAAACACGGACATCTTTGCCGGGAAATCTTCCCTCAGATAAAAAATTATGGAAGCAGCCTAGCCGAACACCACTCTCTTTTCAATGTACCTTTGTTTCCCCCTTTTTATGATTTTATAGGCATCTGGCTAACGAGTTAAACCTTTAACAAAGATTAGTTTCTGACAGAGGGTTTTTGAAAAGTTTAATGGTGGAGCCGGCAAAATTTCCCGTACAGTCAATGAGACTGAGGACTTCAAGAGTCCTCGTGACCTCGCGCCATCTGAACGGTTGTCCCCCTCTCCTGAGATCCTTATAATGAGCAGCAGTATTCGCTCTATCAGTCTGATCACATACCCGACATGACAGGAAAAGGAGCCTACGACATGGAAAAGAATACAGCAGAGCAACCAACCACCGAAGTCCAGGATGATCCAAAAGCCCGCGAGCTGCTCCAAGCCGCCTTTGCTAAAACCGCACGGTGGCAACCGGACTTTAAAGGCTTTCAGGCCGACCTGCGTATTAATGTGAACGGAAAAGAAACCAAAGGGACGGTGACCGTAAAAGGGCCGCGGGAAGTGACGGTGGGTATCGATGATACCGAATTACAAACGTGGGCCCAAAACCAGATTGGAATGATTGCCGTCCATCGGGGGCCTAGAACGTTTCAGGAATCAGACGGGAAACATACCCTGACGTTAGGAGGAGAAGAACAGCACCCTTTAGGTCAACGGATCACCATTCATGGAGACGGAATGGGTTCATGGTACCGGGTGAAAGACAACCGCATTACCCAAATCAATCGAAATATGCCGCAGGCGGCTTTTACCATCAACGTGGAAGAGAGTGCAGTCACCCAGGATGGGCATTATCTCACCACACGATATACGGTCTATTATTTTTCTCCAAAAGACCGGTCACTGAAAAATGTCGACAGTTTTTCGGATACCCATATCAGAATAGGCAACTCAGACCTTCCAGCCACCCGACGCATCATTTCTTATGAAAACGGGGAAATCGTCGTGCGATCCCTCACGTTTGAAAATCACAAAATGCTGTCATAAAACAGAACCCCGGGCCAACATGAAGTCGGCCTGGGGTTTATGGATTGCTTATAGCGATGGATCTTCCCATCCCTACTCTCGAAATAAAAAGGGTTATGGAACGGGTGGACATTCTGGAAAGGCAGGGCAGGAAAACCGTACCACAAATATCTTCCCCACACATTTCACGATGCGTAAGGAAAAAAGAGGTCGCTCGGTCCAGTCCAGCTTCTTCAACGTAAGCCCTGACCTCCCGTTCCTCCCCCAAATCCTCCAAAGTTTCCGCCAAATCCCCCCTGACCGGTTCCCCAATATTCTCCCCTTTTCCAACGGGAAAACGGATGTCGCCGTTCAGGACGGGTGAACCGCCAGAGCGCGTAAACCATTAGCACCACCACCGCGATATTCATCCAAAAAGCGGCCGATCGCTGAGGCTTGGGTTTGTCCTTCTGAATAGGAGCCCGTGCGGCCAGCGTGGAAAGGGATACGGCAGACCGGTAGATATTGATCCCATACTCTCCAGAGCGGAACATTGGACGCAAATGCTTAAGAGAAATCTCATCCAATTGTTGGGGAGTCACGACCGACAAAAGGTTCTTCCCCACCACCACCACCGCTTGGCGTTCTTTGACCGCCACCAGTAACAGGATGCCACGCTCCTGTTGCGCCGTTCCAATCCGCCAGGCTTCATAGAGACGGGAGGCATACTCCTGGGCATGGGAAAGAGGGCTGATGCTCGGGAGGGTCACCACCAGCATTTCCACACCGGAAGACGATTCAAGATCTTTGCACACGGATCGAATTTGTTTGTGCCATTCCTCATCGAGCAGGTGGGCATAATCACTCACATACCCCAACGGGGTTGGGAGGTTTTGTTCCTGGGGAGTCATCCCCATTGAGACGGCAGAAAAAGCCAACACAACCACCAGAATGAGCGGACCGACAAGCCTTCTGGTGGGCATCATCCTACTCCGCTCTCCTGACGAACCGCCTGAACCTGTTTCAACAAACCCTCCACAGACTGAAGATACCGCTCATACACCTTGGACCATTCAAGAGAACCCGGACTATTCAGGCCTCGCTTCATCTGCAGGACTTCGACGAGGACCGTGGGGTCAAACTGCAGGGCATGGGGAAGACATTCAAGAATCTGCACATCTTTTCCCTTTGAGGGATGACCCAGGACCCGCAGAATACCCCGCACACATGGGAGAACGGAGGTAATGGAAAGCATAAGCAAAGCCCGGATGGCCTCGGGTCGTCCTTCCCCTTCAACAAATCGTTGCCGCATCCGGAACACATTCGCCAGGAGTTCATGCTCACATTGCCATCCCAATTGTGGACGATCAATGTGCCCTGCGCCGAACGGGTCTTTGCCGGCCAAGCGCACATGATGCTCTTGCATTTGAAAATATTCCAATGGGAACAGAGTACGGGTTTGGGACAATTCCTCCTGCGTCATCACCAGAGGCGCGACGATTTGATGCTTCCCCCATTTGCGATGTAATTGTCCTGCACGCTGGAGCCCGCTCACCGATAGTGCCCGGACCAGCACCAAAAAATTAAAATTGGATCGGCCGGCAATAAAATCCCCCCGAGCCGCGCTGCCATACAGAAGAAGGCTCTCTAAATCAGCCCCCCAATCCTTCTGAAGCTCTTTTACATATTGTTCGAGTGTTTCCCTCAGGTCTTCGGGAAGTTCGAGTGACGGCAATAGTGATGTCGGCATAGGATACGAGCCAAATATTGGAAAAAGGATGAGCGACGAAGATGGACTCCAACGTTAATTACGCAGACCGTGCATGATCGGGAATCTGATGGGCTCTGGGATCCGGCAACAAGCCCGCCGCTTGAAACCGATCCATCCAACCAAAGGGTGAGGTGGTCCGCAGCCCGGCTGTGGCCGTCAACACTTGATATTGCAAACGCGGATTTTTATCCATCGTTGTGAAGACGCGGTCCCGCAACATCCCCAGGAGAGGATTTCCGGTATTCCAAAAAAAGACCTCTTCATCAGCCAGACGTTGCAGCATGGTGACCTGAGGACGCCGTTGTGATTCAAATGCCCTAAGATTCGATGCCGACCAGTTTCCCGTCCGATGACAATCATCAAGAACCTCCGCGAGGGTAACCGCGTCTACCATCGCTTGCATCCGTCCCTGGGAGGCATGCGGATTCATCCCATGGGCGGCATCACCCATGACCACCGCTCCATCCTGAACCCAGGTTTTCGCCCGGACCCGTCCGGTTCCCATATAGGCCGTCTGATTCCAATCCTGAAAGGAATCAAAGACCGTGGCAAGTTCCGGGGCAATGGTTTTCCATTTTTCTCGAAGGGCCGATACCCCATCGGCTTTAACCTGGTTCAGGGAATCCGACGAAACCATATAAAAGGCATAAACCTTTTGACCGGCGGCGGGGAAAATTCCCAGAATAGATTTTTTCCCCACATAGTACTGCGCTTCCTCCAATGATGTGGGTGATTCCAACATGGCCACCAGATAACTGTCGAGATACCGATGCAGCACCGTGGGTATGCCGAGCGCTTCCCGAACCTCCGAAAACGGTCCATCTGCCCCAACCACCACCTGAGCACCGATCGTAACCTGGTTGCCCTCAATATCTGCTTTGACACCTGTGATACGTGTGCCATTCCGGAGCAGAGAACGAAAACGTGCCCCATAGCGAAGTCCCAATGGATTCTCCCGTTTCAGCGCGTCGAGAATAGTGTGATGCACGACATGAGGCCACATCACCAAAGCCCGGTTAAAGGGCGGGGGCAACATCGCATAGTCAATCGTACAGAGCCGCGTTCCTCCGCTTCGACGGAAATGAAAGAATCTGACGGGTTTATAGGCATGAACCGGCAACTGGTCTAATAACCCAAGGCGCTGAAGGATTTCCTGCCCATTGGGTTGGAGAATTTCTCCCCGCAGCCCCTGCGGGGGACCCGCAGCCTGCTCCAAAACGATATTGGCAATCCCTTTTCGGGCTAAGAGAAGTCCCAGGACCGCTCCCCCGCCGCCGGCGCCGATGATCAGAACCTGTGTCTGTAAATCCATGACTAAGACCCTAGCAATAAACATTTGCCGCCGACCGGACCACCCGGGCGAGCGAGAAGCTGAAATTCACCTATGCCGATCTCAGAAACCGACCATGCTCCGGCGGGAATGGGGAGATCAGGTTTCGGAGAAAATGGACTGAAAGTGATCGTCAGCCTCTTCCCAGGCTGGTGGATAGGTACTCGACAACCATTGCCGAAGATACGATTTCTGTTCGGGGGACAACATACTTTTGATTTGGTGGGTCCGTCCTTGAAGGGGTTGAAGGAATCCAACCCCTTTTTCCGGATCTAACGTGGCCGTTCGAACATACACCGTCGTATAGACCAGTGGCTTGGTCTCATCGCCATCCCCTTGGAGCCAGACGGAAATATATTTATCCATTTGTAAGCCCGAACTATCCAGTGCCGGGTTCGTGTCATGAAACAACTCGTTTTCGGTTTGCTCCAGGGGCACCGCCCCTTCAGCTCGAAACAAAAAATTATGCTTCCACATGAAAAATTTCCTTTGGATTAACAATCAAACCAGGTATGATAGTGTCAAGCGCTTTACGACAATGTCAAGACAGATCATGCCATCATCCTCAGGCGGTTGTGTGCCGGAATTATTCGCGCAGGCTCATCACGGAAATTCAAGGCAAGACTAGATTAAATCCTGCAGGTTTATTATTCTTACGCTGTCGAAACTTAGGATGGATGGGTGGCCCGGACTGAATAGGGTATCGGCAGCAACATCCCTCTCCCGTCACAGCATAGACGATCATCTGATATCCACTTTCTATACATGGAGGTTCCACGAGTGAAGACACAAGCCAACTGGTTTATCATGATGTGCATTGTCAGCCTGGGAGTCGCCGGATGTCAGGGGGCAGGGCAGACAGTGAATTTTAATCCCCATGCCTTCCCGTCCACGATGAAGGCTACCCCCAACCATCACGAAGATCTGACCATTGTGGTTGAACCGTTTCAGGATAAACGGGCGCAGAAAACTCGTCTGGGTTCCCGCACACATTTTTGGGGAGGTGCGACGCATTTTAATGCCTGGAATGGGAATCTCGGCGAAGGCATGGCGGATCTGGCCCTGGAATACCTCCAACAGGAAAAATGGCAGGCCTCGCGGGCGACCGGTGCTGAACCCCCCGCAGGAAGTGCACCGGCCGATGTCATTCTGACAGGCGATATCTTGGTCATGGAGGCGAATGCAAAAACCGGATTCGGCTTTACGGATATTGAGGTTAAAATACGTGTGGCCTTTGAAGCGAAAAATGCGGTGGATGGCAGCACCGTCCGGATGGTGCTCGGTGCGAATGGAACCGACAGCGTGGTCACATTCGATCCTAAAGATGTCGAGGTGCTCACCAATCATGTCGCCAAAGACTTGTTCAATCAATTATTCCTGGATCTGACAGTCAAAGATCGGGCATTTCAATTAAAATCAGATAAATTATAAGATGACGGCTCTGTTGTTCTATCTCCCGTCCTCTCCGCTGCACAGGCAGCGGAATACGAACCCTTTTAACCTTCAGGAGGTGAATCGCTACTAAACCTCATGCAAGCCTCGACGGAGAAGGTACGGTCTCCGACTTCATCCTCAGAAGCGAACGTTCAAGGTCTCATGGACTATTTATTTTTTTTTACTGTCTTCATGGGTCGCTTCACTTGGAAAAGGAGTCGTTGATGGAAACTACCGGTACCGGACCCTCTGTCCCTCAGGCGAATATTTTAATTGTGGAGGACGAGGAAGGCCCGCGCGAGGCGCTAAAGGTCATTCTATCTCCCTATTTCAATCTCTTTACGGTTGATCGGGCGGAAATCGCGCATCAAATTCTCAAAACTCACCCCATTGATCTTGTCACCCTCGATTTAAAACTCCCTGATCAGTCGGGAAACGAACTCCTTTCCCAGATTCGAAAAGACGGGAAAGATGTCGATGTCATCATCATCACCGGCTATGGCACACTCCAATCTGCCATTGAAGCCATCCGCCATGGGGTGGCCGCCTATATCCTCAAACCGTTTAATGTGTCCGAGTTGCTCGCCACCATCAATAACACCCTCGAGCGCCGCCGCCGCTATTCCTCCCTGCAAGCCGCGCTTCAGGCGTTTGGAAACCTTTGGGCGTCCGGGATCGATGTCGAATCCGCCCTGGCCAATATTAAAACGCTGCTGGCCGCCAAACATCCTGAACTGGGTCAACATGGCAGCCGGGTAAATTTTTATGCCGCGCTGCTCATTGAACATCTCCAGTTAACCCCGGAGGAGCAGACGGCCATCCAGCTCGGGGCCTATCTCCATGACATCGGGAAAATCGGTCTGCATGATCACCTCATTGCCGGGTTGCATTCCCCGACAGAACAGGACCAGGAACTTCTCAAATGCCACCCCACCATCGGAGGGAAGATGGTAAAGGGTCTCCCATTTCACCCATGCGTCGAACAGATCATCCGCCATCACCATGAACACTATGATGGATCCGGCTATCCGGATGGATTGATCGGAGAACACATTCCCTTATCGGCACGCATTGTCGGCCTGGCCAATATTTTCGACCACTTCGTGACCGGCTATGGGTCTCAAACAGCGATGCCCGTGCCGGAAGCCCGGGAAAAAATCCGGGAGGAAGCGGGAAAGAGTGTTGATCCGAATCTGGCCGAATTGTTCGCCAAAGTCGTCTGGTAGCCAGACTGCAGGCGGGAGACACATGAGCCACCGTATGCCGGCCCCCGTAAGACACCATGACTAAGAACCGTCAAAAGACTCCAAAACCAATCAGCCCGGTGCAATCCGTCGAGAAATGGGAGCAGGCGTTTGATGCCCTGACGGATCATGTCATGATTTTAGACAGTTCAGGAACGATTGTCTGGACCAATCGAGCCATTCGGGACCAGGTCCAACCCCAAATCGGCCCGTTAGTGGGACATCATTACCGCATACCCTACTATGGAAGCACCATTCCCAAAAATCCTCCGCCCTGGGAAACGGTGTTAGCAGGGGCATTATCTGCGGTGGTGGAAACACAGTTCCCGACGATGCCCGGGGATTTCCTCGTCTCCTGCTATCCCCTCTTCGACTCCCTGGGCATTCAATGGGGTGCCATTTCGGTGGTCAAAGATATTACCGAACGCAAGCGGATTGATGAAGCGTTGCGGAAAATTGCCCAAAGCGATCCGGCTCCCGGCAGCATGGCGTTTTTGCGGTTTTTGGTGAGAGATCTCTGCCAGGCCCTGAACGTGCCCTATGCCATTTTGGCAGAATTGGAATCCCCGGCCCGGCCGCAGACCCACACGGTCGCCATTTGGTCCAATGGGACTTTCGGGGAAAATATGCCGTGGACGCCGCCTTCCGCGATTTTCGAGCAACTTTTGAAAGTCAAAGGATGTCATGGGGACAATTTGGACTCCCCGCTTTTTCCTCCGGACTCCCCGCTCGGTTCCTGGTCGATCATCAGTTATTTGGGAACGGCCCTCCGTGGCCGGACAGGACAAATTATCGGGATCCTGCTGGTCTTTAGCCCGGTGGCTATTCGCAACATTCATGTGGCGCAATCCATCATTCAACTGTTTGCTGCCAGGGCGGCGGGTGAACTGCAACGGAAAAAAGCGGAAGATGCCTTGCGGGATAGTGAGCAGCGCTACCGGGCCATCGTCGAACATGCCTATGATTTGATCATCGAAACTACCGCGACGGGTGAATGCCAGTACGTCACCCCGAATTGTCAAAAAGTCCTGGGCTATGAGACAGCCGACATACTAGGAAAAAACTTCTTTGACTTTATCCATCCCGAAGAACGGGGACCGTTATCCGAGTCGTTTCATTCTCATCTCAAGACACTGCAGGAAATAGATATGGTCTGCCGGTTGCAAACCAAACAATCCGAATGGCGATGGTTTGAAAGTCACATTCACCCTTTCCGGACCACCGTCGGGACGATCGTCGGCGTGATTGTGACCCGAGATATCACGGAATGGAAACGTCTGGAAGATGAACGACTCCGGGCCACTAAACTTGAGTCGGTCGGCTTACTGGCCGGCGGTATTGCGCATGATTTCAATAATATTCTCACGTCCGTGTTTGCCAATATCGGCCTGGCCAAAATGGTGACCGCAAAACAGTCGCCACCTCAGGGCGAAAAAGTCATTGAACGACTGGAGGCTGCGGAAAAAGCCTGTTTGCGGGCGCGGGATCTCACCAAACAACTGCTGACCTTTGCCAAAGGCGGCGCCCCGGTCAAAAGCACGACCTCTGTGGCCTCCATTATAACCGACACGGTGCAATTCGCCTTACGAGGTTCGGCCGTCCGGTGCACCACGCACCTCCCCGACGACCTCTGGGCGATCGAAGTCGATGAAGGACAAATCAGTCAGGTGATTCAAAATCTCGTGATAAATAGCGACCAGGCCATGCCGGATGGTGGCACCATCAGTGTCGTCGCCAACAATTGTCTAGTAGCCCCACAGAACGTGCTTCCCCTCAAACCCGGCAAATATGTCTGTGTGTCCGTCGCGGACCAGGGCATCGGCATCCCTGACGATCATCTTCAAAAAATCTTCGATCCCTACTTTACGACCAAACAAAAAGGGAGCGGCCTGGGCCTGGCCACGACCTATTCCATCATGAAACGGCATGGAGGGCATGTAGCCGTCACCTCTGCACTCGGCAAGGGCACCTGCTTCACCCTCTATCTCCCTGCCTCAACCTCCATGTCCGCCAAAAACGACGAAACACCCGAAAGCCTCGTGCAGGGCACTGGAAGAATTTTGGTCATGGATGATGAAGAAGACATCCAGGATGTGTTAGGGAAGATGCTCGAGCACCTGGGATTCGAGGTGGACTTTGCCGACGATGGATTGAAAGCCGTAGCGCTCTATACTCAAGCCATTCAGAATGGTCACCCGTATTTGGCCACCATCCTCGATCTCACCATACCCGGAGGAGTGGGAGGCAAGGAGACATTGCGCCTGATCAAGGACCATGATCCTGATGCGAAGGTCATTGTCTCCAGCGGGTATTCCAACGACCCGGTCATGGCCCATGCCAGCCAATTCGGCTTCTCAGGCTTTATTACCAAACCGTACAATCTTCTCGATCTGTCAAAAGTCCTAACTCAGATCGTCTGACAGATCATTCGATCAGGAAGATGGCGAGGAAAAATGTTGGGCTAGGGCTTGTGGGGGGATGATACCCTGTTCCGTAATAATACCCGCAATCAGGTCGGCCGGGGTCACGTCAAACGCCGGATTCCAGACGTCCACACCGTGTGGAGCAATCATCCGACCACTGTGCAAGCTGATCACTTCCGACGGGCTCCGCTCTTCAATGGGAATCCCGTTCCCATCTGCTGTCTGCATATCAATGGTTGATGAAGGTGCGGCCACATAAAACGGGATTTCATGGGCATGCGCTAAGACCGCCACAGAATATGTGCCGATCTTATTGGCCACATCGCCATTGGCCGCAATCCGGTCAGCCCCCACGACGCAACAGTGGATTTTGCCCTTCCGCATCAGGGCCCCGGCTGCATTATCCGTAATCACCGTCACGGGAATACCATCCTGCTGAAGCTCCCAGGCCGTTAGACGTGCACCCTGAAGGACCGGGCGTGTCTCATCGGCAAAAACCCGAATCTGTTTGCCCTGCTCCCAGGCGGCCCGGACCACCCCTAATGCCGTCCCATATCCGGCCGTCGCCAAGGCTCCGGCATTACAATGCGTGAGAATATGGTCTCCATCATGAATGATGGCGGCGCCAAACCTGCCGATGGCCCGGTTGACCCGAAGATCCTCCTCCAAAATCGCCAAAGCTTCTTCCTGTAATCGTTTCTGGATATCTTGAATCGATGACGTGGAGATATCCATCATCACGCGTGTCATCCGGTCAACAGCCCAGAACAAATTGACGGCGGTCGGGCGCGTGGCAGCCAGCGTGCGGCACACCTCCTCCATATAGGCGGAAAATCCCTCAGAGTGAGTTGCGGCATATTGCCTGGCCCCTAAGGCGATGCCCAGCGCCGCCGTCACCCCGATGGCGGGCGCGCCACGGACGCTCAAATTCCGAATGGCTTCGGCCACTTCCTGATACTCCGCACAATCAAGAAACCGCACGTCTCCGGGAAGGGCACGTTGATCCAGAATCACGACATGATTATTTTTCCATTCAACTGTGGGTATCATTCTCAATCCTTTCACGCAATATGTTCAAGCCGCCTCAATGGATGCATGGCCCTCCCGCCTTCTCTGAATGTCCCTCCCGGCACATCCGTCGGCACAGACCAAAAACTTATAAAGGACCGGGCACGCCGGATCGTCCAGCGTCCGGAAGAGCGGAACCCGCATCCTCCTGAGAGCCATTCAATAAATCATAAGGCAGGGTCAACGTATTTTTTAAGATATCAAACGCCAACTGTGCTAGACCGGTCAGGCCGGTTTTCACGGATTCCATGGGCAGATACTTGACCTCCGGATCACCCAATGGTCCGTCAATCGAAAACATCGCCGTGGCGAGACCTTTCCGATCTCCCGTAAAAATTCGTCCAAAGAGAGGAATATTTTTCAAGAGATCCGAATAGGCCCCGAAAGGACTGACGGCGGAAATCCCTTCAAGCCGGTCCTGCTTCCAATCATACATGCCTGCGGCAGAAACCTTCATGATGGGACTCTGGATCAACAAATCTTTTGTGGAAAACACACCGTCTTCTACGGTCAACTTACTGCTCACGGTCGTAAATGGAAATCCGGTCTCTTCAAGATCCACTTTTCCCCGAAGGACCTGGGGTAAATTCAAGAGCGCGAGAATGCGCGGAAAGATCGTCCCTTTTCGGATATAGCCCTCGCCGAGTGAAATTTTGATACTGCCGTTGAGAGTGGGAATGATGCCCCGGTCATCCCGCCCATGCCCCTGAAGCATGCCACGCACCGACAGGCTGCCGGTAATCAACCGTCGCTCTTCGCCAAAAAGACTCAAGATCTGTTCAAAAGGCAAATCCTTCGCTTGAAATGACGCGCGCATGGCGGCCGGCCGACCCTCCGGGAGATGGACAAAAAACCGCCCCCCGATGGTCCCATGGTCCGCCACCATCGATTGGACTTTATCCACGGAGACCAGGTTGTCATGAATCTTCAGCACGGCCGATAATTTTTTTCCGGAAAGCGTCTGGTAGGTCGGGCGTTCGATATGCACGGAACCCTCCAGGGAACCATGCGCCGCCAACCACTCGATCCCATCCCGGATAGCCGATCGTCCTTCTTTAGGAATCAGCAAATCAATATCAAATTGCGGCGAGTCAAACATGACACTGGCGATCGGTGTGGTCTTCCAGTTTTTCATAAAACCGGTGATGACGGCTTCACTATCCTTCAGGCGAAACTCCATGCGTTTCAAATCAAGCTGATCCTCATCCACTTTCAATCGAATAAACAAATTCGAAATGGGATCGCTGACCCCGCGAAGGGCCACCACGCCTTCGGTCAACGCCACCCAACCTTTGGTATTCCATTGGGTCCAATCGGTTCCGCGCCCGCTGCCTTTCAATTGCACCTCGAGAATGCCGGACTGGACGAGATCTCCCAAGACACGAATCCCCTCCGGCAGCACGCCCAAATACACCGGACCGGAATCAAACCGCGCTTCCCATGCCCATCTGACCTCCGAGCGATACCGGATGGTCCCCTGTCCGCGAAGACGAAGCGGGAGCATGATCAGTTCCACGCGTTCAAAATGCACACGGCTTCCGGGATGGAACTGGCCATCAAACTCAAGGCGTCCCTCCTGACCCGCCTGCTTCTGTAAAAGAGACGGCACATCCATGAAGGCCTCTCGCCCGTCAATCCACCCTTTCAGTTTGGGATGACGGATCGGCCCCGTGAGAGTGACCGAAGCCTGAAGCGGACCGGTGAGCCGCATCCCTGGTGAAGCCGCCCCTTTCCTGGAAACGGGGATGAGGTCCTCGCCGGCAAACCCGCCCTGGATGGTGAGGGGCTCAAAGCGAGGGGTCCCCTTGTACGCAATAGTCCCATTCAGCGCCAACGGATAGGCGCCCACGTTGCCTTGTAGACCTTCCAACACGGTACTCTCACGGGAAAAGGTAATGGTCCCGTGGCCCTGGGTAAACGGTTGAGGCAGCCCCGGAATCTGAATCACCAATCCTTCCGGTTTAAATTCGCCGTACTGAAATTTCAATCCAGGCGATTCCAACAAACTCCCGGCAAAACGCAGACGCAGCAGACCCCCGCCATCCGAGACCTTCCAGGCATTCAACAAACCGAAGTCGGATGGCGCTCCCAACTGCGTCACCACCTGGCGAACCTTTTCCGCGGGCACAGGCCCTTGAAGGCCCACATCCCCCCACGGGCCTGACTCTTTCAACAAGAAGACCCCTTCTGTCACTTCAACGGGAATACCATCATAGATGCCCTGGACCCCGGACAATTGCATGCGATCCGGTTCCACGACCACCGTCCCCTGGATATGATCGGTGGTGGGCCAATCGGGAATACGAACGTATCCGTCGGTTAATCGAAACGTGCCGGTGACCGACGTCTGCACATCCTCACGCGTGGACCCGGTCACACGAGCCTCGGCAATGTTCAGCCCTCCTCCCCATTCGCCTTTCTCCCATATCGGGAGCAGATCGTCCGGAATCCAGGTCTTGGGCAGGTATTGCCGAATCATGGCGAGGTCAACATTCGAGGAGCGCATGGAGAATCCCATCATCTGGTGCCCGTCTTCCAGCATTTCCGTGTTGGCGGAACCATCCAGATCTATAAACGAACTGGATAAATTAATATGAGAGAGGGAGAGTCGGGAGGTTTTCGCATTCTGCACCCAGGTTACCTGGGATTTGACCGAAAGCGTGCCGGGCATGCCCATCAGAGATTGGCCATTGGGCAGGTACTCTCCCAGTTGATGGATCTCCAGATGATCGGCCTTCACCTTGCCGTTGAATCTGATCTGCTCGAAACCTGCCGGCTCGCTGGCGATGGAGAGTGCCGGGGGCGCCCAACGGGCTTCGAGTTCTCCCTGGATGTGAAACGGCGCCAGTTCCTGCGTCTGCCGGATCTTTCCGGACAATTCGAAGGATGACGCCATAGAAGGCCCGTCATGAGTGGTGTCAGAGACGAAGGCCACATCCTCAATCACAAACCCGCGAACGATTTCACGAGGCGACTCATCAATGACGATAATTTTACCGTCCGTCACCATAATTTTCCCCAGCACCAGAAATTTCGTCGCCGACGCAATGGAAGAGTCATTGCTGGCATAGCTTAAAAACCGCCAATCCCCCCCGGCCTCACGTCGCAATTCAATCTCGGGAGACTCCACCAGAAATTCACGAACCACAATTTTCTTCATGAGCAACTGCCCGATCCCCAGATCCAAACTCATGGACTTCGCCCGAAACACCGCATGCGACTCAGGCTGTTCCTGGACCACAATGTCGGATACCAAAAAATGCGGAGAGGGAAATAAGGCAAAGGACGTATGCCCCACGGTCACATGCGAACCAAAGGTCTGTTGAATTTGTTGCAGCGCCAGAGTTTTCAGATAATCCGGATTCAAAAACAACGGCAGCACGATCAAGGCAATGGTCAGGGCCAGGGCCCCGAAGGCGCCCCACCAGAACATCTGTTTGCCGGACCATCGCACTAGCGTACCCTCTTCGGATGAGCTGAGACCCAAATCGTTGTGTGTGTGATGTAAGGGATAGGAATCATGAAAACTTGTCCTGCATCATACCGAAATCCATGCAAAATGTAAGAATACTTCCAATGCGCCAAGGACGAAGCCCATGGCGGGCGGTCCCTCATCAGCCACCCGTCCCATGTGGAGAGTGTTGAATAATAATTTCCAATGGCATATTGACGCATAGGCGGTTCCTATCAGGGACCCCGGGGCGGTTCAAAAAAGCATGCCCTGAGTCTGCCCGAAGGGTCCGTCCAGCAAGGCCGCGGTCATTTTTGCGCGCAGAGCGTACTTCCAGTACGTGAGGACGGGAAAATGGCGAGAACACCGCTGGCGGCTTTTTTCAACAGCCCCATGTGGAGAACGCCTTCGGTTTCTTGACACCTCCCCAGGCCTGGGATATCCTGCCCCACTGTTCAACACTACAGAATCCTTACGCTTTTCGTCATGAGGATTGTACCATTCTAGCCGTCGTGTCCCGGCCCCCATTGAAGTCCACCCACACCGTTCTCACCCGTACGCAAGTAGTCTCGCTGCTGAAATGGTACGACCAGCCGCATCCTGCCAGGCCCGATCGCATGCTTCCCGGGTATGACAAGGCGCATGCGCAGCGCACGGCACGCCTGTGTGTGGCCGTGGCCACAGCCTTAGGCCATCCACTCTCCCGCCTTCGTCAATTTGAAGCCGCCTGTCTGCTCCATGATATGGGGCGGGCCGGACTTGATCCCGTCCTGTTCGGACGGATCTGGTCGTGGGCAAAGGAACAGAAGATCCCGACCAGGCCACGGGAATGGCGGGCCCGCTATCCCGGCACCCCCTATGGCCTCGAATCTCAAGCCTTCATCGCACAAAATCGAGCCGCCTTACAAGCCCGCGGCCTCCCGCTTACCCCGGCGGTCAAGGATCACATCGATATGCGATTGGGATTTGCCCGACGCCTCCGCGCCTATCTCCGCCCGGTAAAAACCGCAATCGCCGCCATAGACATCCCCTGGTCTCCCTGGATGGAACGCATCATGTTGTACTATTACTATCCGGAAAAACTCGAACGCGCCGCCGCCTGGACCCACCAACTCGCGGAAATCCTCGTCGCCTGCGAGCAACTGGAAGCCTATAGCAATCACCGGCGGGGCAAAGATTATTACGGGCGCGCAGAAGAAAGTTTTCCCGCCGCCTTCGCCTATCTCCGTCAACTCACCGCTCAGCGGATCATCAGTCCGCAGGTGATGGATGTCATCTGCCGTCTCACCAGGGAAGGCTGTTTTACGACTATTTTACGGCAGGCCCGAGGGGGCACTCTATCAGCCGCCGATCAACAATTTTTACAAACCGTCTCGTGCTGAGCAGACCCATGGCCGTCATCACCCACTACCTCAACATTTCCATGACCGGCAATTCGACCATCGAAAACCTCACAAAGCCGGTTCGCGGCCTGCTCGCCGAATCGGGCCTGCAGGGTGGAGTGCTGACGCTCTTTGTGCAACATACGACGGCTTCGGTCATGATCATCGAAGATGAGCCAGGAATTCGTGCCGACACCAAAACCTTTTGGGACCGCGCCATACCGGCCGATCCGCAGTTAGAACATAATACGCGGAATGCCGGCGAAGATAACGGCCACTCCCACCTTCGCGGTCAGTTACAGGGGCCTTCGCTGACAATTCCCTTCGTAAATGGCGCCTTAACCCTTGGCACCTGGCAACAACTCGTCTTAATCGATTTTGATACCAGACCACGGACCCGAAATCTGGTTGTCCAATTCATGGGAGAATAGGCGCGGGAAAAAATTTCGTATGCTGTTGCACCCTACACCGCAGGCCGTCCGTTCAGACCGGATCACCGTCCGCGATCGAATCCACCGGCGGTGTGCAGAATGGCAGAAGCTTATTCTTCCCGTCGCGTTCGTCACAGGGCTCCTGCCGAATATCGCCATGGGAGAGGAGTTTGTCCCGAAACCGGCACGACCGGTTCCGGCCCTGCCCTCGTCTCTGCACCTCGTCGCCCAGAAACCGCTCGGTGCGGAAGAACTCAATACCATTGCCGTCTTTGAAAAAGCCGCGCAGGCGGTAGTCTACATCACCAATACGGCGGTGCGTCGGGATATCTGGTCGCTCAATACCTTCGAAGTGCCGCAAGGGTCGGGATCCGGATTCATCTGGAACCGCCTGGGACATATCGTCACCAATTACCACGTCATCTATGGCGCGGATTCCATACAAGTGGTGTTGGACGATCAATCCACCCGTGACGCGCGCATCGTTGGCGTCGACCCTGATCATGACCTTGCCGTGCTCCAGATCAACGGGAAGACCGACACCCTCATGCCCTTGGAGATCGGCACCTCCCAGGACCTTCGCGTCGGTCAACGCGTCTTGGCCATCGGCAATCCCTTCGGATTGGATCACACCCTCACCACCGGTGTCGTCAGTGCTCTGGGCCGGTCAATTAAATCGGTGAACGACCGCACGATTGAGAACGCCATCCAAACCGATGCGGCCATCAACCCCGGCAATTCCGGTGGACCCCTCCTCAATAGCGCAGGAGAACTCATTGGCGTCAACACCCAGATTGTCAGTCCCAGTGGAGCCTACGCGGGCATCGGCTTTGCGGTGCCGGTCGACATTGTCAAACGTGTCGTCCCCCAACTCATTCAATACGGAAAAGTCATTCGCCCCGGTCTGGGCGTCTCCCTCATCCCCGATTCCATCGCCGCCCGCTGGGGAATCAAAGGCCTCGTGATCGCCAAAGTCCTGCCGGGAAGTATGGCCGACAAGGCGGGCCTGAAAGGCTTAGAAGAAACCAAAACCGGACGGATTCGCCTGGGTGATGTCATCACGACTATTGATGGAGAAGCCATACGCACCTATGACGACCTCGCCCGACTATTAGACCGGCATAATGTCGGAGATCGCATCAAACTCGGCATTCGTCGCAGCGGCAAAGAACAAACCCTCTCCCTCCAACTCCAAGCCGTCCAATAATCCATCAGCCAGAATCCTCCTGCGTCAATACCTCCGGAGGTCCTCAACAAACATCCATCTTCTCATCTCAGTCCTCCTCGACATTTATAATCGAGCACCCATCTTCACATTCTTCCTCTCACCTACCGACCAGCCAACCAGACGAACGCACCAATCAACAGCCGGCCCATTGACCCGACGCCTGCCGGCTGGCCCAAAGGAGAGACGCTCTTCGCAGCTCGCGGCCCGTGTCTGAGCCCGGCGAGTTGGGCCGCTCTTCACAGGGTTGGCGTCCCTCCCCTCCCAGAAAGCCAGCCGGGGCGGCAATGGTTTTGGTCCCTTTTGCCGAAACAAAAGGGACTCGTCGCCCGGGGGCGAAACCCCGGAAGTTCTGAGCGACGCATCAACCAAACGCTAAGTTCCAAAGCGACATCACACCAGACAGTCGTCATCCAACACCCTCTCTTTTTCTTAATGTAGAAAAATGAGAACTCCCTCCTTGTTTTGAAGAAGCAGAGAGCCACTCAAAAGAGGAACAGAATGGGAACGCATTGACCGGTTCCGGGCTCGATGGTTAAATAACGACACTATTGTTACTTTTTACGTATCCCATAAATATGATTAAATGATTAAAAGCTTTAAGGATAAAACCACCGAAGAGTTCTTTGGCGGAAAGGCGATAAAGCAATTTTCGGGTTTCAAAAGGATTGCTGAGCGGAAACTGACAATGTTGGACAGTGCCACCGAATTACGTGACCTGTTAGCCCCTCCCGCCAATCGCCTTGAAAAATTAAAAGGAGATCGGGCCGGGCAGCACAGTATTCGCATCAATGATCAGTGGCGGATTTGTTTTGTATGGAATCCGGACGGACCCTACGAAGTCGAGATCACCGATTATCACTAAGGAGACGGCAATATGGTAAAAAACGACATGCGCCCGATTCATCCGGGAGAGGTACTCCTGGAAGAGTTCTTACAACCTTCTAATCCTCCACTCAACGCCAACACCCTGGCCAAGGCGCTTGGCGTACCAGCCAACCGGATTACCGCCATCCTCAAAGGACAGCGAGGCATCACCGGCGACACCGCGTTACGCCTGGGGACATTTTTCAACACGTCACCTGAATTCTGGATGAACTTACAGAAGACCTATGAGCTGCGCCTGGCCGAAAAGGCCCTGTCCAGCAAGATCAAAAAACACATCCAGAAAAGCCGTGAATCCCTCGTTTCAATCTAAGAGACCCTGAAATCAACTCCACCTTCTATTCATTCCGTGGTCAGCAGAAAAGAAAAGCGGTCCCCCCTACCCTCCACCTGCAAATCCGCCACCCTGACCGACGCACCAATCAACAAGCTGCTCGTTAATCCGACGCCTGCCGGCTGGCCCACGGGAGGGACGCTCTTCGCATCTGGCGGCCCTTGTCTGAGCCCCGCGAGTTGGGCCGCTCTTCACAGGGTTGGCGTCCCTCCCCCCCAGAAAGCCAGCCGGGGCGGCAATGGTTTTGGTCCCTTTTGCCGAAACAAAAGGGACTCGTCGCCCGGGGCCGAAACCCCGGAAGACTTGAAAAAGGAAGAGACGCATCAATCAAGCCCTCTGCTGTCATTACTCCAATCCCCGCTCTTTCATTGGTCCATGAAGCTTTCGTGTGTTACTTCCGACGCCTGCCGGCTGGCCCCAGGGAGGGACGCTCTTCGCATCTGGCGGCCCTTGTCTGAGCCCCGCGAGTTGGGCCGCTCTTCACAGGGTTGGCGTCCCTCCCCTCCCAGAAAGCCAGCCGGGGCGGCAATGGTTTTGGTCCCTTTTGCCGAAACAAAAAGGGACTCGTCGCCCGGGGCCGAAACCCCGGAAGACTTGAAAAAGGAAGAGACGCATCAATCAAGCCCTCTGCTGTCATTACTCCAATCCCCGCTCTTTCATTGGTCCGTGAAGCTTTCGTGTGTTACTTCCGACGCCTGCCGGCTGGCCCCAGGGAGGGACGCTCTTCGCATCTGGCGGCCCTTGTCTGAGCCCCGCGAGTTGGGCCGCTCTTCAAAAAGTTCGCGTCTCTCCCCTCCAAGAAAGCCAGCCGGGGCATCAATGGTTTTGGTCCCTTTTGCCGAAACAAAAGGGACTCGTCGCCCGGGGGCGAAACCCCGGAAGACTTGAAAAAGGAAAAGACGCACCAAGCCACCGCTCCGCTCCCGGGCCAACCCAGGAAATCAAAAAACCCCCCACATCCTCCCCAACATTCGCAACCAGGCAACACTTTCATCTTGGGCCTTCCCTCCAAGCTCTCCCGTATACACGAACTCCATAATCAAAAATCAAACTTCCCCAGACCCATCTATCCTTTCTCCAAAGGGTTAAGTAGGATAGGATATCTCTAAAGCTATGAGAGAATGAATTTTCGAAAAAGTACGAAGGAACGAAGGAGAAAGTATATGCGACAACAATCCCAAACCATACTGGAACAAGCACTCAAATTAACGGCACAGGAACGAGCGGCGGTAGCTCAGCAATTGATCCAAAGCCTGGATCCCGTCCAGGAAGCCGGGGTGGAACAGGCATGGCAAGAAGAAATTCAACAACGCATATCAGACGTGGACAATGGTATAGCCACTACCATTCCCTGGGAAGAGGTTCAACGCCGGATAACCCATGGAAAATGATGAGAGCATTATTTTCCATTCCGAAGCTTTCGCTGAACTCGAACAAGCGCACACATGGTATGAAGAACAAGCACCAGGCATAGGAGATGTATTTTTCCAAGAAGTCCAATACGCCGTCGCTCGAATACACGAAACCCCGGAAGCATGGCCTGCCTATTCGCATGGAACAAAAAGATTTCTGCTTCACCGGTTTCCTTATGCGGTGGTCTATAGGGTAAAAACAGGGACGGTTCAAGTTTTTGCCGTCATGCATCTTAAACGAAAACCTGGGTATTGGAATCGACGCAGGTTTTAAAGTACCCCCTCTCCCTCGGGTTATTCCCTATATTCAACAGCCTCGACTTACTCAGCTCTGCCATCCATATCAACCATTCATCCGTCTCTCGCACTCCTCTCGTCCTCTCTCTTGCATGGAAATAACTCAAAAATTCTCATCCTATGTTCCGACGCCTGCCGGCTGGCCCAAGGTTCGTACAGCAAGGTATCCCGTTCTGAGGCTATGCCGCCACAAGGCGGCAATACTTAGGTCACCCCGGACATTCGATATCGGTGACCTATCTTCCACTTCTTTCAAGAGACTCACCTGGCTTGGTGGCATGGCCGAGCAGTGCAACAGGTCCTGACCTTCGCTCTACCGTCATCACTTCAATGCCCGCTCTTTCATAGGTCCGTGAAACTTTCCTGTTTTACTTCCGACGCCTGCCGGCTGGCCCCCGGGAGGGACGCTCTTCGCATCTGGCGGCCCTTGTCTGAGCCTCGCGAGTTGGGCCGCTCTTCAAAAAGTTCGCGTCCCTCCCCTCCCAGAAAGCCAGCCGGGGCATCAATGGTTTTGGTCCCTTTTGCCGAAACAAAAGGGACTCGTCGCCCGGGGGCGAAACCCCGGAAGCTCTGAGCGACGCATCAAACAAACGCAAAGCTCCAAGGCCGAATCCCGGCTCTAACCAAACTTCCAGCAAAAAACCTACTCACACCCTAAGCTCTCCCTGCCGTTTTGAACTATTATGATGGATGTGGGGTTAGCCTGCAGGGTGCGACGGCCCATTGCTCCTTGTTTGGCCTTGATCGAAGAAAAGGGACACGGTATCGTGGTTGAGAAATCATCGGCGAACAGATCAAGCAAATGTCCGCGTCTCTGAAAGCCACACATCCCACCATCCCATAGCTACAAATTGCGGGCTGCGGCCCGGCTTAAAATTTTGGCGGGAAAACGTGTTCGCCACGTCAATGCCCTGGCGGGCATGCCCAACTGGACGCTCGAAAGTGCCAATGTATGAGGGGAGAGCATATAAAAGGTTACAACATGAAGCGAAGTCTCACTGAGAAGTGGCTCGCCCTATTCGAGATCGGATGGCCGATGTCAGCGTTGGCGGTGAAACGTCTGCCCAGTATTTCTGGTTAGATGTGATTCCTCCTCGAGACGAGCGATACGACTTCATCATGCGAGCCAATTTCCTGCACACCCATCCATGGCCTCAAAATTTCCGGATGCGGCGATGCCTCAGCCTTTTCGACGCGCGCGCGCGAGGCCTTTGGGGGTATAATCTAAAAGAGGCCGCAAACATGTATGATGGTCAATGAGGATTCCTCAATCCTCCTCTCAACCATGCCTCACGAATGGTAGATAAAAGTGAACTGAAAAGTTTTTATTCACCACCCAATGGAGATGATGCCGTGTCTGAAGTCAATTCCGTGACCTACTTAAAAGATTATCAACAACCGGATTACTGGGTGACCCATGTGGACCTGACGGTCGATTTACGCGAGGGAGAGACGTTGGTCCGCGCCGTCTTACAGGTAAAAAAAAACGGGAATCATACCAACCCGCTGGTTCTCGATGGCGAAGAACTCGAAGTACTGGAAGTCAAGCAGAATAATCAGCCTGTCGCGAAGGGAGGCAATCCGGCCGAAGGCTACGTGGTGGACCGCACATCCCTCTCGCTCCAGCCCGCGCAAGATGCTTTTACGGTAGAAACGCTCGTCAGAATTTATCCAGAACAGAACACGGCACTTGAAGGCCTCTATAAGTCGGGAGGCAACTGGTGTACGCAATGCGAGGCGGAAGGATTCCGGCGGATCACCTTCTTCCCTGACCGCCCGGATAATATGGCAACCTACAGCACCAGGATTATTGCGGATCAAATCGCCGCCCCGGTCCTGCTGTCTAACGGCAACCTCATTGATCAGGGACAACTCGAAAACGGGCGGCATTATTCGGTGTGGGAAGATCCCTTCCCCAAGCCCAGTTATTTGTTTGCCCTGGTCGCAGGGGATTTAGCCTGCCTGGATGATACCTATGTGACTGCCAGTGGTCGTCAGGTCATGTTGTGTATTTATGCCGCGGCCAAAGACCTCGATAAACTCGGGCATGCCATGGCCTCGCTGAAAAAAGCCATGAAATGGGACGAAGACGTGTATGGCCGTGAATATGATCTCGACTTGTTTAATATTGTCGCCGTGGACGATTTCAATATGGGGGCCATGGAAAACAAATCGCTGAATATCTTCAACACGAAGTATGTGTTGGCGCATCCCGATACGGCCACCGATGCCGACTATGAAGGCGTGGAAGGGGTGGTGGCGCATGAATACTTTCACAACTGGACCGGCAACCGGGTGACCTGCCGGGACTGGTTTCAGCTATGTTTGAAAGAAGGGTTGACCGTCTTTCGAGATCAGGAATTTTCCGGTGACATGGGGTCACAAGCGGTCAATCGCATTGCCAACGTCAGAATCCTGCGCATGAGTCAGTTCCCCGAGGATGCCGGTCCGATGGCGCACCCACCGAGACCGAATCAGTTTGTCACGATCAATAACTTTTACACCGCCACCGTCTACAACAAGGGGGCTGAGCTCAACAGGATGTTACATGCCGTATTGGGGAAGGAAGATTTTCGCAAAGCGTCTGATTTGTATTTTGAACGGTTCGACGGGCAGGCCGTCACCGTTGAAGACTGGGTGCGCTGCATGGAGGAGGCCTCCGGTCGGGACCTCACCCAGTTCATGCTATGGTATACGCAGGCAGGAAGGCCCACGGTCACAGCCCATTGGTCCCATGATCAGACGACAAAAATGTTCACACTCACGCTCGAGCAGCAGGTCCCCACGATCACCCATCAGTCAAACGGGCAACCCAGACACATTCCGGTGAAATTCGGACTGGTGGGTCCTGACGGGCAGGATGTGGTGCAGGGCGTCCTTGAGCTCACACACGCGAAGCACACCTTTACCTTTGAGCAGGTCCCACCGGGCTCGGTCCCTTCGCTCTTCCGCCATTTTTCGGCCCCGGTCCATCTGGAGGCGCCGTATACCGACGACCACTTGCGCCATCTCATGGTCCATGACCGGGACGGATTCAATCAGTGGGAGGCCGGAAACCGATTCCTGACCACGAACCTCATGGCGCAGGTGGATCGCTATGAACACGGACAAGACATCCTCGTGGGCGACGATGTGCTGGATTCATTTCGTCGGATTCTGCAACGCGCGGACATGGACGGGGAACTCAAGAGCCTGGCCTTAAGTCTGCCCGTCTACCAGGAAATCGCGCCACAACGAGAGGTCATTGATCCGCATGCCATCATCGCGGTTCGGAAGGCCTTCCTGGAAACGCTCGGGCGTCAACTGCACGATGAGTTCCTCGAGATGTACAACACCACGTATCATCCCGGCAAGCCGTATGATCGGGCCGATGCCGGTCGCCGCAGTCTACAAAATGTCGCGCTCGGGTATTTATCGCATTCAGGAGATGCGGAAGTGGCTAAGGTGGCCCTCAGGCAATATAGTCAGGCCAACAATATGACAGACCGCTATGCCGCCCTGAATACCATCATCAATATGGATGAAGCACAACCCTATCGGGATGGCGTGGCTCAACATTTCTACTATCAATTCGAACATGATGCGTTAGTCGTGGATAAATGGGTCGGAGCCCTCGCCAGATCCCAGGCGGATGATGTGTTACCGATCGTAAAATCCCTCACACAACATGAAGCCTTCTCGCATCCCACCCCGAACAGAATGCGGGCGTTATATGGGACCTTCTCGCAGGCCAACCCCAAAGGCTTTCATGCGGAAGACGGATCAGGGTATGCCTTTGTCGCAGACTTTCTCATGGAACTGGATGCCAAAAACCCCCAAGTGGCTTCAAGAATGATCGGGGCATTCGAAAAATTCAGGCAGCACCGATTGGATCTACAAACCCACATGGAGGCCCAACTCCGTCGTATCGCCGCCATGGAACGGCTGTCACCCGATCTCAGTGAAAAGCTGGAGCGGTACCTGGGGAAGGAAACATATAGCCAGATCAGGGCTGGAAAGGTTGACGCATAAACACCATCTCCATCACAAAACCAAAAAGCCGGGTTGAGGACAGACAGGGCGCTAAGATAACCGAGCCCTATCATCAATGAATGCCCCCGAATCTTGTCAAATCCCATTCAAAGCCCCTTCTCCACCTCCCTCATCCCCGGCATTGTCATCCTGATCCATTCGACTTCGCTCAGGACAAGGGCCTGCCAAGGATCTGAGCCCGGCGAGTTGGTCCGCCTTTCGCTAGGTCATCCCTGACCTTCGATATCGGAGATCCCCCGTCCCTCCCACATTCTCCCCGGCATTGTCATCCTGAGGCTCCGCGAAGGATCTGAGCCCAGCTCAACCCCGCACCTCGAAACCCGACGCCTGCCGGCTGGCCCACCGGGAGAGACGCTCTTCGCATCTAGCGGACCGTGTGTGAGCCTTGCGAGTTGGGCCGCTCTGCAAAGGGTTCGCGCCCCTCCTCTTCCAGAAGGCCAGACGGGGTGTCAATGGTTTTGACCACTTTTGCCGAAACAAAAAGCCTGTCCTGAGCCCGGCCGAAGGAGACCTCGCCGTCCGGTGACGAACCCCGGCCCCGATCAAACCCTCACCGCAACCCGTCTGGTCATTTCCACAATTTCATCAATAACCAATCTGCACAGTGACAATTTCAGCGGCAATACCCTGGGATGCGACTTCTGTTATACTCTCGTCAAAGCCACTAAAATTTCATCTGGGAGGGCAGCATGGAATATCCAATTGTCATCGAACAAGACCCCGACGCCGGAGGATATGTCGTGTATTGCCCCACGTTGAAGGGGTGTGTCTCACAGGGAGAAACTGAAGAAGAAGCGCTGGACAACATCAAAGATGCCATTAAAACCTACCTTGCAAGTATTGAAGATTTAAAACGCCTAAAGAAACTGCGGACCGTCGAAGTCACGGTATGACCAAACTCCCGCAGGTCTCTCATGAGCGCGTCGTGAGAGCACTGAAGCGTGCAGGATTTTACGTCCTTCGGGAAGGTAAACACATTTCCATGACCGACGATAAACATATCGTCATCATACCTCGCCACCACGTCATCAAACCCGGCACATTGAAACAAATCCTGGACGCCGCCGAAATCTCATCCGAACGGTTTCGGGACCTTATCTAGCTTGGTGACTCACCGCATTTTCCAACAGGCACAGTTCCCATCTCTCATTTAGCTCCCTCCTGGCCAGCCTATCCGCCACCTGCAGGTCGACCAGACGTGCAGGTGCTCAAATCAGCAGGCGGCCCTTGTTCGAGCTCTTCGAGTTGGTCATCCTTTCTCTCTAAATTCCCCAAACCTGGTAGCATGGCCGAGCCGTGCCACCGGCTCCAACCTTCTCTCCCCCGTCATTACTCCGGCCCCCGCTCTCTCAGATGAAGTCCCTGAAGTTTTCATGTTTTGCCTTCCGACGCCTGCCGGCTGGCCCCCAGGGAGGGACGCTCTTCGCAGCTGGGGGCCCGTGTTTGAGCGGAGCGAGTTGGGCCGCTCTTCAAAGAGTTCGCGTCCCTCCCCTCGAATAAAGCCAGACGGGGCGTCAATGGTTTTGGTCACTTTTGCCGAAACAAAAGTGCCTCGTCGTCCGGGGGCGAAACCCCGGAAGCTCTGAAATAGGAAAAGACGCATCAATCAAGCCCTCCGCTCCCGGGCCGACCCTCGACAACACCCTTCCTCTCACCATCCTTCCTGCAGTCCCCGCTCATTAATCAAGGGACCTAAAAATTCCTCCTCCTATGTTCCGACGCCTGCCGGCTGGCCCCAGGGAGTGACGCTCTTATCCGTTGCGGACCTTGTTTGAGCAGAGCGAGTTGGGCCGCTCTTCTAAATGTTAGCGTCCCTCCCCTCCAAAAAAGCCAGACGGGGCGTCAATGGTTTTGGCCACTTTTGCCGAAACAAAAGTGGCTCGTCGTCCGGGGACGAAACCCCGGATGACCTCAAAAAGAAAAAGACGCACCAAGCCAGCGCTCCGCCACCGGGACGCCCCCCCGTCTCTATAAAATTATGTACATTAGTTCATCGGTTGGGTACCATTGGATTCAATGTATTGGAATTTTCGTAAAGGTAAATGGAAAATCGAAACAAGTAGTTTTATCCGTGGCTTCTCAGAAAAAAACTTCCCCAATCTTTTCCGCAATCGAATGAAGGTGCCGCATGACGCACGCCGCGCTACTGGAACAGGTGACCCACACAATCGTCGAGCGTTTTCACCCCAAACGCATCGTTCTTTTTGGAAGTCATGCGCGGGGCGACGCCGGACCTGACAGTGATCTGGATGTGTTCATTGAAATGCAGACATCACGACGTCCCCCTGAACGAGCTATCGAAGTCAGTGCCGCATTTGGCCTCCGGCCATGGCCGCTCGATGTGGTCGTGTACACACCAGAAGAAGTGCAACGTCTTCGGGGAGTGAGTGGAACCCTCTTATCGGTCATTGAGAAAGAGGGAAAAGTTCTCTATGAACAACCCTGAATCAAATTTCGCATCCTGGCTCCACAAAGCAGACCATGACCTATTGAATATCAATAATAACTTGGCGGCTAGTGAGATCCCCTGGGATACCATCTGCTTCCACGCGCAACAGATCGCAGAAAAAGTTCTAAAAGGCTTCCTGGTCTATCATGGACGAGATCTTCTGAAAACCCATGCCTTGGTAGCCCTGCCGGCGGTCTATGTTCTTGCCAGCAAGCAAAATGGTACGATTGGCATCGGGGTAATGAGCGATTAGTGCAAGCATGTTTGGGAACACACAAACAATTTGGTCGAGGAGTTCACGAAAAGAGATGATGAACACAGCTTGGTGTCTGACGAATGGCATGGGCATATGGTGTCCGCAATCAGACCTGAGGAGACAATAAAACAGTGGAGCCGAGACTCCAAGGTGGAACTGATCTTAACGCCATCCGGACCGGGTCGATTTGTGGGAGGAAATTCTGTGAGAGACGGGAATGCCTGTATTCCTCTTTGGCCGGAATGACGACCTGGGCCGAGAGGGACTCACCACGATGAGCTTTCACTACTCGAAACATGTGGTGGAGGAACTGGAAAAGCGTAGACTTTCGCAATCTCTTTTGGAAGAGGTCTTGCAAGCACCGGAGCAGAAAGTTCCTGCGTTGGATAATATCACGTGTTATCAGTCACGGGTGGAGATGGGTGGGAAGCGGTATCTCTTGCGGGTGATGGTCAACGACACAGTAAATCCCCCGGTGGTGGTGACCGTCTACCGCACTAATAAGATCACCAAGTATTGGAGGGCATCATGAAAGTGAAATACGACCAGGAAGTCGATGTGCTGACCATTGAGTTCAGTTCTGTTCCTGTGGAAGAAAGCGACGAGGAGAAGCCCGGCATCATTCTCGACTATGACAAGGACGGCAATATCGTCGGCCTCGAAATCCTAAACGCCTCGAAGCGGATGGAAAATCCCCGGACATTGGAATATGCCGTGGCCTAGTCGGGCCGCCGCGCGATGAACCGTCACGTCAACGCTATCGCTGTAGGTCTGAGCCTGCCTCCTCCGCAATTCTCTATGATAATGCATTGGACAGACCGGAATATGTGGACGCGGGAGGAGGAATACATGGCCAATAAACAGGTAAACATCAAGGATCCGGATCTGGCCAAAGTGGGAGTGGCATTAGAACGCGCGGCGGCAAACGCAAGACAATTAGGATTTGACACCAACACGCCAGTCTATGTGTATCGAGATGGCCAAATTGTCGATATCGTCAAAGAACATCGCATGACCCAATCAAAGAAAAGGACGATAGCGAAAAAAAGGGCACCGGTAAAAACAACCGCACCGCACCGAAAAGCACAAACAAAAAAAAGACCCGATAGAGCCGCTGATTGAATAATCCACCCATCCCCCACCCTCAATCCAGCAAAACGGGCTGACGCACCAATCAACAGGCGGATTGTTGTTCCGACGCCTGCCGTCTGGCCCCCGGGAGGGACGCTCTTCGCATCTCGCGGACCTTGTTTGAGCCCTGCGAGTTGGTCCGCTCTCCTAAGTCATCCCCGACCTTCGATATCAAAGATCCCTCCTCCATCCCACATTCTCCCCGGCATTGTCATCCTGAGGCTCCGCGAAGGATCTGAGCCCAGCTCAAACCCGCACATCGAAACCTGACGGCTGAAAAGGTCCCGCCTTCCCACCACCTACACGTCAGCCATCCAGGCCGCCCCTCAACATGGTTTTGGCTACTTTTGCCGAAACAAAAGTAGCTCGTCGTCCGGGGACGAAACCCCGGTATCAAAAAACCTTCCCATTATCCTGACATTGTTGATCAGGTATTCGACGCCTGCCGGCTGGCTCCCAGGAGGGACGCTCTTCGCATCTAGCGGCCCTTGTTTGAGCCATGCGAGTTGGGCCGCTCTGCAAAAAGTTCGCGTCCCTCCTCTTCATTCAAGTCAGACGGGGCGTCAATGGTTTTGGTCACTTTTGCCGAAACAAAAGTGGCTCGTCGCTCGGGGGCGAAACCCCGAAAGCGCTGAAATAGGAAGTGACGCACCAAACCAGCGCTCCCCTCCCAGGCCGACCCCCGGCCCTACAAAATTCAGCATACCTGCGAAGAAACCAATAAAGAAGTCATTCTCATGAAGGATAAAGCCGGTCACGTGATCGGGTTTGAAAAACTCCATTACGCACCTGCCAACTCACAGAAAATCCTTGCCGTCGAAACCGTGGTTCAACCCGGGCCTTAAGCAACCCGGAGCGTGGACATTCCAACGCCATGCACCCTTTTCCACCTTCTCTTAATAAAAATGGTTTTCCGGAATCCCGCTTTTCGCCCCTCATCAGCCCAGATCCACCCTCAACAACTTTTCTTAATTGAGCTCCTCAAGACTAGCCATTCATTGAAAAACCAAGTATGTTAGCAGCGTGGAGAGTTACACATTCACAGAATATTTTGAGAAAGAAGTATTACGTAAACGCCCATATCTCAAAAAAGACTGGTGCATTCAAGTGGTAGAAAATCCATCCAAGAGCGAACCTCAAGAAGGAAATCGTTTTCGATTTTGGGGACCGATAGCTGAACTTGATGGCCGGATGTTACGTGTCATCACACTTGCCGATAAAGTGACCATTCACAATGCCTTTCCTGATCGAGGATTCAGACCATGAAATTGAACTATTACCCAGACACAGATTCACTCTACATCGATCTGACCGAACATCCCAGCGTAGAAAGCCGGGAAGTCTCGGAGGGAATTGTCCTGGATTATGACGCTGCAGGCAATCTGGTAGGCATTGATATTGATAATGCGAGCTCCAAGGTGCATCTCAAGGAATTAACCTTAAACAAACTGCCAGCTTCCATTCATTCCGTAGCCGAATAACAGACCCTTGGGCTTCCACAAATGGGGCAGGAATCTACTTTCCCGTACCTCGCCCTTCAAGCCATATCACCATCATGGCTGCGCTCTTCCCTTTTTCATATAGAACTCTGAAAAATTCTCCTCCTATGTTCCGACGCCTGCCGGCTAGCCCAAAGAAAGGTCACTCTCAGCAGCTAGCGAACCTTGTTTGAGCGGAGCGAGTTGGGCCGCTCTTCAAAGAGTTCGCGTCCCTCCTCTTCAATGAGGCCAGACGGGGCGTCAATGGTTTTGGCCACTTTTGCCGAAACAAACGTGGCTCGTCGTCCGGGGACGAAACCCCGGCTTCCTAATCCAGCCCCCTCAATATTTTGTCCCCGAATCCTTACCCACATTTCCCACAAAATCTTCATAGATACTCGAGAAACCTTCAAGTACAATAAACCCATGAAGCCCAGACCGTCCGCTTATTGTCCCAAAGGCTAGAGAGAGGAAACGATGAAAGACATTCTAGAGATCAAACAAATGTCTCGCGAGGAAAAGCTCCGAATCATGGAAGCCCTTTGGGAAGACCTGTCAAACGAAGACCAATCGCTTCAATCTCCGGCATGGCATGAGTCGTTATTACAAGAAACAGAACAGAGGGTCCAGGCGGGACAGGAGAACATTCATGACTGGAAGGAAGCAAAAAAGGAACTTCGGAAACGATTTGAATGAAGATCAGGATATTGGGCTCTGCCCTGGAAGACCTTCATTCAGGTCGGCAGTTTTATGAAAACCAAGCAGAAGGAGTCGGCGAGTATTTCTTTGATGCCATATTTGCAGACATCGACTCCTTGGCATTGTATGCCGGAATTCACTAGAAGGTTTTTGGATATCACCGCTTGTTGGCCAAAAGATTCCCATACGCCATTTATGACAAAATGGCTGATCCAAACACCGTAATCGTGCAAAGGGTGTTGGACCTACGTCAACATCCCCAAAAGATTAAAACCGCCTTGGCCTAACACCCTGGATTGGCTCGCCTTCCCGCCTTCGTCAGCGGGCATCCATCTTCGTAACCTATTCTTCCATGAGACCTCCCCTGGCCTTGTGGCATGGCCGAGCAGTGCAACCGGCACCGGTAAAAAAGCGGGCAGTGTTTGAGCATTTCGGCGCTGGCTCAGGATAAACTCCGCAAGTTGGACCACCCTCCGTGGGTTTGCCTCAATACGCTTTCATCTTGTTCCGACGCCTGC